>NZ_JBEXGT010000036.1:76426-107773 GCF_040607475.1 Sphaerisporangium sp. NPDC005288 | reverse complement strand
CCGTGGCAGGAGTAGATCTGGATCTTGGCGCCGTTGCCGCTGCCGCCGGCGTCCAGGCACTTGTTGCCGTAGACCTTGATCTCACCGGCCGAGGTGGAGGTCCAGGTCTGGTTGCTCTGGCCGTTGCAGTCCCACAGCTGGACGCCGGTGCCGTCGGTGGTGGAGGCGTTGGGCACGTCCACGCATCGCCCGGACGCGACACCCCTGATCGGACCGCTCCCGCCGGGCGCCGTGGGAGTCGGCGTGGGAGTGGGGGTCGGGGTCACCGTCGGCGTCACCGTGGGAGTGGGGGTCGGCGTGGGGGTGGGGTTGGGAGTGGCCGAGTTGAGGGCGTTGAGGACCGAGGTGTAGGCGGCCTTCTTGTTGCCGTTGCTGTCGAACAGCAGGGGGCTGGTGTTGGCGCCGAGCCAGGAGTCGCTGTCGCGTACGCCCCATACGGTGATGCCGACGCAGCGGGACACGGCCAGGCAGTCGTTGGTCACCGACTGGTAGGTCTGCGCGGAACCCCCCTGGATGTCCAGCTCGGTGATCGCCACGTCGACGCCGAGGGCGGCGAAGCTGGAGATGGTGGTGCGGTAGTTGGAGTTGTAGGCGCTCTGGCTGTTGAAGTGCGACTGCAGGCCCACGCAGTCGATCGGCACGCCGCGGGACTTGAAGTCGC
Organism: Sphaerisporangium sp. NPDC005288; assembly: GCF_040607475.1. Taxonomy (NCBI): domain Bacteria; kingdom Bacillati; phylum Actinomycetota; class Actinomycetes; order Streptosporangiales; family Streptosporangiaceae; genus Sphaerisporangium; species Sphaerisporangium sp. NPDC005288. Next base: position 107,112 of record NZ_JBEXGT010000036.1, on the reverse strand, counting down.
GGACCATGTTGTAGACGCCTTGGGTCTTGGCCCACGACCAGTTGTCGATGTTGTAGTCGTTGTAGCAGAGCTTGGCGGCGGGGTCGGCGGCGCGGGCGGTGCGGAAGGCCACCTCGATCCAGTCGTTGCCGGTGCGCTGGAGGTTGGAGTCGCGGCGGCCGCCGTTGCTGTCGTCGAAGGCCTCGTTGACGACGTCCCAGTAGGCGATCTTGCCCTTGTAGTGGCCCATCACGCCGTTGATGTGGTTGATCATGGCGTTGCGCAGCGCGCTTCCCGACATGGACTGCATCCACCCAGGCTGCTGGTTGTGCCAGGCGAGGGTGTGGCCGCGTACTCGCTTGCCGTTCTGCACGGCCCAGTTGTAGACGCGGTCACCGGCGCTGAAGTTGAACTGGTTCTGGTTGGGCTCGGTGGCGTCGATCTTCATCTCGTTCTCGGCGGTCACCATGTTGAACTCACGGTTCGCGATGGTGGTGTACTGCGAGTCGCCCAACTTGCCCGAGCTGATGGCCGTACCGAAGTACCGCCCGCTCTGCGCGGCCGCCGCACCCAGCGTGCTCTCGGCCGCGCCGGCGGTACCCGGCGCGATCAGCACGGTGGTCAGACCGAGGGCGCCCAGAGCGCCGGCGATCAGCGTCTGGCGGAGACCGCCGACGCGGCGGCGGGGCCCGGGTGGGGCCAGGTCGTTCATGCCCATGCGTGAGCTCCTGAGAATGCATAAGGAAACGGAGAGAATGCGGAATCATCCGCCGACTCGACGTCGCGTCTGCAACGGAGACGCACACCACGGGACGTCGCGGCCAGGGCCCATGCGACACGCACCACCGACTGACAAGGGCGGCCTGGGTGCTCAGTCTGGAAACACTTCTGAAATGTGTCAAGTCCTTACTGAAACTTTCGGTCGGAGTGAGAGGAAAAGGCGTAGTCCGCTCGCGTGGCGCGTGCTCACCGGGGTGAAAGTTTCGGCACGAAGTTCTCCTGCGCTGGGGTGCTGAAGGTTTCGTCGCGACGTATCCGCTGGTCGCGCGACGTCGGTGTCCGGGATCGCCCGGCGGATGCGTGTCCGGTTCCCGGCCCCCCTCGAGCCAGGTGACAGATCCTTGACCGAGCGGACGTGATTGTGTTTACTCCCACCAACGCCACCGAACGTCCTCCGATGTGGAAGGGAGTCCGTCGCGACAGGTCGTCAACGCTCGTACATTCGTCGTTGCGTAGACGTCCTTCGACGAGAGCGCCGTGAGACCTTTGGGCCGACACCACGTTCGCTGGTCTCACTCGCACAGGTTTCGCCAGGTTGTGCACGCGACGGAGCGATCTGGGGGAGGACCCTGACAACGGGACTCGTGCCTGGTGACCCGGACGGCGACCCTTCAATCGGGGAGTTGACCCTCTCGGCCGAATCGTCACACGGCCGCGTGCCGGACGCGTTCACCCGGGCCCGTGGGGGGCGAGCCGCTATGAATGGTGAGCGGCGAGGCCGATGACCAGCCACATGAACAGGGTGCCGGCGATCGTGGCCAGGAGGGTGGCCTGGGTGGGGTGGTCGGTGGTGTGGGCCTCGGGGAGGATGTCGGAGGTCGCCAGGTAGAGCAGGAAGCCGGCGAAGAAACCCAGGTAGCCGGCGAGCACGGCCTCGGGGATCGCGACCAGGAAGGTCAGCGCGGCGCCGAGCACGGGAGCGATGGCGTCCAGAAGCACCAGGATCACGGCGCGGCGCCGGGCGTTGCCGTACAGCGTCGTCAGGGTGAAGGTGTTGAAGCCGTCGGTGAAGTCGTGCGCGATGACGGCGACCGCCACCACCAGGCCCAGTTCCCCGCCCGACTGGAAGGCGGCGCCGATCGCCGTGCCGTCGATGAAGCTGTGCACGACCAGCGCCGATCCGGCGCCCAGGCCGACGGCGGAGTGCCGGTGGCTGTGGCTGGCGTAGTGCCCGTCCTGGACGTCGTGGACGGCGAGCGACCGTTCGACGACGTGGATGGTGAGGAAGCCCGCCGCGAGCGCGAGCACGGGGACGGGGACGCCGAGGAGCCGGTGGGGTGACAGTTCCAGGCTCTCCGGGACGAGGTCGAAGGCCACCACGCCGAGCATCACGCCGGCGGCCGCGCCGAGCACGATGTGCCGCCGGTCGCGGACGCGCTGCGCGACGAGCCCGCCCAGCAGGGTGGTGACGAAGGCGGCGAAGGCCAGCGCGATGGGCATGGGGTAACCGTAGACAACCTGGAGCGGTGGTCGGTCCGGGGGACCGGCTTCGGACGGACTGTCGCCCTCACCGCTGGATTCCCTGCTCACCGGGCGGATGCCCCGCGCCGGGCTCGCGTCGCTCCGGGGTGCTCACACGGGCGCCTGCGAGCGCCTGCGGAACAGGTGCGGCGCTGCTTATCACGGCTCGTGCCTGTCTCTGTGCGTCTGCGGCCGTTGAGCGGAAGCGGTGGTATCGCGGGCGGCCCCGTTTCCTGGAGTAGCGGCCGCTTCCAGGAGTAGCGGCCGCGGTGGCGAGGTCGGCGAAAAATTGGGACGAAGAGGTCATCTGGCGGGGAACGGGAGGACTATGCTGGTGCGCCATGTTCGTCGGCACGTCAGCTCCCGAGATCCCCCTGTACGGCGGTGATGTGACGGAGGGGGTCGTGCGCGTGGGCGACACCGTGCGGCGGCCGATGCGCGCCTCGAGCCCGGCCGTGCACGCTCTGCTGCGTCATCTGGACGCCGCCGGTTTCGACCGGGTGCCGCGGGTGTACGGGGTCGACGAGCGGGGGCGGGAGATCCTCTCCTACGTCCCGGGGGAGGCGGCGACGCGCCCGCTGCAGGCTCACGTGGTGAGCGACGAGGCGCTGGTGCAGCTCGCGGTGCTGGTGCGCCGGTTCCATGACGCGGTGGAGGGGTTCGTCCCTCCGCGAGGAGCGGTCTGGGTCGACGGGGCGCTGGACGACGCGCCGCCCGAGCTGGTCGGGCATTGCGACATAACCCCGGAAAACGTGATATTTCGCGACCAGAGGCCGTGGGCGCTGATCGACTTCGACATGGCACGCCCGACGACCCGGCTGTTCGACGCGGCGACCGTGCTACGCCACTGGGCGCCCATCGCCGACCCCGTCGACCGCGACCCGCTGCAGCGGCGCCTGAACGCGGGGCCGCGCCTGCGGCTATTCTGCGACGCGTACGGCTTCTCGGCCCGCGACCGGCGCCGGTTGCTCGAGGTCAGCAGGCTCCGGTTCGGCCGTTCGTACGTCGCGATGCGGGCGCGCGCCGAGCGGGACGGCGGCGGCTGGGCCCGCATGTGGCGCGAGGGCGCGGGGGAGCGCATCCGCAGGGCGGGGGCCTGGCTGGACGCCAACTGGGATGAGCTCCATGCTCACCTGGTGTGAGCCGGCCGTGGATGAGCTCCGTGCTCACCCGGCGGTGGATGAGGTCCATGCTCACCTGGTCTGAGCCGACCGTCGAAATGAGCGTCTGTCGAACGATCCTCCGTCGAATGAGTGTTCTGTGTCTTTCGTGAAGTCGGTCGCCCGCCGAGGTACAACGGGGGACGCGCGCCCTGTGTCGTCCAGGACGTCGCCGTGGCGGGGCAGAGCCGTGGGGATCGCGCTCGGGGTCGCGCTGGACGCCGTGTTCGCCGATCCGCGAAGTGGCCTGCACCCCGTGGCGGTGTTCGGACGCGGCGCGGCGGCCGTGGAACGCCGGCTGTACGGGGATGACCGCGCGCGGGGCGTGGGACACGTGGCCGTGTGCGTCGGCGCCATGACGGCCCTGGGTGCGGCCGTCGAGTGGTCGATCCGAGAAAGGCCGGGGAGGCCGGGGAAGCCGGGGGCGCGAAGCATCACTGGATTGCCGGGAATGTACGGCACACGTGGCATGCGTGGGCCGCGCGGAGTGCTCGGTACCAAGGGCATGCCGGGCATACGTGGGGTGCTCGGCCCGCAGGGCGTGCCTGTGTCGCGAGGAACGCTCGGCCTGCACGGTATGCCTGGTCCGACAGGAGTGGTCGGCTCGCGGGGGATGTCGGCGGCGGGCGTGGGGCTCACCGCGCTCACCGCGCTGGCCACGTGGGCGGTGCTCGGCGGGACCACTCTGGGCAGGGAGGGGGCGTACATGGCGCGCGCCCTGGAGGCGGACGACCTCGTCGCCGCGCGGGACCGGCTGCCGCACCTGTGCGGACGCGATCCGTCCGGGTTGTCCGCCGACGAGCTGGCGCGGGCGACCGTCGAGTCGATCGCCGAGAACACCTCGGACGCCGTCGTGGCGCCACTGGTGTGGGGCGCCGTGGCGGGGGTGCCGGGGCTGCTGGCGTACCGGGCGATCAACACGCTCGACGCGATGGTGGGCCACCGTTCCGAGCGCTACGAACGGTTCGGCTGGGCGGCCGCTCGCCTGGACGACGTGGCCAACTACGTCCCGGCACGGATCACCGGAGCGCTGGCCTGCGTCCTGGCGCCGCTGGTCGGCGGGTCGCCGCGACGGGCCGCGGCGGTGCTGCGCAGGGACGGCGGGCGGCACCCGAGCCCGAACTCCGGGCGCTGCGAGGCCGCCTTCGCCGGGGCGCTCGGCGTGCGCCTCGGCGGGCGGAACGTGTACGCCGGCAGGGTGGAGCACCGGCCCGTCCTGGGGGACGGCCGCGATCCGCGGGTCGGCGACATCGCCAGGTCGGTACGGCTGGCGCGCGCGGTCAACCTGGCGGCGGCCGGGCTCGCCGTCACGGCCGCCTGGACCCTGGGCCGGGGGCGCCGCCGAGGCGCATGAACCCGGGCGTGGCCGTCGCCCAAGGTGATCGGCGTGGCGCGGCCCACGTCGCGGGGCAGGAGTCAGGGGACGGAAAGGTCTTGGTGTGCCTGGCCGTGGTGTCAGGGCCAGGTGGTGCGGGTGCGCAGCCACTCCAGGGCGGCTTGGCCCTGGGCGTGCTGAAAGGCGCGGAGGGTCGGCAGGCCGGGTGGGGCGGGCAGACGCGACTGGCAGGCGAAGTAGCCGGCGAACGCGGCGAGGAAGGCGGTCAGCGCCGCGGGGTCGGCCTCGCGGGCCACGCGATGCCCGGCGATCACCTCCTCAGGCGGCGGCCCGCCCTGCATCCGCACGCTTGGCAGCATCGCGACCACGTCGAACCATCGCGGACCGAGGAACGCGTGCGGCCAGTCGACGACGAAGACCTCGTCATCGGTCAGCAGCAGGTTGTCGGCCCGGATGTCACCGTGGACGAGGCTGTCGCCCTCGGTCGCCGCGGGCCATCGGCTCTCCAGCTCCGCGAGGTCGTCCAGGTGCGCGACCACCCAGGGGCCCAGGTCGGCGAGATCGTCCTCGCCCGCGTCGCGGGCGGCGGCCACGGTGCGCCAGTTCTCGAACATGCCGGTGAGCCGCTCATAGGCGGACGGGACGGCGATCGGGGACGGCGTCAGCCGCGCGGCCATTTCGTCCAGCGTGTCCAGGACCCGCGTCAGCTCGTCCGCCCGCCACGGCTGGGCGGGCTGGCGGCCGTCGATGTCCTGGAAGAGCAGCGCCACCCACCCGTCGAGGTCGAAGGAGGCGAGCAGCCGCGGCGCCGGCACCTGCGGGGGAAGCAGCGCGGCGACGCGGGCTTCGGACCGGTGGATGTCCGGACTGTGCGGGTTGGGCGTCGGACCCACGGCCTTGACGAAGGCGCGGCTGCCGTCCTGAAAGAGCAGTCTCGCGGCCGCGCCGGGGGAGAACCCGCCGCTCTGCGTCACGGCCCGCGTCACCTTCGCCCCCATGTGGGACTCGATGGCGTCGCGCAGTTCGTCCGGCACGTCCTGCCAGGGACGTCGCACACCCACCGCCGGGACGATCGTCATGCCTCCTCGCCTCCCTTGAGCGTTTCCGTCGCATGGCCATCGCGCGCGTAGGACCGGTCTCGATCGACGGTGATGGAGCCGTCGAAGCCGCCGGTGATGAAGACCATCAAAGTGCAGAGGCCCAGGTGAGGGCCACTCGATCAATCGCGCGGCACCGCGGGTCTCGGTGTCGTGATCGGCCCTGGCATCCTTGGTCCGTGCCAAAAGGGACGTTGCTGGTCGCAGGGACGACGTCGGACGCGGGCAAGAGCGTCGTCACGGCGGGCATCTGCCGGTGGCTGGCCCGCCGGGGCGTGCGCGTGGCGCCGTTCAAGGCGCAGAACATGTCGCTCAACTCGTTCGTGACCGTGGACGGCGCCGAGATCGGGCGCGCGCAGGTCGCCCAGGCGCAGGCCGCCGGGGTGGAGCCGACGGCGGACATGAACCCCATCCTGCTGAAGCCGGGCAGCGACCGGCGCAGCCAGGTGGTGGTCCTCGGCAGGCCGCTCGCCGACGTCGACGCGATGGAGTACGGCGCCTACAAGGACCGTCTCAGGCAGGTCGCGCTGGAGTCCTATCAGCGGCTGCGCGCCGCGTATGACGTCGTGGTCTGCGAGGGCGCGGGGAGTCCCGCGGAGATCAACCTGCGCCGGGGGGACATCGCCAACATGGGCCTGGCCCGGGCGGCGGACATTCCGGTGGTCGTCGTCGGGGACATCGACCGTGGCGGGGTGTTCGCCGCCCTGTACGGCACGCTGGCTCTGCTGGACGCCGGCGATCAGGCGCTCATCAGCGGTTTCCTGATCAATAAGTTCCGGGGCGCGGGGGAACTGCTCGAACCCGGACTGGACATGCTCCGATCGATCACCGGGCGGCCGGTGTACGGCGTGCTGCCCTGGCTCGACGGGCTGTGGATGGACCTGGAGGACTCCCTCGCCCTGGACGGCCGGTCCCGGCCGGCGGTGGCGGGTCCGGCGGACGGGGACGTCCTGCGGGTGGCCGTGGTGCGGTATCCGCGGATCTCCAACTTCACCGACGTGGACGCACTCGCCGCCGAGCCGGGCGTCGTGGTGCGGTTCGTCACCTCCGGCGCCGAGGTGGGGGAGCTCCGGGAGGCCGATCTCGTCGTCCTGCCGGGCTCGCGGGCCACGGTCGCCGACCTCGACTGGCTGCGCCGTACCGGGCTCGCCGCCGCGCTGGTGGCCAGGCGCGGGCCGATCCTCGGCATCTGCGGCGGGTACCAGATGCTCGCCCGCTCGATCCGGGACGAGGTGGAGTCGGGGGCCGGGCTCGTCGAAGGACTCGGGCTGCTGCCCGCATCCGTCGAGTTCGCCGCCGAGAAGACCCTGGCCCGGCCGGTCGGGGAGGCGTACGGCTGCCGCGTCGCCGCCTACGAGATCCACCACGGGACGGTGACCGTCGCCTGGCCCGACTCCGAGGGCGACGGTGGGACGGAGCCGTCCGCCGATGGCCGGGTCACGCCGTTCGACCAGGTGGAACCCTTTCTGGACGGGTGCCGGGCCGGGGCGGTGTGGGGGACGACCTGGCACGGGGCGCTGGAGAACGACGGGTTCCGCCGCGCGTTCCTCGCGGAGGTGGCCGCGGCGGCGGGCCGGCGCTTCGTGCCCGCGCCGGGCGTCTCGTTCGCGGCTCTGAGGGAACGCCAGCTCGACGCGCTCGGCGACCTGATCGAGCGGTACGTGGACACCGACGCTCTGCTCCGCCTACTGGAGGAGGGCGCACCCGCGGGTCTCCCCGTACTGCCGCCGGGAGCACCGTAGCGTCACCCGAGGACCTTGGTGCCGTCGAAGGCACTCTCGCCATGTCGCCGAAGACACCCGTGGTGCCGCCGGGGGGACGGTGAGGTGTTGAGGGCGCGTGCGAGAATCGACGGATGCTGGTGTACGACGGCGACTGCGGCTTCTGCCGGCGGTGCGTGGACTTCGGCCGCGAACACCTTCCCTTCATGCCCGAGACGCGTCCCTGGCAGGAGCTCGACCTGGCCGAGCACGGGCTGACCCTCGACGAGGTGACCCGGTCGGTGCAGCTCCTCGGCCCGCACGGTCTGCGCGCCGAGGGGGCACGGGCCGTCGCGGTGCTGCTCGCGCTCCAGCCGCGGGCCGTCCTGCGAGCGGCCGGCGTGGTGATGCTGGCGCCCCCGGTGAGCTGGGCCGCCGAGGGGGTCTACCGCCTCATCGCCCGCTACCGCCACCGCCTCCCCGGCGGCACCACCGCCTGCGCCATCGGCGACACCCGCTGACCAGCTAGCCCGCCGTACGGCGGCGCGGTCTTCGCCGTACCCCGTCCCGCCGACCCGGCGCCGTCAGAAGGAGCCAGGGGCGGGGCTGAGCCGACGCCGGTCAGAAGAAGCCAGAAGGGGCTGAGTTAGGCCGTTCGGGATCGGCCATACCGGGCGGGGAGAGGTGGCGGTGTTCAGGAGCAGCCATACCGGGCGGGGGCCGAGGTGGCGGCGTTCAGCACCAGAGGCAACGGTAAGGACAAGTCCCCTGCGCTAGCCGTGTGCAACTGACCAGCTGACCCGCCGTACGGCGGCGCCGTCTTCGCCGTACACCGTCCCGCCGACCCGGCGCCATTCAGATGCGGCCAGGTCGGGCGGGAAGGGCGGGAGCGGCCGGGTTGGGCGGGAGCGGCCGGGTTGGGCGGGAGGGGCCGGGTCGGGTGGGAGGGGCGGGGGGCGGGCAGTCCGGGGGGGAGGGGCGGAGACGGCCACACCGGGTGGGAGGGGCGTGGTTGCCGGGGTGTGGAAAGGAAGGGGGGTGTAAGTGTCCGGGGGGTGGGCTGTTGGTGGTGTCCGGGCAGGGATCAAGATGCGGGCATGACAGCAGTGGTGGAGGCCGAGGGGCTGACGAAGTTCTACGGGAGGCGCCGGGGGCTTGAGGATCTCAGTCTGGAGATCCGTCCCGGCGAGGTGTTCGGGTATCTCGGGCCGAACGGCGCGGGGAAGACGACGACGATCAGGCTGCTCCTCGACGTGATCCGGCCGACGCGCGGCGTCGTGCGGGTGCTCGGCGCCGACCCGCGCGACGCGGCGGTCCGCGGGCGCATCGGCTACCTGCCCGGCGAGCTGGCCCTGGAGGGCCGCGAGAAGGCCCGCGAGTACCTGGAGTTCCTCGCGAGCGTGCGGGGCGGCGTCGCCAAGGGGAAGATCGAGACGCTGGCCGAACGGCTGGAGGCCGACCTGTCGGTCAGGATGGGCCAGTTGTCCAAGGGCAACAAGCAGAAGGTCGGCCTGATCCAGGCGTTCATGCACGAGCCGGAGTTCCTGATCCTGGACGAGCCGACGAGCGGGCTCGATCCGCTGGTGCAGCAGGAGTTCCTGGCGATGGTGCGGGAGGTCCGCACGGCGGGGCGCACGGTGCTGATGTCGTCGCACGTCCTGGCCGAGGTGGAGCACGTGTCGGACCGGGTGGGCATCGTCCGGCGCGGGCGGCTGGTGGCGGTGGAGGACATCGCGGCGCTGCGGGAGAAGGCGGTGCGCAAGGTGGAGTTGCACTTCGACGCGCCGATCCCCGAGGAGGCGTTCCGCGACCTGCCCGGGGTGCGCGACCTGAAGATCGAGGGCGCGAGCCTGCGCTGCACGATCGACGGCCGTCCCGACGCGCTCATCAAGGCGGCGGCGCGCTTCACCGTCGTCCATCTGATCTCCGCGGAGCCGGACCTGGAGGAGATCTTCCTCACCTACTACAGCGAGGACGTGCACCATGCCCACGTTGGTGCGTAAGACCCTGCGCGAGTACCGCCGCGCGCTCATCGGCTGGACGATCGGCATCTGCGCGTTCATCGGCATGTACACCTCGTTCTACCCGCAGATGCGGGCGAACCCGGACCTCTACAGCGAAATCGCCATGGCCAAGTACCCCGAGGGCGTCCGCAAGCTCATGGGCGGCCTGGAGAACTTCACCTCCGGCGCCGGCTTCCTGCAGGCGGTCATCTACCAGCTTTTCATCCCCTTGCTCTTCATCATGTGCGCCGTGGTCCTGGGCAACAAGGCGATCGCGGCGCCCGAGGAGTCCGGGACGCTCGAGCTGACGCTCACGCTGCCGGTGGACCGCAGGCGGCTGGTGCTGGAGCGGCTGGCGGCCCTGGCGGCCGGGCTGCTCGCCGTCGCCGCGGTGTCGCTGGCCGTGCTCGTCGTGCTCGGGGCCGTGGTGGACCTCGGCGTCCCCTTCGGCAGGCTGCTGGCCGCGCACCTCGGCCTGTACCTGCTGGTGCTGTTCTACGGGACGCTGGCGCTGGCCGTGGGGGCGGCCACCGGCCGCAAGGGGACGGCCCTGGCGGTCGCGGGCGTGTACGCGGTCGCCGGCTACGTGGTCACCGTGCTGGCCCATGACATCGAGGTGATGAGATGGCTGAGCTGGGTGTCGCCCTTCCACTACTACAGTGAGGGAAACCCGCTGGCCAACGGCCTGCCGGTGGGGGACTACCTGGTGTTGCTCGCCGGGACGGCCGTGCTCGCCCTGACCGCTGTGCTGTCGTTCGACCGGCGCGACGTAGGAGTGTGATGGACGTTCTCGCTCATGTGAGCGAGGCCACCGGGGTGCCCTCCGACCTGCTCGAAGGGTGCCTTCCGGTGCTCGTCGCGGCCGGCGCCACCGGCCGCCTGCCCGGCCGGGACGCCGTCGAGGCGCTGCGCGCGCTGGGGACGGCCGCCGCCGAGCGCGGCGTGCCGATGCGCTCCCTGGCCGACGCCTGCCTGCTCACCTCCGAGCTGACCGCCCGACCGGCCGAGGCGCCGGTGCTCGGCGCGGTGCGGCGCGCGCTCGGCGCCTATTTCGAGGGGTACGAGGAAGCGCAGTCGCGTGCCCTGCGGCAGGAGGAGCAGGCGCGGCGGGAGTTCATCGACGACCTGCTCCAGGGACGGGCGGACCGGCTGGCCGAGCGCGCCGAGCACTTCGGGTTGCGGTTCGCCGAGGCGTACGTCGTCGCGGTGGCCAAGGACGCCAAGCCGATCGCCGAGGGCGATCCGATCGTCCGCCGCATCGAGCAGGCGCTCATCGCGCGGTTCGGTTCGCACAACATCCTGGTCGCGGCCCGGGACGGGCTGCTGGTCTGCGTGGCGCCCGGGACGTTGACGGCGGCCACCGGGGAGTTCACCCACCACGTGCGCGGCTCGCTCGCGGGCGACTGGCGGGTGGGCATCGGACGCCCGCATCGCGGCCCGGGCGGGGTGGTGACCTCCTTTCGCGAGGCCGGCGACGCCATCGGGCTGGGGGAGCGGCTGGGACTGCGCCCGCAGGTGCTCAAGGCGTCCGACCTGCTGGTCTTCCCGGTGCTGTTACGCGACAGGGACGCGATCGAGGACCTGGTGTCCACCGTCCTGGACCCGCTGGTGAACGCGCGCGGCGGCGCGGGGCCTCTGCTGGAGACGCTGGAGGCGGTGTTCGCGGCGCAGGGCAACCAGACGGCCGCGGCGCGCAGGCTCGGGATCAGCACCCGGGCGGTGACCTACCGGCTGGAGCGCGTCCGCCGGCTCACGGGCTTCTCGCCGGACGATCCGACGCAGCGCTTCACCCTGGAGACCGCGGTCCTCGGCGCCCGCCTGCTCGGCTGGCCACCCGGCCCCACCTCCTGAACCGGGCCCGGGCCTGCGCTCGCCCACCGTCTTAACCGGGCAGGTCCTCCGCTCAGCCCACCGTCTTAACCAGGCCGGTCCTCCGCTCAGTCCACGTCTGAACCGGGGCGGTCCTGCGTCCCACCCGGCTCACCTCTTGAACCGGGCTGGTCCAGCGGCTTTGTGGTCTAGAACGGAAAGAACGGGGTTCTGTCCTGGTACGGGGACTCTGCCCTACCATACGGAGCGTGATCACCCCCTTTCAGCTCGTCCGCCGGTCGATCGGCATCCTGGTGGGGCTGGGCGGCCTCGCGTGCGGCATGACCGTCCTGTTCCTGGGGTCCCGCGCGGTCATGAGCATCGGCGGCAGCTGCGGGTCGGGCGGGCCGTACGTCGTGGGCACGCCCTGCCCGGACGGCATCGCCTGGCTCGTCCCGGCCTCCATCTTCGCCGGCATCGCGGGCATGTTCGTCTACGCCTTCAGCGGGCTGCCGGTGGGGCCCAAGCTGACGATGCTGGCATGGCCCGCCCTGTTCCTCAGCCTCGGCTACGCCTTCCTGGAGAGCGCCTTTTCCGGCTCCTCCGTCGATGGGGGGTTCGTCGTCTGCGGCGTGGTGTTCGTGCTGATGGGCGGCGTGCCGCTGCTGGCACTGTTCAACCGGAGCGCCCTGCGGTCGGTGTTCTGGGGGACGGCGCCCGCGCCGTCCGTGCCGCCGGGCAGGACGCCGCCGGGCACCGTGCGGTGGACGCGGTCGGTGGTGCTGCCCGGGGAGGACGACCGGAGCCGCGGCCGGGGACGCGCCGCCGGGCCGCAGGCCGACTACCCGCCCGGCGACGTGCCACAGGACGCGCCGCCGGACCGCCGTCCGGCGCGCTCGGCGCCGCGCTCCACCGACGCGCCCCCGGCGGACGCCGCACGGCCCTCCGACGCGCCCCCCGGGGACGCCTCGCGGCTCGCGGGCGCGGCCCGGGCGGACGGTTCGAGATTCGCCGAGCTGACGCCGGAGAACGCCCCGGCCGACGCCGCCCCGGGCGACCTGGTCGGGCGGCTCGAACGGCTGTCCGCGCTGCACGCCGACGGCCGGCTCGACGACGCCGAGTACGCCGCCGCCAAGGCGCGGCTGCTCAACGGCCACCACTGAGGCGACCGGCACCGAGGCGACCGGCACTGAGACGAGAGGACGCGATGAGGAATGAGACGGCGCTGCGCGCCTGGGCCATCGCACTGCACGTGATCGCGATCGCGGGCGGCGTCTACCTGGGGATCTGGATCTTCGGCCTCGCCACCGGCTCCGGCTGACCACGCCGGCGTTTCCCGGGAGCGGACCGCTTTGAGCTGTGCGGATCGCTCTGCGCCGGCCACGAACGTTCATCGGCTCGGGCGCCGTAGCCGACGCCGGCATCGCCGTACAATGCCCCGCCGACCCGGCGCCGATCATCTCCAGCACATGGCCGCCGCGCCCGGTGAGAACGTATGTGGTCATCACGCATGGCCATCGGCCCCGTTAGGGAGCCGATGGCCAGGGACGAGCGGCGGGTCAGGGGATCAGCAGGAGTTTGCCGGTGGTGCGGCGGCCCTGGAGGTCGTCGTGGGCGCGCTTGGCGTCCGCCAGCGGATACCGGCCGCCGATGTGCACCTTGAGCTCGCCGGAGGCCACCCAGCCCAGCACGTCGCCGGTGCGGGCGAGCAGCTCCTCGCGGGTGGCCGCGTAGTGGGCCAGCGTGGGCCGGGTCAGGTACAGCGAGCCGCCCGAGTTCAGCCGCTGCGGGTCGAACGGCGGCACCGGGCCGCTGGCCGCGCCGTACAGGGCCAGCACGCCGCGTGGGCGCAGCGAGGCGAGGCTGTCGTCGAAGGTGGCCGCCCCGACGCCGTCGTACACGACGTGGACGCCCTGCCCGCCGGTCAGGGCGCGCACCGCCTCGGCGAAGCCCTCGTAGCGGATCACCTCGTCGGCGCCGGCGTCCCGTGCGAGCTTCTCCTTCTCGGCGGTGGACACCGTGGCGATCACCCGGCCGCCGCGCAGCTTGACGATCTGGGTGAGCAGCAGCCCAACGCCGCCCGCCGCCGCGTGGACGAGCACGTCGTCGCCGGGCTGCACGGCGTAGGTCGAGGTGGCCAGGTAGTGGGCGGTGAGGCCCTGCAGGAGCACGGCCGCCGCCTGCTCGGGGTCGATGCCCTCCGGCAGCGGGATGGCCCTGTCGGCGGGGATGACGGCCTTCTGGGCGTACCCGCCGAGCACGCCCTGCCAGCCGACCCGGTCGCCCACGGCGATGCCCGCCACGCCGGGGCCGAGGGCCGCGACGGTGCCCGCGCCCTCGGAGCCGGGGACGAAGGGCGTGGGCAGCGGGTAGCGCCCCTCGCGGTGGTAGACGTCGATGAAGTTCACGCCGCTCGCGGCGACGTCCACGAGCACCTCGCCGGGGCCGGGCTCGGGGTCGGGCATCTCGGTGGGGACGAGCGCGGAAGAATCTCCTGGATCGGCGACGACGATGGCATGCATGGCGCTGAACTCCTTCGCGATCGTGCTTCTGCGAGCGGCGGGGCGTGAGGCCGTGCCTCGCGATGGCCAACCACCCGTGGCTGCCCGGTTGTTCCCCCTCCAGTCTCTTCCCTCCGGCTCACATCGGCGTCGATAGCGAGGTGCGCGGGAGGGGCCGGACGGCCAGAATGGCTGTGTCGCGTTCCACCGGATTCGGGTGGCGCGTTGAGGCCCAGAGGCACGGCAGGACGGGAGCTTCCAGAGGATGTCCGTGACAAGCACCGCCACCCGCGGGCAGACGCTCGCTTTCCCCGACGGGTTCGTCTGGGGGGCCGCGACGGCGGCCTACCAGGTGGAGGGCGCGGCGCGGGAGGACGGCCGTGGGCCGTCGATCTGGGACACCTTCTGCCGCAGGCCGGGAGCGATCGCCGGCGGCCACACCGGTGACACCGCCTGCGACCACTACCACCGCCACGCCGAGGACATCCGCCTGATGGACCGGCTCGGCCTGGACGTCTACCGGTTCTCGGTGTCCTGGTCGCGCGTGCAGCCCGACGGGCGCGGCGCGGTCAACGCCGCCGGGCTGGACTTCTACGAGCGGCTGGTGGACGACCTGCTGGAGGCCGGCGTCACGCCGTACGTGGCGCTCTACCACTGGGACCTGCCGCAGGCGCTGGAGGACCGCGGCGGCTGGACCGAGCGTGACACGGCGTACCGGTTCGCCGACTACGCCAAGATCGTCCAGGACCGGCTCGGCGACCGGGTGCGCACCTGGATGACCGTCAACGAGCCGTGGGTGGCCGCCGTGCTCGGGTACGGCATCGGCGTCCACGCGCCCGGCCGCACCTCCTGGGCCGACGCCTTCCGCGTCTCCCACCACCTGCTGCTCGCGCACGGGCTCGGTGTGCAGGTGCTGCGCGGCGGCGGCGCGAAGGAGATCACCCTGCCCGTCAACCTGGCGCCCGTGCTGACCCCCGGCCAGGTGAACGATCCCTCGCTGGAGCTGTCGCCCGAGGACGCCGAGGCGGTCGACCGGGTGGACGCGCTGATCAACCGGCAGTTCCTCGACCCGGTGCTGCGCGGGCGCTACCCCGAGCGGGTGCTGCCGATCATCGAGCGCGTCGCCGGGCTCGGCCACATCCACGACGGCGACCTGGCGGCCATCGGCCGGCCGATCGACCTGCTGGGCGTCAACTACTACACCCCGTGCGTCGTGCGGTCCGGGCCGGGTGAGCCGGCCAACCCCGCCTACCCCGGTACCGAGAACATCGAGTTCACCGGCGCCTACGCCCCGACGACGGCCACCGGCTGGCCGATCGTGCCGACGGGCCTGTCCCAGCTGCTGCTGCGGCTCACGCGTGACTACCCCGGCGTGGGGCTGCTGGTGACCGAGAACGGCGCCGCCTTCGACGACGCGGTGAGCGGCGAGCGGGTGCACGACGCCGACCGCACCGCGTTCCTGGAAAGCCACCTGCGCGCGGCGCACGCCGCCATCGAGGCGGGGGCCGACCTGCGGGGCTATCTGGTCTGGTCGCTGCTGGACAACTTCGAGTGGGCCGAGGGGTACAACAAGCGGTTCGGCATCGTGCACGTCGACTTCGACAGCCAGCGCAGGCTGCTCAAGGACAGCGGCCTGTGGTACCGCGAGGTGATCCGGCGCAACGGGCTGTGGAGGGAGCGCGCCAGGCGTCCCACGCTGGAGGAGGTCGCCGCGCGGGCGGGCGTGTCGCGCTCCACGGTCTCGCGGGTGATCAACGGGCAGGCCACGGTCAGCCCGGAGTTCCGCCAGACCGTCATGAACGCGGTGGACGAGCTCGGCTACGTGCCGAACTCCGCGGCGCGCAGCCTGGTGACCCAGCGCACCGACACCGTCGGCCTGGTGGTGCCGGGGTCGCCCGACGGGGCCGACGACCCGTTGTTCGCGGCCGTCGTCCGGGCGGCGGCCCATTCCCTGGAGGCGTCGGGCAAGCAGGTCACGCTGATGCTGGGCGGTTCGATGGACAGCCGCCGGCGCGTCGAGCAGCATGTCGGGGCCGGTCACCTGGACGGGGTGGTCTTCGTCTCGACGGCGGGCGCCGACCCGCTGCTGAGCGCGCTCGTGCGCACGGGCGTCCCCATCGTCTCGCTGGGCCGGCCCTCGGCCCCCATCACCGTCCCCTATGTCGCGGGCGACGACGCCGGGGGCGCCAGGGCGGCGGTGACCCACCTGCTCGCCCAGGGGCGCAGCCGGATCGCGATGATCTGCGGCCCGCTGGAGGGCACCGCCGCGCAGGACCGCCTGGCCGCCTACCGCGACGGCCTGCGCGACGCCGGGCGCCGGTCGATGGTCGCCATGGGCGACTACAGCCGCTCGTCGGGGGCCAGGGCCATGAGCGAGCTGCTCCAGGACGATCCCGGCCTGGACGCGGTCTTCGCGGCCGGCGATTTGATGGCGGTCGGCGCGCTGAGCGTCCTGCGCGAGGCGGGCCGCCGCGTGCCCGAGGACGTCGCGGTCGTCGGCTTCGACGACGCCGAGGCCGCCGCCTACACCGTCCCGCCGCTCACCACCGTCCGCACCTCCCCGGCCGACCAGGCCCGCGCCGCCGTCCGCCTCCTCCTCCGCCACCTCGACGGCGGCCCCGTCTCCTCGGTCATCCTCCCGGCGGAGCTGGTGGTGAGAAGCTCGGCGTGAGGCCCGCCTGGCATGCTGGACGGTGTGGGGGAGTTGGCGGTCCGGCTCGACGACGGGCTCCGCGTGTTCCTCGCCGGACGGCACCGGCGGGTGGGGGCCGGGACCGCCGATGACGTCGTCGTCGCCTATGACGGGACGTCGTCGGTGGGGCATGTGGTGGAGTCGGTCGGGGTGCCGTTGACCGAGGTGGGCGGGCTGGAGGTGGACGGCCGGCGGGTGGCGCCGTCGTTCCGGCCGGTGGCGGGGGCCGTGGTGTCGGTGCTCGGGGTGCGGCGGCCGCAGGCGGTGCCGGAGCATCGGTTCCTGCTGGACGTGCATCTGGGGACGCCGGCGCGGTGGCTGCGGGTGGTCGGGGTGGACGCCGCGTACGAGAACGACCGGGACGACGACGCGCTGATCGCCTGGGCGAACGCCGAGCGGCGGGTGCTGCTCACGCAGGACCGCGGGCTGCTGTGCCGCCGGAGCCTGTGGCTGGGGGCCTACGTGCGCGGCGCGCGGCCGAGGGAGCAGTTCGAGGACGTCCTCGAACGGTTCGCCCCGCCGCTGGCGCCCTGGACGAGATGCACGGCCTGCAACGGACGGCTGGAGGTGGTCCCGAAGGAGCGGGTGGCGCCGGCGCTGCGCCCGGGCACGCGGCGCAGCTACGACACCTTCGCGCGCTGCGCGGTGTGCGCCCGGGTGTACTGGCGGGGCGCGCACGGCGCCCGGCTGGCGGCGCTGGTGACGGAAGCGGAACGTATTGTGTCAACAGCATCGATTACCCCTCATAAGCCCTTGAACGGGATTCAGCGGGCGATATCGCTCAAGAGGCAATAGGGGTGGCTAGGGGTGACCCCACGGTATCCCGGGGATCCACGGCAGAATGTCCCACAGACCTCTCCTCGTTCTGTAATCATGACTTTTTGTAGCCTTGCCATGTCGAAGAGGGAGAAATACGACATGGCGTCGTGGGGGGCTATGCCGACCCGACGGGCGTGACGCGGGCTCCCACGCTGGACCACGCCACCTGCGACCCTTGACACGAGGACGGACGCCGGTGAGCGAAAAGCGTGGAGAGATCGAGGCCGGAGAACATCGGGAACCGGTCACCGGGGAGGCGGGTGTCGACGCGGACGCCGACGCGGGCGACCGGCCGGCGACGTTCCGGGACGTGTTCGGGGTGGCGGAGTACCGCGCGCTGTTCGGCGCCGCCGTCCTGTCCTGGGTGGGAGACTATTTCGCCAAGGTGGCCGTGACCTTCCTGGTCTTCGCCGACACCGGCTCGGTGCTGCTGTCGGCCATCGGCTTCGCCATCAGCTACCTCCCCTGGGTGGCCGGCGGGCCGGTGCTCGCGGCGCTGGCCGAGCGCTACCCGTACCGCCGCGTCATGATCATCTGTGACGTCGCGCGGATGGCGCTGGTCGGCCTCATGGCCCTGCCGGGGATGCCGATGCCCGGACTGCTCCTGCTGCTGCTCGGCGCCTCGCTGCTCACCCCGCCGTTCCAGGCGGCCCGCTCGGCCATGGTGGCGCAACTGCTCACCGGCGACCGGTACGTCGTCGGGCTGTCCTTCCAGAACATGGCCGGCCAGGCCGCGCAGGTCGCCGGGTACGCGGTCGGCGGCGCGGTCACGGCCATCGACCCGCACGCCGCGCTGCTGATCAACGCCGCGACGTTCGCCCTGTCGACACTGCTGCTCTGGCGGGGCGTGCGTCCCCGGCCGCTCCCGGTGACCCACCTCGCGCGGCGCTCGCTGCTGCGGGAGACCGGCGACGGGCTGGGCCTGGTGTTCGGGCACCGGGTCATGCGGCCCACCGCCGTGGTGGTGTTCAGCGTGGTGGGCATCACCATCGTCCCCGAAGGGCTCGCCGCGGCGTGGGCGCCCACTTATGGAGGCGGCTCGCAGATCACCGGCCTGCTGATGGCCGCGCTGCCCGTCGGCGCCGTCATCGGGGCGCTGGTGACCCGCATGACCGGTCCCGAGCGGCGACTGCGGCTGCTCAAGCCGCTCCTGCTCGCCGGGCCGCTGCTGCTGGTGGGCGTCCTGGCCGCGCCGCCGTTCCCGGTGGTGCTCACGCTGGTGCTCCTGGCGGCCGCCGCCGTCAACACGGTACTGGTCCCGCTGAACGGGCTGTTCGTCCAGATGCTGCCCGACGCCTACCGCGCCCGCGCCTTCGGGATCATGCTGGGCGGCATCCAGCTCACCCACGCGGCGGCCGTGCTCGCCGCCGGCGCGTTCGCCGAACGGTTCCCCGTGCCGGTCGTGGTCGGCGCCTGGGCGCTGTGCGGCCTGGTCCTGATGGCGGTCGCGGTGACCACCTGGCCCACGCGGGAGGTCATCGCCGAAGAGATCGCCCGCGCCGCCGCACTCAACCGCGCCCCCACACCCGCCCCCGTCCCCGCCGGTTCGCATCCAGCGACGACCTGATCCTCCCGGCCCGGCGAACATCCGTGACAGCGGACCAGGGTCTCGCGCCGTCCGGACTTCGCGTGGTGCGGTCAGCCGTGGCCGGAGGCGCTGGGGGAGGGGCCCTGGACGACGAAGTCGTCGAAGGAGGTCTTCAGCGTCGCGCCGGCCTTGTCCGGCACGCGGGCGAGGAAGCCGACGTCGCCGTTGGGCAGGCTCGCGGGCGCGCCGGAGTCGTCGACGTAGGACTGCACCGCCTCGCCGTTCACCCACATCCGCAGCCGCACCCCCTCGCCGGTGGCGGCGCATTCGGCCTGCAGGGTGGCACCCTTTGACAGATCGCCCACCTTGACCGGCGTGGTGAGGTTGCCGCCGGTGCCCTTGGTGACCCGGCGGATGCGGGCCTCGCCCTGCGCGGTGAGCAGGAACTCGTACCGGCTGCGCCGCGACTCCTGGTCGGCCCGGCAGAACAGCCCGTACTCGCCGGGCCCCTTGGACTCGCGGACACCCGTCGTCACGGTGATCAGCAACTGCTCGGGCGTCGTCGGGGTCGGGGTCGCGGACGGATCGGGCGTGGCGGGCTGCTTGGGGACGAACGGCAGCGGGGCCGTCTCAATGCGCTCGGCGCGCTCGTCGGTCACGTCGATGGCGTAGTACCCGCCGGAGGCGTAGCCGTAGGTGTTGTACTCCTGGCCGGTGTACGCGCTGCCGCCCCAGCCGGTGCCGCTGTCGTTGAAGTCGTCCCGGTAGAGGTAGCTCAGCTCGGTGGGCGGCCCGGACGGCGTGAGCCAGGCGCGCAGGCCGAGCCCGCCCGCGGCGAGCACGACGACGCCGGCGACGGCGAGCCCGATCAGCCGCGTGCGCCGGTTCGCCCCGCCGGCCCCAGCGCCACTGGCCCCAGCCCCGCCGGCCCCCGGCCAGCCGGTTCCCGGCCCGGCGGTCCCGTCCGCGACGGTGGGAGGGTGCCCGGCGACGGTCGGCGGTCGTCCTGCGATGGTGGGGGGTTGCCCTGAGATGGTGGGGGGTTGTCCCGCGACGGTGGGCGCCTGGCCGGGCGGCTGCCAGGCGGCCGTGGTCTGCCCGCCCGTGAGCGGGGCGGTGGGCGGCGGCCCCGCGAAGGTGGAGAACGGGGCCGGGTGGGCGGGCGTCTGACCGGGGGACGCCGCGCTCTGACCGGGGGACGCCGTGCTCTGACCGGGACGCCCCGCCTCCGGGTGCCCCGCCTGCCAGGTTCGGACGACCGTGTGCTGGGCGCCTTCGGGGGTGGTGCGGCCGACCATGTGGTCGAGGATCTGCTGCGAGGTGGGCCGCCGCGCCGGGTCCTTGTCGAGCGTCGCCGAAACCAGTCCGCGCAGCGCCGCCTCCATGCCCTCCAGCGAGGGCTCGCTGTTGAGCACCTGGTACACGATCGAGGGAAGGGACTCCCCGCCGAACGGCGTGCGGCCGCTGGCGGCGAAGGCGACCAGGCAGCCCCACGAGAACACGTCGCAGGCCGGCGAGGCGGGAGCGCCGCGCAGCACCTCCGGGGCCATGTACCGGGGCGTGCCCATGAGCTGCCCGGTGCCGGTGATCCCGCTCAGCGTGTCCAGGGCCCTGGCGATGCCGAAGTCGATGACGCGCGGGCCGACCGGCGAGAGCAGCACGTTGGACGGCTTGAGGTCGCGGTGGACGACGCCCGCGCTGTGGATGGCCGTCAGGGCGGTGGCGACGCCGACGGCCAGCGCGTCCAGGCTGGAGCCGCGCAGCGGCCCTGAGGACCGCACGGCGTCGTACAGGTTCGGCCCGTCGACGTACTCGGTGACGACGTAGAGCTGGTCGCCGTCGAGGGCGGCGTCCAGGACGGCCGCCGTGCAGAAGCGGCGCACCCGGCCCGCCGCCTCGGCCTCGCGGCGGAAGCGCACGCGGAACTGGTCGTGCTGGCTGTACTCGTGGTTGATCACCTTGACGGCGACCCGCTGCCCGGTCTCGTCCTGGCCGAGGTACACGGTGCCCATGCCACCGCGGCCCAGCCGGCCGAGCAGCCGGTATCGGCCGATCTGGAGGGGGTCGCCCGGACCTAGGTTGTTCACCACGTCGCCTTACCGCTATGCACCTTTTCGGGACGGCAAGCCTACCGAGAGCGCGCCCCCCGGCGGCCTCCCTCGCATAACGGCCCGGCGGCGGTCGTCCTGCGAACCGCCACCGGGCCGTCAAGCGGCCTACTCGGCGGCGGCCACCGCGGTGGCCGGGGTGGCCGGGGTCGCCGCCGGGGTGCGGGCGGCCACCAGGACGGGGCGCTCGACGAGCCGGACGGCGGCCTGGACGCCGGGGGACAGCCGCGCGGCGTCGTGCGCGGGCAGGTCGGCCAGCAGCTCGGTGCCGTCGGCCAGGCGCAGCAGCAGCCGCACCGACGACCCGCGGAACGAGCTGGTCACCACCAGCGCCTCGCCGTCGTGCGCCGCGGTGACCAGCACGGTCTCGGGGCGGACGAGCACGTCCACCTCCGGGGTGCCGGGCGTCGCGCCGTGGACGGGCAGCCGCTGCCCGGCGACCTGCACCTCCTGGCCGTCGAGCAGGCCGGGAAGGTGGTTCATCGTCCCGACGAACTCGGCCACGAACGGCGTCGCGGGGCGGTTGTAGATCTCGGCGGGCGGCCCGGCCTGTTCCAGGCGCCCGCTCTTGAGCACCGCGACCTGGTCGGCGACCGACAGGGCCTCCTCCTGGTCGTGCGTCACGAAGATCGTCGTGATGCCCAGCGAGAGCTGGAGCCGCCGGATCTCCTCGCGCAGCGTGACCCGGACCTTGGCGTCGAGCGCCGACAGCGGCTCGTCCAGCAGCAGCACCCGCGGCTCCAGGGCGAGCGCGCGCGCCAGCGCCACCCGCTGCTGCTGGCCGCCGGAGAGCTGGTGCGGATAGCGGTCGCCGTGCGAGGGCAGGCCGACCAGCTCCAGCAGCTCGGCGGCGCGGGCGCGCCGCTTGGCGGCGGGCACCTTGCGCACCCGCAGCCCGAACGCCACGTTGTCGAAGGCGTTCAGGTTGGGGAACAGGCTGTAGGACTGGAAGACCATCCCGGCGTCGCGGCGGTTGGCCGGGACGTTGGTGATGTCCTCGCCGTCGACGAGCACGGCCCCGGCGTCGGGGCTCTCGAACCCGGCGACGCAGCGCAGCGCCGTCGTCTTGCCGCAGCCCGACGGGCCGAGCAGCGCGATCAGCTCGCCCGGTTCGACGGTCAGATCGAGGCCGTCGAGGGCGACGGTCGCGCCGAACGCGCGGCGAAGCCCCCGGAACTCCACCCGAGCCCCGTTCACGAACCACTCCTTTGCCTATTGCCGGCGGTGGAAAGGATGAGCAGCAACAGCCAGGCGAACAGCAGGCTGAAGATCGATACGGCGACCGACATGGCGGCGTTGGAGCCGGAGATCGTGACGATCCACACGGGGAACGGCTGGTAGCCGAGCAGCCGGGCCACGGTGTACTCACCGAGCACCAGGGCCAGGGTGAGGAACGACGCGCTCGCCAGGCCGGTCCGCAGGTTGGGGATGATCACGCGGAGCATCACGTGCGGCCAGGAGGCCCCGCAGTTCCGCGCGGCCTCCACCAGCGTGCGGACGTCCATCGCGCCGAGCCCGGCGTCCAGCGCCCGGTAGACGAACGGCAGCGCCAGCACGACGTAGGCGATGACCAGCACCGCCGGGAAGGCGGGGTTCTGGACGGCGATGATGGTCTGGTAGAAGGGCGTGGTGGCCAGGTAGTCGGGCCCCCAGCGCAGCACCGTGCTGATGCCGGCCACGAAGGTGATCGGCGGCACCACCAGCGGCAGCGTGCACACCACTTCCATGACCGGCCGCAGCCGGGGCGCGCTGAGCCGCACGGCCAGCATCGCCGGCAGCGTGAGGGCCAGCACGACGACGATCGTGGCGACCGCGAGCCCGAGAGACAGCAGCAGGCTCTGGACGAATCCCTCGGCCGAGAAGATCTCCAGGTAGGCGTCCAGGGTGAAGCCGCGCGCCGGGTCGTTCACGGTGAACACGAACGAGGTGAGCAGCGGCGTCAGGAAGTACAGCGCGGCCACCAGCAGCACCACGCCGCGCCACACGCGCACGCGGCGCGGGCGGCCGGGGCGCGCGGCCGGGGTGCCGGCGTCGGGCAGCACCGTGGGGGTCAGCGCGGCCATCGCGGGCTCCGGTGGTCGGGGGCCGCGTGCGGGCGGGGGGTCAGCGGAGCCATCGGGCGCTCCTGCGCTGGAGGGGGAGGTAGACGGCCATGACCAGGCCGGCCACCACGATCATGTCGAGGCTGAGGGCCAGCGCCACGTTCTCGTGGCCGATCAGCACGTTGCCGGTGAGCGCGTCGGCGATCTGCAACGTCACCAGCGGGACCACGGTGCCGACCATGGCCGCCGCGGTCGCGTACGCCGCGAAGGCGCCGCCGAACAGCAGGACCACGCCGCCGAGCAGGCTCGGGGTGAGCACCGGGATGCCGACGTAGCGCCAGAACTGCCACGCGCTCGCGCCGTTGTTCTGCGCCGCCTCCCGCCACTGCGGCCGCAGGCCGTCCAGTGCCGGCACGACGACCAGCACCATCAGCGGGACCGAGAAGTACAGGTAGACCAGGGCGAGGCCCCAGAAGCTGTAGAGGTTCCAGCCGTGGTCGCCCAGGTTCAGCTGCCGGGTGAGCACGCCGGAGTTGCCGAGCGTGGCCGTCCAGGCGAAGGCCAGCGGGACGCCGCCGAAGTTCGCCAGCACGCCGGAGGCGGTCAGCACGGCCTCGCGCAGGGCGCGGAACCGGGAGGTGACGACCGCCTGGGCGAGGAAGGTGCCGACGACGGCTCCGGCGACGGCGACGACCGCGGACAGCTTGACGCTGCCGAGCAGCGCAGTGAGGTAGGCGCCCTTGAGGGAGGCGGTGAGGTTGGCGGTGCTGGGCGCGCCGTCCGCCGTGAACGCCCCGCCGAGCAGCGCCACGGTCGGGATGCCGAAGGCCAGGCCGACGAACACCAGCAGCGGCAGGGCGCCGGTCCAGCCCTTGGAGCGGGGACGGCTCCCGCCTTCCCTCACCTTGGTGTTGAGAGGAAGGCCGGCGGGAGCCGCCGAGTGCGTTTCAGCCATGGGGGAGAGCCGATCGCATCGTCGATGTGCGGGTCATCCGGAGACCGCGTCGCCCCAGCCCGAGGCGAGGGTCTCCTTGGCCTTGGTGACCTGCGCGTCGGTGGGGAACTGCGGGGTGCCCTCGACCTTGGGCAGCTTGCCGACCAGCGTCGCGTCGGCGGTGCCGTCGGTCTGCATGGCGGGCAGCAGCACGGCGCGGGCGTACCCCTTCAGGTAGAGGTTCTGGCCCTCGGGGCTGTAGAGGTACTCCTGCCACAGCCGCGCGGCGGCCGGGTGCGGGGCGTCCTTGTTGATCGCCTGGGCGTAGTACTGGGCGTACTTGCCGTCCGAGGGGACCGTGACCTTCCAGTCGACGCCCTTGCTCACGAACTCGTCGGTGTACCCGGCGTTGAGGTAGTCCCAGTCGATGCTGATCGGGGTCTCGCCGCTCTGCACGGTCGCCGGGGTGGACTCGACGGGGTTGAAGTTGCCGGCGGCCTTCAGCTTCTTGAAGAACTCGAGGCCCGGCTGGATGTCGTCGAAGGTCCCGCTGTTGGCGAGGGCGGCGGCGTAGACGCCGGCGAAGGCGGACCCGGCCTTGGTCGGGTTGCCGTTCAGCGCGACCTGGCCCTTGTACTCGGGCTTGAGCAGGTCGGCGAAGGTGGCGGGGCAGGTCTTCACGCGCTTGGCGTCGCAGCCGATGGAGACGTAGCCGCCGTAGTCGTTGTACCAGGTGCCGTTCGCGTCCTTCTGGCCCTCGGGGATCTTGTCCCAGGTCTGCACCTTGTAGGGGGCGAACAGGCCCTCCTGGGCGCCGCTGAGGGCGAACGCCTGGCCGAGGTCGAGCACGTCGGGGGCGCGGTCCTGGCCCTTGCGGGTCTTGACGGCGTTGATCTCGTCGGCGCTGGAGCCGTCGGGGTTCTCGCTGTTGACCTTGATGCCGTACTTGTCGGAGAAGGCCTTGATGATCTCGCCGTAGTTGGCCCAGTTCGGCGGGAGGGCGATGACGTTGAGCTGGCCCTCCTTCTTGGCGGCCTCGACGAGCTTGTCCAGGCCGCCGAGGTCGGCGGCGGAGGTGGCCGTCGTGACGGCGCCGCCGAGGGAGGCGCCGCCGCCGGAGCCGGCCGTCGGGGCCGCGCCGCAGGCGGCGGCGCCCAGGGATGCGGTGACGGTCAGTGCGACTGCCAGCCCGACGAGCCGCTTTCGAGGTGTTTGCACGCTTGTATCCCACTTTCGAGGTTGTGGGGATGAACATAGGCGGGGCTGGACAACAAAACGTATCTACTCCGCTGCGTTCGGGTGTCGTTGTGTGAACACACGGTGACGTGATCGTTCACTCGTACGACGACCGGGGCGACACGTGAAGGGTGGGGTGATTTGCCCTCTGGGCTCTGAGAACATATGTTCGATGTAGCACGACCCGCCTTCCCCCGGGTGCTCACGAAGTTCCACCGCGGCCCAGGGAGAAGGAGCGCCTTGAGCAGAATCTACGGGGACCCCATCGAGGTGTGGACGCGAGACGGCGAGCCCGCCCGTTTCGTCTGGCGCGACCGTCTCTACGTGGTCCACCGGGTCCTCGACCACTGGGTGACCTCCCGCGAGTGGTGGAAGATCTCCGAGAACGACCCGGGCGAGCGCCGGTTCTGGCGGGTGGAGGCGAGCCCCGGCGCCGCGACCGGTACCTACGAGCTGCGGTTCGACACCGCCGGCGACGGCTGGCTGATGCTCAGGGCGTGGGACTGATGTTCCCCCACCTCCACGTCGCCTCCGCCTACTCCCTGCGATACGGCACGGCGTTCCCCGGCGAGCTGGTCGCGCGGGCGGCCGAGCACGAGATGGACATCCTCGCGCTGACCGACCGCGACGGCATGTACGGCGCGGTCAAGCACGTCCAGGCGTGCTTCGACGCCGGCCTCCACCCGGTCGTGGGCGTCGACCTGGCGCTGCGCGGCCCGGCGGAGGACGGCGGCGGCCCGGCGTCCCACGGCACGGCGTCCCGCGGCACGGCCTCCCACGGCCCGGCGTCTCGCGGTACGGCGCCGCACCGGCCGGCGGGGGACGACGGCGACGGCGAAGAGCGCGTCACCGTCCTCGCGCGCACGGGCGGGTGGGCGCACCTGTGCCGGCTCACCACCGACGCCCACCACGCCGGGCGGCGGGGCGAGCCGCGGGTGACCCGCGAGCTGGTCGCCCGGCACGCCGCCGGGCTGCTGGTCATGCTCGGCCCGAGGTCCGACGTCGGGCGGGCCGTCGCCGCGCGCCACGACCAGCGGGCGCGCGCCCTGCTCGCCGCCTGGCGGGCGGCCGTCCCCGACCTGGTCGTCGAGGTCGTCGACCAGTACGGTCAGCACGAGGCGGGCACCGCCCGGCGCATGCTCGCCCTCGCCCGCTCGCTGGGCGTGCCGGCCGTCCTGACCAACGCCGTGCGCCACCTCGACGCGGGGGACTACCGGGTCGGCGACGTGCTCGACGCCGCGCGCAAGCTCGTGCCGCTGCACACGCGGTACCTGGAGCACTCCGCCTCGCACGCCTACCTCAAAAGCGGCAAAGAGATGGCACAGGTCGCCGCGCGGGTCTGCGATGGCGACCACGACCACGCCCGCCGGCTGCTCGCCGCCACGCGGCAGGTCGCCGAACGGTGCGTCCTGGACCCGCTGGACATCCTCGCGCTGCGCAACGACCCCGAACGCGTGCACCTTCCGGAGGTCGAGGAGGACCCGGTCCCCCTGCTGCGCCGCCGGTGCGAGGACGGGCTGTACGCGCGCGGCATGGAACGATCCAGGCATGCGCGCGAACGGCTGGCCGAGGAACTGCGGATCATCGAGCGCAAGCAGCTCTCGGGGTACTTCATCGTCGTCTCCGGCATCACCGACCTGATCCGTGCGATGGGGGTGCGCTGCGCCATCCGCGGGTCCGGCGCGGGCAGCCTGGTCAACTACCTCGTCCGCATCGGCGAGGTGAACCCGCTCGACCACGGCCTGCTCATGGAGCGCTTCCTGTCCGAGGGGCGCAAAGGGCTGCCCGACATCGACATCGACGTGGAGTCGGCGCGGCGGCTCGACTGTTACCAGGCCATCCTCGACCGCTACGGCGAGAACAGGGTCGCCTGCGTCTCGATGATGGAGACCTACCGCGCGCGCAGCGCCATCCGCGACGTCGGCGCCGCCATGGGGCTGCCGCCGCACGAGACCGACCTCATCGCCAAGGCGTTCCCGCACGTCCGGGCCCGGCAGATCCGCGCCGCCCTGTCCGACCTGCCCGAGCTGCGCGGCAGCGGCCTGGACGACCGCGCCCTGTCGGCCATGTTCCAGCTCGCCGAGCGGCTCGACGGTCTGCCCCGCCACATCGCCCTGCACCCCTGCGGCGTGCTGGTCGGCAACTCCGGGCTGCGCGACCGCACCCCCGTCGAGCGCAGCCTGCTCGACTTCCCGATGAGCCAGTTCGACAAGGAGGACGTCGAGGAGGCCGGGCTGCTCAAACTCGACGTGCTCGGCGTGCGCATGCAGTCGGCGATGGCGTACGCGCTCGGCGAGATCAGGCGGGTGGAGGGCCAGGACATCGACCTCGACCGCGACGTCCCCCAGGACGACCGCGCCACCTACGACATGATCTGCACCGGCCGCACCATCGGCTGTTTCCAGATCGAGTCGCCCGGCCAGCGCGAGCTGGTGACCAAGCTCGAACCGCGCACCATGCACGACCTGATCGTCGACATCTCCCTGTTCCGGCCCGGCCCGGTCAACTCCGACATGGTCACCCCGTACCTGGAATCCCGGCACGGCTGGCGCGAGCCGTCCTACCCCCATGCCCTTCTCCGGCCGGCGTTGCAGGAGACCAACGGCGTCGTCGTCTTCCACGAGCAGGTCCTGAGGGTCGTCGACGTCATGACCGGCTGCGGCCTGTCGGAGGCCGAGAAGGTCCGCCGCGCCCTCGGCACCCCCGAGGGCCGCGAACGGGTGCGCGCGTGGTGGGAGGCCGAGGTGCTGCCCGAGTTCGACCGCGAGACCACCGACCGCGCCTGGCAGGTGCTCGACGCGTTCGGCTCGTTCGGGTTCTGCAAGGCGCACGCGGCGGCGTTCGCCCTGCCCACCTACCAGTCGGCCTGGCTGAAACGGCACCACGCGGCGGCGTTCCTCGCCGGGGTGCTGACGCACGACCCCGGCATGTACCCCGGGCGGGTGATCCTGGACGAGGCCCGCAAGTGCGGCGTGGCCGTTCTCCCCCTGGACGTCAACCACTCCGGCCGCCACTGGCTCGTCGAACGCCTCCGGAATCGCCCCGGCGGCGCGCCGGGTTCTGACGACGCGACGGGTTTCGGCGACGCGACGCGTCCAGGTGATGCGATGCGTCCAGGTGATGCGGAGAACAATGGCGACGCGGGGGCCGTCGGCGGCGATCCCGGGACGTTCTCCGCGGGGTACGGCCTGCGGGTGCCGTTCTCGGCGGTCAAGGGGATCAGCGAGGCGGAGGTCGACCGCATGGTCACCGGGCGGCCCTACACCTCGCTGGCCGACTTCTGGGAGCGCGCCCGCCCGTCCCGGCCGGTCGCCGAGCGCATCGTGCAGGTCGGCGGCCTCGACGCGCTGCACGGGCTGCACCCCGGCGGCCCGCGCTGGCGTCCCGGGGAGCTGACCAGGCGCGACCTGATCGCCCAGATCGGCGTCCTGGACCGCGCGTCCTCCACCGGCGTGACCGCGCGGCGCAAGGCCCGCCCGGGCGGTCGCCCCCGCCCCGCCGCCCCCGCCTCCCCTCCTGGCCCCGCCTCCCCTCCTGGCCCCGGCCCGGATCCCGGATCGGCCGGCTCAGGAGCGGGCGGGCCGCCGTCCGCCGTGCAGATCCCCATGGCGTTCACCGAGCACATCGCGCCCGGCGAGCTGCCGGAGATGACCGAGGCCGAGGCCGTGGAGGCCGAGCTGGACATCCTCGGCCTGGACGTCAGCCGGCACGTGATCGGCTTCTACGACGAACTGCTCGACGCGATCGGCGTGGTCAGGTCCAGCGAGCTGCTCACGCTGCGCAACGGCGCCGAGATCCTGGTCGCCGGGGTGAAGGTCGCCACGCAGACCCCGGCGATCCGTTCCGGGCAGCGCGTCATCTTCGCCACGCTGGACGACTCGACCGGCCCCGTCGACCTCACCTTCTTCGAGTCGGTCCAGGCGCGCTGCGCCGCCACGGTGTTCGGGTCCTGGATGCTGGTCGCCAGAGGGGTCGTGCGCCGGGTCGGCGCGCGGGCGGTGTCGCTGCGCGCCGTCGACTGCTGGGACCTGGCCGAGCTCGACCGGCTGTGGCGGGAGGAAGGTCTCGACGCGGTGCGGGCCGCCCTGGGCCTGAACCCGCAGCCGGCCGGGGCGAGGTCGCGCGCTTCGCGGGAGGAGCGGGCGGGCGTCGGCGGGCGCCGCATCGAGTACGGCAACGGCTACCGGCTGTCCCCCTACGCCGACCTCGGCGCCGCGCCCGGGGTGACCGGGCCGCCCCGCAAACTGTGGCACGCCAGCCCGGGAAGCTCCGGGCCGCTCGGGTTCAGTCCCCCGCCGGATAGGTGTGCCGGGGAAGCGACCGCAACGCGGGCAGCAGCTTCAGAGAATGCGCGATCGACGAAGGACGGGCGCTGACCCTGGCCTGGGTGATCTCCCTGACGGTCGCCGCGCACAGCAGCGCGGCGACCACCGCCACCACCAGTTCGGCCGCGCCGAGACCGGTCAGGTCCCTGCCCTGCGGCGAGTGGGTGAACGGCAGCCGCATCAGGATGAGGAACACCATGGCCAGCCAGCACCCCCACCACGCGGCGAGCAGCACCACCCACGACCGGCGGCGACCCTCCCGCAGCCCGGCGTCCTCCCGCAGAGCGTGCACGAGCAGCGCGGGCGCGGCGAGGTTGAGCACCGGCACGAACCAGGCGATGGCGATCATGCGGGAGGTCGCCCCGGCGTGGCGGAGCCAGGCGAAGTAGGAGCAGCCGGCGGCGACCGTCGCGGCGGCAACCAGCAGGATGAGGATGGCGAACCAGGTGACGGCGCCGACGACGGCCTCCGCCCCGGGCGCGTGCGGGTCGCTGCCCAGCCGCGCGACCTGTCGCGCGAGCTGCTTGCCGCGTGCTTCCTCGAAGACGACCAGGCAGGTCAGGGTGGCGATCTGGGCGGCGAGCGCCAGGTAGACGCCGACCGCCGACCTGCTCACTGCGGATCGGGCATAGCGCATGAGTGTCTCCCCCCGGCATGCGCTGAAAGTCGTGGTTTCATCTGTGACGTAGCGCGACGCCTGACTCACTCCTATCCCGTGCGCCTCTCCGCTAATCGGCGAGGCGGAGGAGAAGATCCTGGATCTCCCCGAGATGATCTAGGGTTTGCCCGACACTGCCCAACCACCGGCGAAACCCGTCCGAACCGGAGGAGAGCGTGATGATCGCGAGAATCTGGCGTGCGACCGCCACCACCGAGGGCGCTGAGGCCTACCGGCGGCACTTCACCCAGGCCGTCATCCCCGAGCTGCGCGGCATCGAGGGTCACCGGGGCGCCTACCTGCTCAACCGCGACAGAGACGGTCAGGTCGAGATCGAGGTGATCACCTTGTGGGCGTCCATGGACGCGGTGCGCGACTTCGCCGCGCCCGATGTGGACGCCGCCGTCGTCGAACCCGAGGCACAGAAGGTCCTCACCGCCTTCGACCCCACCGTCACCCACCACACCGTAATCACCGAAACCGCCACAATCACCCCCTGAACCGTCGCCCGCCACACC
>NZ_JBEXGT010000036.1:0-76328 GCF_040607475.1 Sphaerisporangium sp. NPDC005288 | reverse complement strand
CCGTCGTCCCGAGACCGCCACAATCACCCTCTGGACCGTCGCCCCGCCACACCGTCGTCCCGAGACCGTCACGGCCACCCTCTGGACCGTCGCCCCGCCACACCGTCGTCCCGAGACCGCCACAATCACCCTCTGGACCGTCGCCCCGCCACACCGTCGTCCCGAGACCGTCACGGCCACCCTCTGGACCGTCGCCCGCCACACCGTCGTCACCGCGACCACTTCCCCGCCATGTGCTGGAGGCGATCGGCGCCGGGTCGGCGGGTCGGGGGTACGGCGAAGCCGGCGCCGATCTACGTCGCCCGGCCCGGTGAGCGTCCGCGGCGCACCAGGCACATAGTGGCCTTATCCGCCGTGCCGGTCACTGTTCTGACCGGCACGCGTGGCGGGCCGGTGGCGCGTCAGCGGACGACGCCGGCCTCCCAGGCCCAGGCGGCGATCTCGACGCGGTTGCGGGCGCCCAGCTTGGCGAAGATGCTCGCCAGGTGCGTCTTCACCGTCGACAGGGAGATGAACAGCTCCCCGCCCACCTCCTGGTTGGTGCGACCCCGGGCGATCAGGCGGACGACGTCCATCTCCCGATCGGTGAGCGGCTCGCGCGGCGGGCGCGTCACGACCGGGATCGGCCGGGCCAGGTGGGACAGCAGCCGCACGGTGATCGACGGCGAGACCAGGGCGTCGCCGTTGGCGGCGGCCCGCACCGCCTCGATGAGCAGCGTGGGGCCGCTGTCCTTCAGCAGGAACCCGCAGGCGCCCGCGCGTAGCGCGCCGTACACGTACTCGTCGAGGTCGAAGGTGGTCACGATGACCACGCGCAGCGGGTCGGGCACCCCCGGGCCGGCCAGGATCCTGGTGACCTCCAGGCCGTCCAGCCGGGGCATCCGGATGTCGAGCAGGCACACGTCCGGACGCAGGCGGCGGGCCTGCTCGACCGCGGCGACGCCGTCGGCCACGGCCGCGACCACCTCGATGTCGGGCTGGGCGTCGAGAATCATCTGGAAGCCGGTGCGCACCAGTTCCTGGTCATCCGCGACGAGTACCCTCACCCGCCCGATTCTGCCAGCAAGCGCGGGCCCGCACGCCAGGAACCAAGCGCGGGCCCACCGGCCGGGGAGATCGGCCTTTCGGCCGATGGGCCGTCCGGTGGATCGGGCGGGCGGCCGATCCGCGGGCCGCCGCCCGCGGGAGAGGCTCTGCTCATGCCGTCGCAAATCGTTCTCCACGGGCTCGGCCTGAGGAAGAGTTTCGGGTCCACCGTCGCCCTGGCCGGTGTCGAGCTGATGGTCCACCAGGGTGAGGCCGTCGCCATCATGGGGCCGAGCGGCTCCGGGAAGTCCACCCTGCTCCACTGCCTCGCGGGGATCATGAAGCCGGACGCAGGTGAGGTCCACCTGCTCGGCGAGCGCATCGACAACCTGGGGGAGCGCAGGCGCAGCGCGCTGCGGCGCACCCGCTTCGGGTTCGTCTTCCAGTTCGGCCAGCTCCTGCCCGAGCTGCCGGTGGACGAGAACGTCGCGCTGCCGCTCATGCTCGGCGACGTCCCGCGCGCGCAGGCCGTCCGCCAGGCCCGCTCCTGGTTCGGGCCGCTGGGCCTGGCCGGCATGGAAGGGCGTCGCCCGGGCGAGCTGTCCGGCGGGCAGGCCCAGCGGGTCGCCATCGCCCGCGCGCTCGTGACCCGGCCCGCCGTCGTGTTCGCCGACGAGCCCACCGGCGCGCTGGACCAGGCCACCGGGCACGACACGATGCGCCTGCTGGTGGAGGCGACCAGGCACAACGACGCGTCCCTGGTCGTCGTCACCCACGACCCGCACGTGGCCCGATGGTGCGACCGCGTGGTCGAGGTCAGAGACGGCCACATCCTCCCAACGGCCGGCGTCGGTCTCGTAGGGACGCCGGCCCCGATCCCGTCCATCTCGGACGGCCCGCACACCCAGGTACCCGGCCATACGCCGCCCGGTCCGTACCCGCAGGTGCCGGCCGGTCCGTACAGCCAGGCACCGGGCCAGGCGCCGCCCGGCTCGCATACCCAGGTGCTCGGGCAGATGCCACCGACTCCGCACACTCAGGTGCTCGGCCAGGTGCCGTCCGCCTCGCACGTTCCCGTCCACGGGGCCGAGGGGAGCGGACGATGAGGAACCTGCTCGACCTCACCTGGCGGCTGCTGCGCGGTGGCGGGCGGCGCGGGCTGCTCGGGTCGTCGCTGACGCTGGCGGCGGTGGGCGTGTCCACCGCGCTGCTGCTGTTCGCGGTCGCGATCAACTTCGCCTTCGCCGGACGGGCCGAGCGTGGCGCCTGGCGCAACCCCGAGCCGCCACCCGGTGCTACGGCCGGCGGGCCGCCACGGGCGGTCGAAGCCGTCCGCAGCGAGTTCTCGGGCGATCGGCGGATCACCGTGGTCCACGTGGCGGTCCTGTCGCCGGGCGTCTCCCCGCCTCGCGGCCTCTCCCGCCTGCCCGCGCCCGGCGAGGTCGTGATGTCGCCCGCGCTCGCCGAGCTGGCCCGGGACGACGGCTCGGTGGGCCGCCGCTTCCCGCAGAAGAGGGCCGGGACGATCGGGGACGAGGCGCTGGTCCACCCCGGCGAGCTGGTCGCCGTCGTCGGCCACGCGCCCGGCGAGGACATCATGACGGCCAAGTACAAGGGGGACTACCGCCTCGGCGTGTCCGCGACGCAGGTCCCCGACCTCACCGGGAGCCCGTCACCTGACGCGGGTGCCTACCAGGCGCTGGCGGCGATCGCGAGCGTGCTGATGGTCGTGCCGCTGCTGGTGTTCGGGGGCGCGGCGGCCCGGCTGACGGTGGCGCGCCGGGACCGGCGTCTGGCCGCGCTCCGCCTGGTCGGGGCGACCCCCGGCCAGGTCGTGGCGATGACCGTGGCCGAGGCGGTGATCACGGCGTTCGCGGGGGCGGTGCTGGGGTTGCTGCTGTACACGGTCGCCATCCCGCCGCTCAGCCAGGTGCGGATCGCCGGGGGCGCCTGGTTCGCCTCCGACATCTGGCCCGGGCCGCTGCCCATCGCGGCCGTGCTGCTCGCGGTGCCGCTGCTGGTCGGGCTGTCGGCCGTGGTGGGCCTGCGGCGGGTCGTGGTCAGCCCGCTCGGCGTGGCCAGGCGCGAGACGCCGCCCGCGATGCGGTTCGTGCGCGTGGTGGCGCTGCTGGCGTGCCTGGCCGCGGTGCCGGCCTTCGGCGCCGGGGCGAGCGTGACGGTCGTCATGGTCGTGCTGAGCCTGTCGTTCCTCGCGGTCAACCTCGTGGGGCCGTGGGTGGTGGCGATGATCGGCCGGATCACGGCCCGCACCGCCAAGCGGCCCGCGAGGTTGCTGGCCGGCCGGCGCCTGGTGGACGACCCCCGTTCCGCCTGGCGCACGGTGAGCGGGGTGGCGCTGACCGGGTTCGTCGCCGGGTTCATCGGGCTGCTCACTCCGAGCGCGTCGATCTCCGTCGAGAACGACCCGGTGACGGCCTGGCTTCTACAGGACATCAGAACGGGCACTCTGATCGTTCTGCTGGTGTCCTTCCTGGTGGCGATCGTCAGCGCGGGCATCACCGCCGCGTCCGCGGTCCTGGACCGTCGTCAGACCTACGCGCTGCTGCGCCTGGCCGGCACCGACCTTTCGGTGCTCGACCGCGCCCGGCGGCTGGAGACGCTGATCCCGCTGACCGTCATGGGCGGCGGCTCCATCGTCGCGGGCATGTTCTGCGCGGCCCCGTTCGCCCGTCTGGCGATGAGCGCGACCGGCGGGCTGACCCTCCTGGTCTGCGCCGCCGCCGGCTTCGCGGGCGTCATCGGCGCCGGCGCCCTCAGCCGCCCCCTCCTCCGCTCCGTCACCACCGACCCGGCCCCCCGCCCCGACTGACCGCTCCGGTCATGTCGGATTGGGTAGGAAAGGTGCGGTTCCTCGGGTGGATCACGGTGATGGCGTCGTCGTCGTCGGCGTCGCGCGGACGGCGGCGGAGATCGAGGCTCTTCTGTCGGACCGGCTGGAGGACTCCTCTCGGGTGACCCTGCGGGCGCTCACCCGGGACGACCAGGACGAGTTCGTCGCGCTGGTCCGGGCCGGCGCGGACCAGCACCACTCCTGGGTGTCGCTGCCGGACACCCCGCGGGACTACCAGGGCTACCTCACGAGATTCGACCACGTGACGGCGCAGGGCTGCGGGGGAATGGACAGATGCCGACACCGGCTACCCGGCCAGGGTAATTGACATCAACGCGTTGAGAACCCCGGACTTCCACGTCCCTGTTGGAGGGTGCATGTCACCGTCCAGTTACCGATCGTGGACCTGCGTCCCTTGCTGTCCGCCGAGAGGGCGCGGTACGACATGTCAGCGAACATGCGCCCACCGTGTCAGGCACAAGGCGACCGTCGTGTCAGCATCGTAGCGACCAGCATGTCAGGAACCGCCAACTCGCTCAGCGATGGCGTCGGGCTGTCGGCGAGCACCGTCCATCGCTACATCTCGCTGTTGGAGGAAGTCTTCCTGACCAAGCGCGTTCCGGCATGGTCGCGCAATCTGAGCAGCCGTGCGACCAGCATTCCCAAGCTCGCGTTCGTTGATTCGGGGGTCGCGGCGAATCTGCTGGAGTCATGGATCCGGAGTGACAGTGAAGCCGATTTTCAGGCGTCGGTGAGAGTGCTGGACTGTGCTGGGGTGCAGATATCGGTACTGACCCACCCCATGGTGCGGGCCGAGCGGAGCGCGAGGCTCGTTCGGCAGTATGATCCCGAGGTTTACCTGTTCCAGCTCATAGTGCGCGGTGGCGGAGGGTTGGCCCACCATGGCCGAGACGCTGTTTTCGGTGCGAACCACTTCGTCGTCATCGATTCTTCGCGGCCATTCCAAGGATGGCGGTCAGCGGAAGAGGGCGTTGACGAGGCCGTGGTCGTCCAGCTCTCTCGCGCCTCGCTGGGGCTGCGCTCCACCACCGTCGCACGGCTTGGCCCGCCCGGCTTCGTGTCTCCTGGACGCACGAGCGGCCGGTAGCTGGATCTGAACGGTGGAGGTCCCTACGGCCGGGTCCGACTGGAATGGCCCCGGCCGCACGTGAACCGGCAGCAGTCGCAGCGGCATGTTCGACGGCGTGGTGGGCACGCGGCCGGCTGGTGGTCGGCCTGCGAGCGCGGTGTGGGCGCGGTGGTGATCGCAGGCGTGCAGCCAGGCCGGTAGAGCGTTGCGGCGTTCGGTTTCTGTGGTTGGTATCCGCTAGTACTCCAACGTCACTTGGCTTCGGCGTTGGGCGTGGCTGGGGCAGATCGCGGTGCGATACGGGATGACGGTGCAGTTGTGGACCGGACCCGACATCATGAGGAGCGTGGACTCTTCCCTCGGCCCCCTGCCGAAGATCGGTGCGCCAGCGACGCGGGCCTTGAACAACGCTGGTTACACGGCTCTTATTGAGCTTGCCGGGGTGCCGCGTACTGAGCTGGCCAAGCTACATGGCATGGGCCCGAAAGCGCTCGAGATCATCCAGAGCGCGCTTGAGGAGCACAACCTGAGTCTGGGTTAGCACTCCACCGTCACTTGGCTACGGCGTCGGGCGTGGCGTGGGCATGCAGACGGCCACCGCGTTGATCATCGATGGTTTGTGAGGACAACCGAAGATCGTGCGGTGGCCGTGGGCCACAGCGTAGACCCCGCTGGGTGGCGAGTCATCCTGGACGAGGCGGTAACGCGTATCGCTGACCGGTTCGCACGGGCCGAGCCGCGTGCGACGGCCGGCCAGTTCGTGGCAGGGCTGCTGTCGGGGGTCGAGCGCAAGACCTGCTGGTCCCTCGCGGAGCGGGCTGGCCACTGCGATCCGCAGGCGATGCAGCGGCTGCTGCGCACGACGGTGTGGGACGCAGACGCCGTCCGCGACGACGTGCGTTCCTGGCTGATCGAGCAGCTCGGCCACCCCGACGCGGTGCTGGTCGCCGATGAGACCGGCTTGCTCAAGAAGGGGGTGTGCTCGGTGGGGGTGCAGAGGCAGTACACCGGCACCGCCGGCCGTGTTGAGAACAACCAGGTCGGAGTGTTCCTGGCCTATGTCAGCCCGAGCCCGAGATCCCACTACCAACGCAGACAAGCCAAGTGACGTTGGAGTACTAGAACGCCACCAGAACGGTGTGTTCCCGGCCTGGTGCATCTGAGTGGTCATCGCGCTACTTCGGTCCGAGCGCGACGGTGAGTCCTTCCTCGGCCGCCAGCACCTCACCGCCGAACTCCCGCCGCGCGGCTGCCACGGAGACGGCCCGATCGTTGCCCGGCCAGAAATGGGTGAGCATCAGCCGTCGGGCACCTGCGCGGCAGGCCCATTGACCGGCCTCCGTAGAGGTCAGCAGATTGCGGGAAGGACGGTCGGTCTCGCCGTCATGATCGGTGGCCTCGACGATGAACAGATCGGCGTCGTGACCCAGGTCGGCGAGCGCGGAGGCCGGGCCGGTGTCACCGGTGTAGGCCAGCGCGACTCCGTCGGCCTCGACACGGATTCCGGCGTTGGGCACATAGTGCGGCAGCGGCAGTCCGGTGAGGGCGAATGGCCCCACCTGGTGGCTGCCGGGCAGCGGATGCATGTCGAAGACCGCGTGGAGGTCCGCATCGGGCTCCAGGCCACTGATCCGGTCGAGTACGCCCGGCGGGCAGTACAACGGCAGCCGCGGCCCACCGGGGTCGCCATAGAACCGCATCCGGAACAGCCCGTGCAGGTCGATGCAGTGGTCGGGATGCTCGTGAGTGATGACGACAGCGTCCACCGCGCCGTCCGGCCAATGCGCGAGCAGCCGCGGCAGCGTGGCGTAGCCCAGGTCGAGCAGCAGGCGATAACCGTTCCAGTCCACCGCGAACCCGCTGCAGGCACGGCCCGGCTCCGGAAACGCACCACAACTGCCGAGAACGGTTACTTGTCGCATTCATAGAGAATGCCAGGCTCCAGACTGTCATGGAGAGCCTGAGGTGGGTGCTCCACCACCTCCGTGCAGCCGGCCAGGTCACAGGCATAGGGGACGGCGCCCGTCCCCTCCTGCGCTCGGTCACCACCGACCCCGGCTCCCCGCCCCGACTGACTGCTCCGGTTATGTCGGGTTAGGGAGGAAAAGGTACGGTTCCTCGGGTGGATCACGGTGATGGCGTCGGCGTCGCGCGGACGGCGGCGGAGGTCGAGGCGTTCCTGTCGGACCGGCTGGAGGACTCCTCCCGGGTGACCCTGCGGGCGCTCACCCGGGACGACCAGGACGAGTTCGTCGCGCTCGTCCAGGCCAGCGCGGGGCTGCACGGTCCCTACATGGCGCTGCCGGCCACGCCGGAGGACTACCAGGCGTACCTCACGAGATTCGACCACGTGACGGCGCAGGGCCTGCTGGTCTGCCTGCGCGACACCGGGGCGATCGCCGGCACGGTGTTCCTCAACAGCATCATCCGGGGACGCTTCCAGAACGCCTCCCTGGCCTACGGGGCCTTCGCCCCGACGGCGGGCAAGGGCTACATGTCCGAGGGCCTTCGCCTGGTGCTCCGGTACGCGTTCGAGTGCCTGCGCCTGCACCGGCTGGACGCTCAGATCCAGCCCGGGAACCACGCTTCCATCAACCTGGTGCGGCGGCTCGGCTTCCGCTACGAGGGGATCTCACCAGAGTTGCTCTTCATCAACGGCGTCTGGGAAGACCACGAACGCTGGGCCCTCACCAACACCATGTTCGCCCCCGGCCCCTGGCCCACCCACCCGACCCAGCCCACCCGCTGAACCGCCGTCACCGCGGCGGTGATCCGGCATCAGCGGTCCTGCGTCCGGGAAATGATGTCAATGCGTTGAGGTCGCCGGGGTTCCGCGTCACTGTGGGAGGGTGCACGTCACCATCCAGTTACCCATCGTTGATCTGCGTCCGCTGTTGCCCGCCGAGACCCGGCGCCGCGAGCCGCCGCGCTGGCCGCGCCCCGACCGGGCCTTTCCTAGTCGTTCGCCGGAGCATCATCGCTCCGATCATGTGCGGGGCGTGGGCGCGGTACGGCCGCGGCTGCGCGGCGGGGTGGCGCCCTGGATCTCCGAGTCGTACTACGTCGACGTCGGCAACCTGGTCCGGCTCACCCGTCAGCGGCACAGTGCGGGGTTCCGCAAGTCGGTGACGGTCACGCCGGTGCTGCGCAACTTCTACGCCGACCGCGTCGTCAACCGGCTGGAGGTGGGGTTCCAGCGACGATGGCTCGACCCCAACGAGATCTGGGAAGGCCAGGAGAACGTCGTACGACTGGCCATCTCGGCGCCGACGTGGCTGCGAGGCGAGCGCGGGGCGCACGTTCCGCTGGTGGCGTTCGGACCGCGATTCGCGCGGCACCTGCTCGACAGCACCTCGGCGGCGGCGGAACCGGAGGAGTGGTGGGTACGCGCGGGCGCGCCGTCGGTGGTCGTGGAGGACTACTGGTGGCGCCACAAGGCCGTCCACCACGCCTGGGTGCGCGAGGCGGGGCAGCGGGTGTCGATGTGGCACATCACCCCCTGCCACGAGCAGGACGAGCCGGATGAAGAACTGCGGCGGATGCGGATGCTGCTGTCGCGGTTGCACGCCGAGTACGCCGCAGTCGAGCAGGTGCTGGCGCTGTGCGAGGACGGCAGGCTGGAGATGGGTCGGCCGGAGGTCGAGCGCTACCTGATGCGGGCACTCGACCTGCTGCTGCGGCCCGCGCAGTACGGGTTCGACGCCGCTGCGATGCTGGCGCAGATGCTCGCCCGCACCCGCGAGGTCTACGCGGACACGGTGCAGACCCTCGACTTCCTCGCCGGTTCCTCGGCCAACCCGGTCATCGCCGCCCGCGTCGAACAACTACGCGTGCTCATGGCCGCCGCCGCGTCCGATCGGCCCTTCTCCTACTCCCCGGAGGTCAACGTGACCACTTTCAACGGCGGCACTTTCAGGAACAGCGCGATCAGCACCGGCAGCGGGGACGCCACCGTGAACAACATGGCCGACGACGCGGCCGACCTGCGCGCGCTGGTGGAGGAACTGCTCGACGCCGTCTACGTGCTGCGCGACCAGTTGCCCGAGGAGCAGGCGGTGGCGGTCGAGGACGCGGCCGGCGGCGTGGAGCGCGAACTGGACAAGGAGCCGGGCAAGCGCAGCGAGGGCGGTCTGAAGGCCAGGCTGAAGACGATCTTCGAGATCGCGACCGACGCGGGCGCGGCAGGCACCGCGCTGGTGGGCGTGGTCACCGCCATCCAGGGCATGCTCGGCGGCTGAGGCGGGCCTCCGGAAAACGCCTGCCGGTCGAGGAGAGGCGGCTCCAGGAAACGCGTGCTGGTCGAGGAGGGTCGGCCTCCGGGGGTGGACGCCCCCGGAGGGTGACGCTTCGCCCGGAACGACCCGCGATCCGAGCAGGCTGTGACGCCTGGAAAGGACCTACACACAGTCAAGGCCGTGACTCCCAGGTGGCCTAGGGCCCCGGGGCGGCCTGTCTCGACTCTAATGCGGGTCCGGGGCGGTGAGGTAGGCCCATACTCGGTGGCCGCCCGTCGGGGTACCTGGTAGCCGACGCGGGTGGCGAGCGCGGTCACGATCGCAGCCCTCGTCCGTTCTCCTCGTAGGAGTCGTGCCGGTCGTCACCGAACCGCGGGACGCCGTCACCGCCGAGGTCGTATCACGACAAGACGATGCAAGGCGTTTACAAAGGTAAGGGATCTGTCGGCCCCTGATCATCCTTTAAGATGAGAAAGTCCTATTCGCTAATTATGGCGGCTGTGAGCGAGCATCTCGGCTTGATGACGCGTCGGACAGGATAGGGGTGCCCGCAATTGGCCATTAAGGAATTCAGGACCGAGGATCTGGCCCCTGAGGACCGCTTTCCTTCCTGGTTCGAGATGGCGTCGTCTACTCACGTGCCGTCTTGGATCCGAAGTGACAGCGAAGCCGATTTTGAGGCGTCCGTCAGGGTGCTGGACTGTGCCGGGGTGCAGATATCGGCACTGACTCACCCGACGGTGCGGGCCGAGCGGACCGCGAGGCTCATTCGGCAGTGCGATCCCGAGGTCTACCTGTTCCAATTCATGGTGCGCGGCGGCGGGGGGTTGACCCAGAACGGCCGAAACGCTGTCTTCGACGCCAACCACTTCGTCATCATCGATTCTTCGCAGCCGTACCAAGGATGGCGATCAGCGGAGAACGGCGTCAACGAGGCCGTGGTCGTCCAGGTCTCGAGGGCGTCGCTGGGTCTGCGCTCCGCCCTTGTTGAGCGGCTCGCCGCAGCACCGTTCTCCGCCAAGGAGGGCAT
This sequence comes from Sphaerisporangium sp. NPDC005288, assembly GCF_040607475.1. Taxonomy (NCBI): domain Bacteria; kingdom Bacillati; phylum Actinomycetota; class Actinomycetes; order Streptosporangiales; family Streptosporangiaceae; genus Sphaerisporangium; species Sphaerisporangium sp. NPDC005288. The sequence goes on along the minus strand of NZ_JBEXGT010000036.1, from coordinate 66,096 downwards.
CGGCGCCGTGCTGGCCGGCCACCTCACTGAACTGGTGAAGAATGCCGGCGACTACACCAGAGCCGACACCGTCGCCCTGGGCGCCGTGACGGTGGACCTGATCGCGGCGGCGTGCGCCCACCAAGTCGACGCCACGGACCGCCTGTCGCCCGAGGCGCGGCAACGGGCTCTGCTCGCCCTGATCCACCGCTTCATCCATGACCGGCTTGTCTCGCTCCGGTTACCGAAACGCGGACCACGAGCACCTGGCTCGGCCGCCTTCGCGCCTCTCCGGACGCCGCCCCCGCACGACGGCCCGGCGTCCGGGTTCGGCATCTGAAAGAGGGTCTGGTCTATCCCCATAGAGCGGCTGCGGCCCTCTCGGCCGACTGATATCTGTCAAACGCCGTGCATGCCCGCTGGAGCATGTACTTCAACACGCTGTCCGGGTAGCCCGCGTACCGGTGGTGGGGCTCCCAGGCGTCCTGCTGGAGAAGGCTCCGGAAAGCCCTGACGTCGCTCGTTGAGATTCCTCCGGCGCAGGTCTGCGAGAAGAATTCGACGTTGTAGACGATAGTGGACGCCGTGGCCACCTGGGTACTCAACATGATGGACAGGACTGCCCCGGACACCGCGAGGCCGGCTCGTCTGTGTGCGCGCATTTCTTACTCCTTCTTCGCCGATGCATCGGCTCGCGAGTGAGGCGCCGCTTTCGAGGCGATTCTCGGATGAGACCACCCGCATGCCGTATCTCGATTTCCCAAGCGTGTCAGGGACTCGTCGGCAAGGCGTTGGCGTTTCTGGCACGGTTGTTGTCAATCTCTGCACGCCCTCGTCGCCGGTAGCGGGGTGAGTCAGGCGTTTCGAACAGAGGGAAGGGCGCAGCGGACGAACCCATCATCAGCGGCAAGGCAACAGGGACGACTAACCCGGTCGTGGGTCCGGGGTGGTGAGGTAGGCCCATACTCGGTGGCCGCCTGCCGGGGTGCCCTGGTAGCCGACCCGGGCGGCGAGCGCGGTCACGATCGCCAGGCCGCGTCCGTTCTCCTCGTAGGAGTCGTGGCGCCCGCCGTCGTCGAACCTGGGGACGCCGCCACCGCCGAGGTCGTAGACGGTGACCAGGACGCTGACCGCCGACGCCGGAGCGGTGAGAGCCTCGTGGCGGGCGGAGGTGAGCGTGATCTCCACGGTGAAGTGGCCGTTGGGCGGCCCGCTGCGGGTGTGGCGGATCGCGTTGCCCGCCAGCTCGCCGACGATCAACTCGGCGTCGTCGGCGAAGACGGTGCTGCCGAGCAGGAAGCGGACGAACCTTCTTGCCTCGGCCGCCTGATCCGGTCGGGCGGAGAAGGCCCGGCGCCAGATGAGGACCTCGGGGCCGAGCCGTACGGCCTCGGTGATCGGTTGCGACCGTGACGGATGGCCGTCCGCGTGCGGTTCGGGGAGTGCGATCGCAGACGGACGGCCGTCGGCGAGCAGGTCGGGGAGCGTGACCGGATCGGCGGCCACGCGGGCCTCCTCGTCACGGGAATCGAAGGGCGGGTGCACAAGCCAGAACCATGGCCGGTGTGACACGGCTCGCTGATCCCCGCCTCGCCCGGCCGCACCACTCTCCTGCGACGGGCCGGTGAACTGCCCGGACGAGAATGACCGCCCGCATCACCGCCTCTCGCGGGAGACGGCGAGCATCACAATCTTCGTCGCTCAAGGTAATCGTATGGGCACGGTGTGTGTAAGATTTCCTCTACCGCGTCGTATCCGGGGAGGCGTTGCGTGATGTCAGGCGAAGCGGTCCACACCTTGCTCGAATGCCGGCGGCGCAGTGAGGCGCTGCGGGCCAAGGGCTACGGCTTCGAGCAGATCGCCGAGCTGTTCTCGGTGTACCACGAGGTGAGCCCGCTGCGGTTGTACCGGTACGCGTATGGGCGTACCGCCGCCGAGGCCGTGGCGCTGTACAACGATCTCGACCCGGCCGGCACCGCCGCGCTGCGGGAGTCACGGCTGTACGACTTCGAGCACTGGCCGAGGCGCGGCAAGCGGCCGACCGCGCGCACGGTGGCGCTGTTCGCGCAGGTCTACCGCACCGCCGCCCGCCACCTGATCACCGATGAGGTGTACGCCTCCTACAGCGTCCGCGACCGGCAGCTCATCGACCGGACGGACCACCGGCACCTCCCGGCACAGCGGCCTTCTCGCGTCCCGAGCCCGATTCCCGGTCATGTCACCATGAGTCTGGAAGCGGCACGCGACACGGTTCCTGTCCCCACGCCGCAGGACTGCGCCTCGCTGCTGCGTGCCCTCGGAGCCGAGGAGGCCGATGTGAAGCGCCGCGATCTGCTGTTCGAGCTGGCCCTGGCGCTCGGCGGAGCCCCCGCCGTGATCCTGCTCCGCCATCTGTCCCCGCCGGAGAAGGACCGTCTGGCCGCCGCCGTCCGCTCCTCCGCCCGCGTTGACGCCGCGACCGTCGAGGTGATCGAGAAGCTCACCGCCCGGTGCCGCCGCCTGGACGACGACTTCGGCCCGCAGACCGTCCTGCCCATCGTCGACGGCCAACGCCGCCTCGTCACCGACCTGCTGAGCCGCACTACTTTGCTCCCGGACCTGCGCGACCGCCTCACCTACGCCTACGCCGAGCTCAGTCAGTTCGCCGGTTGGCTCCATCACGACCTGATGGATCATGAAGGCGCACGTCTGCGCTATCAGGAAGGGCTCACCGCCGCCCACGAGATCCGCGACGGCACGATGATCGCCTACCTGCACACCTGCCTCAGTTACGTTGCCGTCTATCGGGGCCAGATAGGACAGGCGCTCGACCACGTCTACGCCGCACAGGGGTGGGCGCGGCATAGTCCGAGCAATCTGATGCGCTCAGTTCACGCGATGGAACTCGCCAGGGTGCTGGCTCGCCGTGCCGAGACGAACGACAGCGAGCGAGCGCTGGCCTATGCGAGCGGCATGGTCGAGCAGCCGAGAACCGAAGCCGACCCCGCCTATCTGTACTGGTGGACGATCGGCCAGGTGCGGGCTAGCACCGCCGACTGTCAGCTTCATTGGGGGCGGCCTGACGAAGCGATCGGTTCCGTCCTCAAGACCCTGGCTGCGCCGACGACCCTCAGCCTCGCGCGCGGGCATGCCTTGCTCCACTACGCCGAGGCGCTCACCCGGAAACGGGAGATCCCCGGCGCGGTCGACAAGATTCGTGGCGCGGCGCGGACCACCGTCAGGCACAGCTCGACCCGGCTCGCCGACTCCGTACGACAGGCTCGCGCCCGCCTCCAGCCCTGGGCGGGGAACAAACACGTCCGCACCCTCGACGAGGAACTCCGCTCCCTCGGCATCCTCGCCACAGCCCAGGGCCCGCACCTGGCGTGACCCCGGCCCCCGGGCGTTCAAATGGTGCGCTCTCCACGAACGTTCACCGGCTCGGGCGCCGTAACAGGCGCCGGCATCGCCGTACCACGACCCGCCGACCCGGCGCCGATCAGTGCAGCATGTGGCCAGGGTGGAGGGTCGCGTCCGGTTAACGTGTGTGGGCAGGCTCTAATCAGTGCAGCACGTGGCCAGGGTGGAGGGTCGCGTCCGGTTAACGTGTGTGGGCAGGCCCTAATCAGTGCAGCATGTGGCCAGGGTGGAGGGTCGCGCCCGGTTAACTTATGTGGGTACCGCACTAATGCGCCGCATGATGTGCCGCGCCGGAAGTTCGCCCACTAAGTCGATGGCCTTGCTGGGCGAGGTTGGTCGGTGGTCCTTTCGCATTCGACCTGGCGGAAGCGCATAAGACTTGGCCGCCGGATTTCTGGTGCAGGACCCTCGATGCTGTGCAGGAGGAGGGACGACCTCAGTTCAGGGTGAGGATGTCGTAGTAGTCGAGGCGGTCGACGGTGATGGTCAGGTGGCCCTGGTGGCAGGAGGAGGCGGGGGTCTTCGAGCCGGGGAAGTCGGGGGAGATCAGGGAGACCTTGCGCGGGCACTGGGGGAGGCGCGTCTGCACGGTCAAGCCGCTCTGGGGGGCGATTCCCTGGGCGTAGTTGTGGTTGACGAGGTGGATGGACCGCGCCCCGGTGCCGCGCTGCTGGAGCAGGCTCGCCGACACGCCTGCCGTCCCGACGCTCACGGCCTGCGCCCCGATGTCATTGCGCTGGTAGAGCGACCGGTGAACCTTGTAGAACCGGGTGTAGGTCTGGAAGAAGTCCAGCATGCCGTACTGTTCCGCGGTCGGGCTGCCGACCGTGTCCTTCAGGTGGAAGGCCGGGAAGATGCCGTTGGCGTAGGCCTCGGCGCCGAAGATCTTCCAGTAGTCCTGCTTCTCGGCTAGGGGCAGGTTCAGGTAGTTGGTCATCATGTCGTTCGGCCAGTCGATGAAGACGGTCACCGGGACGTCGCCCGCGATCCGGCGGCTCTGGTCCTTCAGGTACCGGTAGTTGGCCTGCAGCGACTTGGCGCCGTTGAGGTGGCCGCCGACGACCGGGACGTAGTCGGCGCCCCGGTAGTCGGGCGTCTGCTCGTCAGGATTCCAGGGATACATCCCGACGCTGTTGAAGTCCACGTACGGCAGGAGCCCGTTGGAGGAGATCAGGATCCGGCGGTGCGCCGTCCGTAGCGCGTAGGCGCGCAGCTCGTCCACCATCTGCTTCCAGTAGCGCCGCAGGTAGGTCCCGGTGAACGAGGTGTCCTCGGCGTACATCCGATTGGCGGTCACTCGCCCCCACTCGCCGGCCAGCGGATTGGCGGAGGCGAGGGGGTCTGCGTTCCAGCCGTTGGCCTTGAGGTAGGTGCGGTAGTCGAAGTTGCGCGTCAGGTCTCCGGCGGGGACGTCGCGCCTCGGGAGGTTGCCGTCGGTCATTCCGAAACGGCTCTTCCAGTCGGCGGCCGTGAAAGCGGGGTACTTGTTCAGCAGGTATCGGGTGAAGTCGGCGATGGCGTAGTCGTCGAATCCCTCGTTGCCATTGAATCCGTACTTCTGCCCACCGCTGAACCCGGCGTTCACCTCGTCGAAGGTGACCCCGTCCACGCCGCCGTCGACCTGGATCTCGGCCCAGTCCAGCAGGTACCGGCGATATTTCGGGTTGAACAGGTTGCCCCGGCGTGCGGGCTCGGGGAACCCGAACTCGTCGTGGGGGACCGGATCGCCGTTCGCGTCACGCGTCGACATGTCGTCGAACACCTCGGCACTGGGGAAGTCCTGCGGGAAGATGACGCTGGACGTCCCGCTGCCCATGAACGTGATGCCCTTGTCGTGGTAACGCCTGATCTGGCCGAAGTTATAGTCGGCCGGCTCATCACCGTTGGTGGACCATTTCCCGATGGCTCTGATGTTGACGTCCGGGACCAGCTTGTACACCTGCGGGTCTTCCTGCTCCACGTCGGACTGGCTGAAGGCGAAGACCGTGAAATCGGCCGCCCGGTTCGCAGTCGTGCCGGTGGCGGCGGCCGGGCCGCCGGCCGGGCGTACGGGCCCGTTGGCGGCTGCCGACGCGGGTTGCCCCTGAGCCAGGAGCGTCAGCCCGAGTGCGCATAGCGACCATTTCACTGCTCCGGAACGCCGTGACATCGTGTTCCTCCTCTGAGCCGCTTCCCGGGCGAGTATCGCTGGAGGATATGCCGGGAGGATCAGCTGAGGAAGTCATTTGCCGCCTATATCGGGAACAGGGTGGTATGCGCGGGTGTTCTGGACGGCCATGACGACGACTTGGACCGCCGCGTTCCGCTCAGCCGTTCTCAGCCCGGGTGAAAGCTTCAGCTTCAAGGAGCCCCGTGGCTTCGCCGGCCAGACCCTCCGGCAGATCCTCCATCTCGACGGCGGGGGAGAGGCGCTTCGCGTGCTGCTGACCAACCGCTTCGGCGACCGGCCGCTCGTGGTGGCCGCCGCCCGGGTGGCCTTACGGAAGTCGGGCGACGAGATCCTTCCCGGCACCGACGCGCCGCTCACGTTCGGCGGCGCCGCCGAGGTGACCCTCGCACCCGGCGCCGAGGTCGCCTCCGACGCCGTGCCCCTGGCCGTCGGCGCGGGGACCGACCTGGCCGTGAGCCTGTACCTGCCGGAGGAGACCGGCCCGGCGACCTACTCCCACTCTCCGCTGGAGACCGGCTACGTGGCCGAGGGCGACGCGGTGTCGGCGTCCTCGCTTCCGGCCGCCGAGGAGGTCGACTCCCGCTTCTTCATCACCGGCGTGGACGTCCTGGCCCCCGAGGGGACCGCCGTGGCCGTGGCCTTCGGGGACTCCTGGTTCGAGGGGGCCGGCACCACCCACGGCGCCAATCGCCGCTTTCCCAACCTCCTCAACGCCCGGCTTGAGCGCGGCTGGGTGGTGAACCAGGGTCTCGGCGGCAACCGCCTGCTGACCGACGAGGTGGGCTTGCACGGGCTCGCGCGCTTCGACCGGGACGTCCTGTCGGTGCCGGGCGCGACCCACGTCCTGCTGCACTTCGGGCTGAACGACATCGGCCTCGCCTCCGCGAACGGCGACCGGCCGCCGTCCGCCGACGACCTCACGGCCGGTTTCGCCGAGCTGGCCCGGCGGGCCCGCGACGCGGGCCTGACCGTCATCGGCGGGACCATGGGACCGTACCTGGGCACGATCTACCCGGGCGTGGACACCCCGGAGGGCCAGGTCGTGCGCAGGGCGGTCAACGACTGGATCCGCACCTCCGGGGTGTTCGACGCGGTCGTGGACTACGCGCACGCCGTGGCCGACCCCGGTCAGCCGGACGCGATCCGCCCCGACCTCGACAGCGGCGACCACCTGCACCCCAACGACGCGGGCGCCCAGGCCATGGCCGACGCCGTGGACCTCGCCTTCCTCCGCCTCTGACCCTCGCGTCCGGATCGGCGGGTCCCCGCCGGTCCGGAGGATGAAGAGGGATTCATGCCTGTTCCGGCGCCGGCGGGGCGAGCAGGAGGTCGCAGAGGGCTTCGGTGATGGGCATGGCGGTGATCTGCTCGATCAGCAGGAAGCCTCCCTCCGGGTTGACCTCCAGGAAGACGTAGCGGCCCTCGGGGGTCAGGGTCAGGTCGATCGTCCCGAACGACAGCCCGAGGTGCCGCATGAGGCGCAGGCAGCGCCGGTACACGTCCTCGGGCAGCCGGTGCGGGCGCAGCCGCCGCGTGCTCCTGGGCGAGTGGATCTCGGCGGCGAACAGCCGCGCGCCGGTGACGACCACCCGCAGGGCCAGCCGGCGCAGCACGTGCGCCTGGGCCACCAGCGGGAACGGGCCCGTCCCGTGCGGGTCGGAGAGCGTGATGACCTCGTCCTCTGACGGGTTGCGCTCAGGGATGGCCCACGGCCGGTCGAGCACCCGGGTGACGATCTGCCCCTGGTGGGCGAGGTAGAAGTCGAGCAGTTCGTCGTGGTCGGTGCTGATCAGCGTGGAGGGCAGCTCGAAGCCGAGCCGGCCGGCCACCGAGAGCTGGTAGAGCTTGCGCTGGGCCCGCTGGATCACCGCCCGGGACGCCGGGACGGCGGGGCAGGCCAGGGTGTCCCACACGTCCGAGGCGAACCCGTTCTGCTGGACGGCGCTTTCGCCGGAGCCGGCCCCGGCCGGGGGGCCGGGGCGCCGGAACCAGACGGAGGTGAGCCGGTCGAGGTCGAGGCGCCGGTCTCCGGTGACCAGTGTGCGCCGGGCCGATCCCGACGGGTCGAGGGTCACCGACAGCCGCGCGGAGCCGGGGAACCATTCCGGCACCAGGACCAGCGTGTCGGCTCCCCGTCCGGCGAGGGCGCGAGCGACGTGCCGCGCCTGGGGGTCGCCGTCCTCGGTGAGGACGAGCACCGTACCGCTCATGGCTGCTGTCTCCACACCGTCGCCGCGGCCTTCCTAGGACGCTTCCCACGATGCCGTGGATCACTTGCCCGATGCTTGTCGGCCGGTCCGCCGGCTTATGGGGAAGCGCGAACTAACCATGTAAAGCTAGTAGGCATAGTTGCAAACTGCCGCCCGGCCGCCTACCGTTGAAGGTGTGATTCACGGGTGACAAGCCCGGGTGCGGTGAGAGGAGTGGGGCGCACTCTTCGAGAATGGCCACCGTACCCGCGAGCACCGGAGGGGGAGGGCGTACCGGGGCTGGCCGCCCTCCCCCTCTGGTGCTCAGACCTGCGCGATCCGGTGAAGGCCCTCGTCGTCGAATCCCTGACGAGGTGGAGGAGGCGTCACCGCGCCCAGGAGAAGCCGACGGGAGCCGGCACGTCCCAAGGGAGGATCGCCGCGGGAACGGGTGCATCGAGCGCCCGCTCCCGAAGCGCCCTCGGCAGTGGCCGTCGAACCGATTCGAGTACGGGCGCGACCGAACCCGGCCTCGCCGCGTACCCGAAGACGGGCGCGGCCATAGTGTCGATGATGGCTACTGTCGGAAAAGCCCGGCGTTTCTCCATCGGCGGTTGGATGTGGCGCCAGGTCCAGAGAGCACACATGGCCGCACGGCACCTGTCAAGCCTCCGGTCGGTTCCCTCCACCTGCCTGAGGCGCCAACCGGCACCTCGTCAGCGACCCTCGCCCGCCTCGGAGCGTACGAGAAATGAAACGTTCATGCGCCTTGCGAGTCGGCGCTGTGGCGAGGACGATCCGCACCCTGGATGAGCCTGAGACATCCCACCTTTTGTGTATGAATCATTTCGCGCGGAGCGGGATCGAGACAGCAGGCGTCCAGGGTGCGCGGCGCGGCCATTCGGGCTGGTGAGCAACGAAATGACGCCGGCCGCGCCGGAGACCGGACCGCCGATCCCGGAAAATAGGCATGCCTAAGGTCTTGACGCGCCCGGGGTGATCAGAACGTAATTGGTAGCCAAGACCTCGGGTCACACACCTTCGAGGACTTGTACGGCTGGGCCACATCTCGGCGGGTGTGGAGGCGCCTCATGGCTCCTTCACAGCGTGGTCGGCCACGTCGACTTCCATTGCCTGCTTCGGAGACATCCCATGTCATGCCTCGCGAGGCCATGTCAACCTGGAGAAGCACGTGACCGATCGGAACAAGCTTCGCGGACGAGGCGACCCCCGGAGGGACGCACCGGCGACACCCGGTCGCGCACGGTGGTCGCGGGACACCTGACCCCGGCCACCCTGCGGGGCCGGACGCAGAGTGCCCTGTCCGCCGCCTTCATCGCAGCCGGTGGAGGGGTGCGCCCGTCCGGCCGCGTGGCAGCCAGGTAGGGCCCCCGCACCACCAGAGGTGGAGCCCGCCGGGACCGGCGGCTCCCGACCCGTGCGTGCGGGCTCCGGCGCGACGCCTGCCGGATCGTCCGGCGGACCGCGCCGGACGTCGGCCACGCCACACCCGCACCCGCGACCCACACCCCACATCCGCACCCGCGGCCCATACCCATACCCGCATCCGCACAAGATCCGCCCGGAGGACCTCCACGCCGCGACGAGTGACCTTCGCCGCGATGGCGCCGGCCGACCGCCACCACCACGGCCGCCGCCCTGGTCATCCGCCCGCCCCCGCATCCTCGTTAGGAGCGCCCATGCGCGAAGCCGCGCCACACGCGGTACGCAGACTCGTCATGGACGGGCTCACCGCCGTGACACCGCCCGCCGTTCCCGCCCCGGCCGGCGTCGGCGCATGCCCCGCGGGGCGGGTCGCGTGCTGAAGATGACCGGCATCGGCAAGAGCTTCCTGGGCGTCCGGGTCCTGCGGGACGTGGACCTGGAAGCGGCCGCCGGACAGGTGCACGCCGTAGTGGGGGAGAACGGCGCCGGCAAGTCCACGCTCATGAAGATCCTCGCAGGGGTGCACACCCCGGACGAGGGGACGATCGAGATCGACGGCCGGCGCGTGGTGTTCGGGCATCCGGTCGAGGCGCAGCGGTCCGGGGTGGCGATCATCCATCAGGAGTTCACTCTGCTGCCGGAGCGGACGGTCGCCGAGAACGTGTTCCTCGGCCGGGAACCGGGCCGGTGGGGGCTGGTCGACCGGGCCGCGATGGAGTCGGCGACCGGTGAGCTGCTGCGCTCGCTCGGTGAGGAGTCGTTCGGCCCGCGCGATCTCGTCCGGCGGCTGTCGGTCGCGCAGCAGCAGGTCGTCGAGATCGCCAAGGCGCTGTCGCTGAACGCGCGCATCGTGGTGATGGACGAGCCGACCGCCGCCCTGGCCGACCACGAGGTCGAGTTGCTCTACACCCTGGTGCGACGGCTCACCGGGCGCGGAATCGCGGTCCTGTACATCTCGCACCGGCTCCGCGAGATCTTCGAGCTCGCGGACCGCATCACGGTGCTCAAGGACGGCGTCCGGGTCACCACCGCCGCCGCGTCCACGCTGACCCCCGCCGCGCTGGTCGGTCTGATGGTCGGACGGGAGCTGGACTCCTATTTCCCGCCCCGGGCCGCGCAGCCGCCCGGGGAGGTGGTGCTGCGCGTGCGCGGCGGCGGCAACGCCAAACTGCGCGGCATCGACCTCGACCTTCGGGCGGGCGAGATCGTCGGGCTGGGCGGACTGCAGGGCTCGGGCCGCACCGAACTGGCCAAGGCGCTGTTCGGCGCCGAGCCCTTCACCACCGGCGAGATGACCCCATGCCGTCCCCGGACGCCCCGCGAGGGCATCGTGGCCGGAATCGGGCTGGTCACCGAGGACCGCAAGGCCGAGGGGCTGCTCCTGGACCAGCAGGTGCGCGACAACGCCCTGCTGGTCGCCCGGGCCACCGGGCGGCGCCTGGAGGGAGTGGACCGGTTGCTGGAGCGCGTGGGGCTCAGACCACCCCGGCCCGCGCAGGAGGTCCGGTTGCTGTCCGGAGGCAACCAGCAGAAGGTCGTGCTGGCCAAGTGGATGGCGGTCGCGCCGCGCGTCTTGCTGTTCGACGAACCCACCCGCGGCGTCGACGTCGGAGCCAAGGCCGCCATCCACGACCTGATGCGCGAACTGGCACGCGGTGGCATGGCGATCCTCATGATCTCCTCTGAGCTTCCCGAGCTCATCGGCATGAGCGACCGCATCGTGGTGCTCCGCGAAGGCCGCGTCACCGGTGTGCTGCCGGCCGGCCCGTCCGAGGAGGACGTCATGCGCCTGGCGGCCGCGTCATGACCGAGCACGTCAAACCGCGGCGGGTCCCCGCTCGCGTGGCCCATCTCGGGTGGATGTCGGCCGATCGGCCCGCGCGCGCGGTGTACCTGGCCCTGGTCCTGCTCATCGCGCTGGGCTGGGTGCTGTTCGAACTGGACGGCGGCGGGTTCCTGGGCCTTGAGAACGTCGTCGGGATCCAGCAGCGGTCGGCGGCGCTGGGAATCGTCGCCGTGGGGCAGACCGTGGCGATCCTGACCGGAAGCCTGGACCTGTCGGTGGCCTACCTGATCAGCCTGACCTCCCTGGTGGCGGCCGAGATCATGGCAGGCGGGGACGCCGGGGTGGTGCCCGCGGTCGCCGCGGCGCTCGCGGTGAGCGCGACGGTCGGGCTGGTGAACGGACTGGTGGTCACCCGGCTCAAGGTGCACCCCTTCATCGCCACACTCGGGGTCGCGCTGATCATCAGAGGAGTGCTGGACTGGCGGTACGACGGGCCGGCCGGGAGCGTGCCGCCCTCCTTCCAGCATCTCGGGTACGACCGCATCGGCCCGCTGCCGGTGTCGGCGCTGCTGTGGGCCGCCGTGGCGGTGTCGGCGTGGTTCCTGCTGAGCAGGACGCGCCTGGGCCACCGGATCTACGCCGTCGGCGGGGACGCCGAGGTCGCGCGGCTGTCGGGCGTGCGGACCGGGCGGGTCGTGGTCGTCGCCCACGTGCTGTGCTCGCTCTGCGCCGGGATCGCCGGGCTGCTGCTCGCCTCCCGGCTCGGGGCCGGCGCTCCGACGGTGGGCACCGACGGCGGTTACGACCTGGAGTCGATCGCCGCGGTCGTGCTCGGCGGGACGGCGCTGGCCGGTGGCCGCGGCGGGGTCGCCGGCACCGTCGGCGGAGTCCTGCTCCTCGCCGTCCTCGACAGCGTCTTCAACCAGCTGGAGATCAACTCCTTCGCCAAGGACGTCGTGCGCGGCGTGGTCCTGGTGGCCGCCCTGGCGATCTACGCGCGCGGGAGGCGTACGGCATGAGGCGAGCGCTGCCGATCTTCGTCGTGCTGGCCGGGCTGCTGGTGGCCATCGCGGTCATCAACCCGTACTTCCTGGAGCCGCCCGCCTTCCTCGCCTTCGTCAAGCGCGCCGCGCCGCTGGTGATCCTCGCGGCCGGGCAGTACTTCGTGATCGTGTCCGGCGAGTACGACCTGTCGGTCGGCTCGCTGGTCACCGCCGAGGTGGTGATCGCCGCCCGGCTCATCGACGGCTCGGCGGAGGCGACCTGGCCCGTGCTGGCCCTGCTGATCGGCCTGGGGCTGCTGGCCGGGCTGGTCAACGGGGTCGTCACCACGATGCTGCGGGTGCCGTCGTTCATCGCCACCCTCGGCATGCTGCTGATCCTGTCCGGGGCCGTCTTCCTGTGGACGGGCGGCGCGCCCCGCGGCGCCCTGTCCTCGCAGTTCCGCGAACTCGGCCGCGGGAGCCTCGGCCCGGTGCCCTGGTCGGTGCTGATCCTCGTGGTGGCCGGGGCCATGGCGATGCTGGCCATGCGCGCCGACTTCGGCCGCACGCTGGTCGCGGCCGGCGACAACGACCGGGCCGCGGCCCTGTCCGGTGTCCGGGTCGCGCGGGTCCGGACGGTGGCGTTCATGATCTCCGGGCTCTCCGCGGCGGTCGCGGCGATCCTGCTCGGCGGCTTCGCCGGCGTCTCCGCGCAGGTCGGCGCCGGTCTCGAATTCCAGGCCATCACCGCGGTGGTGCTCGGCGGCGTGGCCCTCGGTGGCGGCCGCGGCTCCGTGGTCGCCGCGATGGCGGGCGCCTTCACCCTGGAGGCGCTGTTCACCCTGCTCAATCTGTACGGCATCTCGGGGGCACTGGAGCCGGCCGTGCAGGGGGTCATCATCATCGCCGCGGTGGCGCTGGGAGCCGTGAGCCTCCCGCGCAGAAGAGCCGCGGCGACCTGACCCGATACCGATCGAAAGGAACGACCTTGCGATATTCCTCGCGGCGAACGCTCGCCGGCGTGGCGCTGGCCGGACTGGTGGCGTCGATGACCGCGTGCACCACCGACAGGCCCGCCACCTCCGCCGCGCCGACGACGGCCGCGGCCTCGGCGGCGCCATCGTCCGGCTCGAACACCGGAGAGCAGTCGAAGTTCTTCGTGCAGGGCGACTACGACGCCCAGATGGCGATGCGGTCGGCGCAGCCGACCGGCCCGGACGGCAAACCGTGGGAGCAGAGCATCGACTCCAAGCTCGTCGACACCGCCGAACACAAGAAGGACGGGCCCTATCACCTGTGCTTCTCCAACGCCGCGGTGAACAACCCCTGGCGGCAGGTCGGGTTGAAGACCATGCAGGCGGAGGTCGGCCTGCACAAGGAGATCAAGAAGTTCACCATGCTCGACGCCGAGGGCAAGGACGACAAACAGATCTCCGACATCGCCGAGCTGCAGGGCAAAGGCTGCGACGCGCTGATCATCTCGCCGAACACCACCGCGACGCTGACCCCCGCGGTCGCCGGGGCGTGTCCGAAGCTGCCCGTGATCGTGTTCGACCGGGGAGTGCAGACCGACTGCCCGGTCACCTTCATCAAGCCGATCGGCGGCTACGCCTTCGGCGCCGAGGCCGCCGAGTTCCTCGTCGGCAAGGTGCCCGCCGGCGGGAAGATCCTCGCCCTGCGCATCCTTCCCGGCGTGGACGTCCTGGAGACCCGCTGGTCGGCGGCGAAGATCGCCTTCGACAAGAGCGACCTCGACGTCGTCGGGGTGGAGTTCACCGACGGCGACGCCGCCAAGACCAAGAGCATCGTCGGCGACTACATCCAGCGGCACGGCAAGATCGACGGCGTCTGGATGGACGCGGGCGCCACCGCCGTCGCGGCGGTCGAGGCCTTCGAGGACGCGGGGCAGCCCGTGCCGCCGATCAACGGCGAGGACCAGGAGGACTTCCTGCAGAAGTGGAGCGACGCGAAGCTGACCGCGATCGCCCCGACCTACCCGACCTACCAGTGGCGGACCCCGGTGATCGCCGCGCTCAAGATCCTCAAGGGCGAGCAGGTGCCGAAGGTGTGGAATCTGCCCCAGCCGACGGTCACCCAGGAGAACCTCGCCACCTACCTCAAGCCCGGCATGCCGCCGCTGCACTACGCGCTGTGCGGCTGCGAGGACCTGCCCGGCTACCCCGAGAAGTGGGGTGGCAAGCCTTGATCGGCGTCAACACCTGGGTGTGGGTCTCGCCGCTCACCGACGACTCCTTGGCCGCCCTGGCGCCGCGCATCGCGGAGTGGGGGTTCGACGTCATCGAGCTGCCGGTCGAGCGGCCGGGCGAATGGGACCCCAGCAGGGCGGCGGACCTGCTGGCCGAGCTCGGGCTGGGCGCGTCGGTCGTGCTCACGATGCCCATAGGGCGCGAACTGGTCAGTGCGCCGAGCTGGACCATCGGGGAGACCCAGGACTATCTGCGGCACTGCGTGGACGTCGCGGTGGCCGTGGGCGCGCCCGCGGTGAGCGGGCCCGCCTACGCCTCGGTCGGCCGGGTCTGGCCGATGAGCCCGGACGAGCGCCGCGCCGTCTACGCCGAGCTCGGGGAGAACCTCAAGCCCGTGCTCGCCCACGCGGGCGAGTGCGGGGTCCGGATCGGCGTCGAACCGCTCAACCGGTACGAGACCAGCCTGCTGAACACCGTCGAGCAGGCCCTCGAAGCCCTCCCGGACGACTGCGGCCTCGCCCTGGACACCTACCACATGAACATCGAGGAGAAGGACCCGGCGCGGGCGGTACGGCTGGCCGGCGACCGGATCGCGCACATCCAGGTGTGCGGGACCGACCGCGGCGCCCCGGGCGCCGACCACTTCGACTGGCCCGGTTTCGCCGCCGCCGTTCGCGACGCGGGCTACGCCGGTCCGCTGGTGATCGAGTCCTTCACCGCCGACAACACGACCATCGCCACCGCCGCGTCCATCTGGCGCCCGCTCGCCCCGTCTCAGGACGCCCTCGCCACCGAGGGACTGTCCTTCCTGCGCACCCTCTGGAGGTGACCCCCCCGACATCGAAATCCCGCTCCCCCTCCGCGGCGCCGGTGAAGAGCCGGCGTCGTCCGTCCCCTGGAGAACCCGAATGCGAAGACCACGCCTGCTCCTCATCCTGACCGCCGTGCTGCTGATGCTGCCGTTCGGCGCGGTGCCGGCGGCCAACGCGGCAGCGCCCTTGTACAAGGTGCTGCTGTTCAGCAAGACGGCGTCCGGCGCCTACCGGCACGACTCCATCAGCGCCGGCATCACGATGTTCCAGCAACTCGCCGCCGCCAACAACTTCCAGCTCGACCGCAGCGAAGACTCCAGCGTCTTCAACACGACCAACCTGAACAACTACGACGCGGTGATCATGCTCCAGACCTCCGGCATGGTCTGGGACAACGATTCGCAGCGCGCGGCCGCGCAGGCGTACGTGCGCAGTGGCCACGGCATCGTCGCGATCCACAACGCCGTCGACCAGAACATCGAGTCGCAGTTCCCCTGGTGGGACCAGGTCGTGCTGGGCGGCGCCCACATGACCCAGCACTCCTCCATCGTGCAGGGCACGGCCAAGGTCGCCGACAAGGTGCACCCGTCGACCGTGGGGCTGCCGGACCGGTGGACGCGCACCGAAGAGTGGTACAACTTCGACAAGAACATGCGCGGCAGCGTCCACGTGCTGGTCACGGCCGACGAGACGACCTACGACGCCGGTGCGAACAAGATGGGCGCCGACCACCCCATCTCCTGGTGTCACAACCCTGAGGGCGGCCGGGTGTGGGCCACCGCGATGGGCCACAACGCCTCCTCCTACTCCGAGACGTTGTTCAAGCAGCACCTGCTCGGCGGGGTCAAGTGGGCGGCGGGCTACGAACCCGGCGACTGCGGCGGCACGGTCTCGACCCGGTTCCAGAAGGTCACCCTGGACGGCGCGCCCGACCAGCCCATGGAGCTGGAAGTGGCCGCCGACGGCACGCTCTACTACATCTCCCGGTCGGGCAAGGTCAACATGATCGCCCCCGGCGGATCCCCCCGCACGATCGGCACCCTGTCGGTGTACGACGGCGGCGAGGACGGCGGCATCGGCCTGGCGCTCGACCCGAACTTCGCCACCAACCGCTGGATCTACCTCAACTACTCGCCCAGCAACGGCGGCGAGGTGAACCGGGTGTCCCGGTTCACGCTCAACGGCACCACGCTCGACCTGTCCAGCGAGAAGAAGATCCTCGAGGTTCCCGCGTACCGCAACGTCGACGAGCCCGGCCACACCGGCGGCTACATGGCGTTCGGCCCGAACGGCAACCTCTACATCGCCCCCGGGGACGACACCAACCCCAACGGCTCCAGCGGGTACGCCCCGATCGACGAGCGGTCCGGGCGCGAGCACTACGACGCCCAGCGGTCCGCGGCCAACACCAACGACCTGCGCGGCAAGATCCTGCGCATCCACCCCGAGTCCGACGGCACCTACACCGTCCCGAGCGGCAACCTCTTCGCGCCCGGGACCGCCAAGACGCGCCCCGAGATCTACGCGATGGGCTTCCGCAACGCGTTCCGCTTCTCGGTCGACAAGGACACCGGCTGGATCTCGGCGGCCGACTACGGTCCCGACGCGGGGTCGGCGAACTCCAACCGGGGTCCCGAGGGCACCGTCGAGTGGAACCTGATCAAGGAGCCGGGCAACTACGGCTGGCCCTACTGCGTCGGCAACAACATCCCGTTCAACGACTTCAACTTCTCCACCAACACCTCCGGCTCGAAGTTCAACTGCTCGGCGCCGGTGAACAACTCGCCCAACAACACCGGGCTGACCAACCTGCCCGCGGCCAAGTCCGCCACCATCTGGTACAACTACCACGCCTCCGCGGAGTTCCCCGAGATCAACTGCTGTGGCGGCGCGGCCCCGATGGGCGGCCCGTTCTACCACTACGACCCGAACAGCTCCTCCGACCGCAAGTTCCCGGAGTACTTCGACAAGACGCCGTTCTTCTACGAGTGGAGCCGCAACTTCGTCAAGGAACTGCGGCTGGACTCCTCCGGCAACCTGTTGAAGATCAACTCCTTCGTCCCGCAGCTCTCCCTGCACGCGCCGGTCGACATGAAGTTCGGCCCGGACGGCGCCCTGTACTACGCCGACTGGGGCAACGGCTTCGGCCACAGCAACACCGACGACGGCATCTACCGGATCGACTACATCGGCGGCGCCGGCGGCAACCGCTCTCCCGTCGCCAAGGCGAGCGCCTCGCCGGACACCGGCAGCGCGCCGCTGACCGTCGCGTTCTCCTCCGCCGGCTCGTCCGACCCGGACGGCGACGCGATCACCTACGCCTGGGACTTCGGAGACGGCGGGACCTCCACCAGCGCGAACCCGTCCCACACCTACAGCTCCAACGGCACCTACACCGCCAGGCTGACCGTAAAGGACTCCGGCGGGAAGACCGGCACCATCACCCTGACCATCGGGGTGGGCAACACCCGTCCCACGGTCGCCTTCAGCGCTCCGCCGGACGGCGGGTTCATCAACTTCGGTGACACCGTCAACTACAACGTGACCGTCACCGATCCCGAGGACGGCACCATCGACTGCTCGAAGGTGACGGTGATCCCCGCGCTCGGACACGACACGCACAGCCACGACACCGGCCAGGTCACCGGCTGCTCCGGGACGATCACGACCACCGCGTCCGGGCACGACGAGGCCGCCAACGTCTACTACGTGCTGCTGGCCGAGTACACCGACAAGAGCGGCCTGAAGGGCAGCACCGGGATCACGCTGCAGCCCAAGCACAAGCAGGCGGAGTTCTTCACCGGCTCGTCGGGCGTCCAGGTCGTCGACCAGAGCGGAGCCGAGGGCGGCAGGCGCGTCGGCGAGATCTCGGGCGGCGACTGGGTCTCCTACACGCCGATGAACCTGTCCGGTATCGACTCGGTGTCCTTCCGCGTCTCGGCGGCGTCCAACACGGGCGGATCGATCGAGCTGCGCGCCGACTCGCCGACCGGGACGCTCGTCGCCTCCAGTTCGGTGCCGAGCACCGGCGGCTCGAACAACTACCAGTCCCTGCCGGCGGCGACGGTCACCAACCCCGGTGGCACCCATAACTACTACCTGGTGTTCCGGGCGCCGACGGCGAACGCCTACGACCTCGACTCGATCACCTTCAACGGCCAGGGCGTCGGCCAGGGCGGCAGTAACACCGGTGGCCCGCAGAGCGGGCGCAACTACACGCTGACCGCCGGGCACAGCGGCAAGGTCGCCGACGTCAGAGGACAGTCGACCGCCGACGGCGCCGCCGTCATCCAGTGGACGGCCGGCGGAGGCACCAACCAGCAGTGGAAGGTGACCGACGCGGGAAGCGGGACCTACACCCTGGCCGCCGTGCACAGCAGCAAGTGCATGCAGGTCGCGAGCGCCTCCACCGCCGACGGCGCCCTGGTCCAGCAGTCGGCATGCTCGGGCGCCGCCAACCAGAGATGGCGCCTGGAATCCGTCGGGACGAACGTTTACCGGGTCATCTCGGCGAACGGCGGCAAGTGCCTGGACGTTCCCAACGCCTCCACGGCGAACGACGTCCAACTCGTCCAGTGGACCTGTAACAGCGGCACCAACCAGCAGTGGAGGTTCACCCAGCTCAACTGACCCGACCCCCGGCGCCCGTCCCGCGGGCGCCGGGGCCTTCCCCAAGCCCTCGGCGGGATCGGGGTGGCGCGGCTCGTGCTCGCCGCCCCGGTGCCGCGCCGCCGCCTGATCAGCCGAGCACGAGGTCGCGGACGGTGCGCAGGGTCGGCTCGTCGCGGGGGCCCATGGCCAGCAGGGTGGTCACCGGGCTCGCGCGCCACGGCGCGAGACGCTCGCGGATGCGGCCGGGCGGGCCGACCAGGGAGATGCCGTCGGCCAGTTCGTCGGGGATGGCGCGGAAGGCCTCGTCCTTGCGCCCGGCCAGGTACAGCTCCTGGATCTTGTGGGCGGCGTCGGCGAAGCCCATGCGGCCGACGATGTCGGCGTGGAAGTTGCGCGCCTTGGCGCCCATGCCGCCGATGTACAGCGTGAGCATCATCTTCACCCCGTCCAGGGCGGCCTGGACGTCATCGGTGATCATGACGTAGACCATCGCGGCGACGTCGAACCCCGGCCGTGCGGCGGCCAGCGACGGGCCGTACATGCTCTCGATCTTCTCGGGAAAGGTGAACAGCGGCAGCCAGCCGTCGGTGATCTCCGCGGCCAGCGCGACGTTCTTCGGCCCCTCCGCGCCGAGGTAGATCGGGATCTCGGCCCGCAGCGGGTGGGTGATCGACTTCAGCGGCTTGCCGAGCCCGGCGCCGCCGGGGTGGGGCAGCGGATAGTGCGGGCCGTCGCTCGTGACCGGTTCCTCGCGGCGCCACACCTTGCGCATGATGTCGACGTACTCGCGGGTGCGGGCGAGCGGCTTGGGGAACGGGGCGCCGTACCAGCCCTCCACCACCTGCGGCCCGGAGGCCCCGATGCCGAGCAGCAGCCGGCCACCGGTGAGGTGGTCGAGCGTCATGGCGGTCATGGCCGTGGTGACCGGGGCACGCGCCGACATCTGCGCCACGCTCGTGCCGAGCTTGATCGTGCTGGTGCGCGCGCCGTACCAGGCCAGCGGGGTGAACACGTCCGACCCGTACGCCTCGGCGGTCCACACCGAGTCGTACCCGAGCCGCTCGGCCGTCTGGACGACCTCGGTGGCGTCGTCGGCGTCCCGCTGCCAGTAGCCCAGGTTCAACCCCAGCCTCAGCTCACCGCTCATGCCCATCCTCCAAGGTGCGTCCGGCGCAATTAGAACACGTTCTATCCACAGGGTCGAGGGCCGCCCGCGGGGCCGAGGTGGGCCGAGTGCGGGGCCTTACGTGGGCGGGGCCGGCTCGCCTGGCCGGACCTGCCGGACGGCGTGGTGCAGCGCGCCGACCAAGGCGGTGGTCGTCGGCGGGTCCGGCGGGTCGCCGTAGGTGGCCAGGTAGACGTGCCGCCGGAAGTCGCGAAGTGCGCTGGTCTCGATTCCGGGCGCGCGGTGGGTGCGCAGTGCCAGCCCCGGCATGGTGGTCACGCCCATGCCCGCGGCGACCAGTGCCTGCTGGACGATGATGTCGTCGCTGGTGTAGGCGATGGGCGGGACGAAGCCCGCCTTGCCGCAGGCTTGGAGAAACTCGCGGCGGCAGTTCTCGCAGCCCGCGATCCAGGCGGAGTCGCGGTTGCCCGCCAGTGTCTGGCCGGGTTCGAGGCTGAGCAGGTACATCGGGTCGTCGAAGAGGTGCGTGGCGCGGATGTCGTCCGGTGTCGCGTCGTCGTAGCGGAAGACGACCGCGACGTCGACCTGCCCGGCTCGCAGCAGATCGAGTGCCACGCGCGGGTGGGCCTCGATCAGGCGCAGTTCGATGCCGGGGTGCTCGCGGCGCAGGATGCCCGCGGCGTGCGGCACCAGCGCGGCGAGCGCCGACTGGAAGCCGGCGACCCGGACCCGGCCGGTGCGCAGGCCCACCATCGCGGACAGTTCCGCGGCGGCGGTGTCGACCCGGCCCACGATCTCGGCGGCGCGGCGGGCCAGATGCTCGCCCTCCGGGGTGAGCCGGATGCCCCGGCCGACCCGCTGGACGAGCCTGGCGCCGGTCTCGGCCTCCAGCCTGGCCAGATGATGGCTGACGGCGGGCTGGGAGTAGTTCAGGTGCTTGGCGGCCTTGGTGACCGAACCGTGCGCGGCGATCGCCGCGAGCACCCGTAACCGCAGGATATCCAGCATGCATAAAGATTACGCATGAGTTCGCTCAATCCTTGTCATTAGACGAATGAGTAGCCGCGCGGGACGCTGAGGGGGACGAACCCGCTCTGCGAGGAGGACGCGGCGATGACACGCCCACTCACGACGCTCACCGATCTCGTCACGGCCGTGCGCCAGGCGACCGACGTGCGGACCGGCTGGACGGACACCGCGGACCTGGTCGCCGATCGGCTTCGGGCGCATCTGCCCGGCCCCGAGGTCCTGACGCCCGATCAGCGTCTCGGCCGGCCCGACCGGGTCGCGGGCCACCTGCTGCACGCCGAGCCCGACGGGGCGTTCTCCATCCTCGGCCTGGTCTGGCGCCCCGGGCAGACCACCCGGATCCACGACCACATCACCTGGTGCGTCGTGGGCGTGCTGTCCGGCATCGAGCACGAGGAACTGTTCGACGAAGCGCTCAACCCCATCGGCACGCGGGACAACCCGCCCGGCGAGGTCAGCGGCTTCGCACCGCCCGGCGACATCCACCGCATCCGCAACGCCGGCGACGAGATCGCCATCAGCCTGCACATCTACGGCACCGACATCACCCGCGTCGGGTCCAGCGCCCGCCGCTACTACAACTAGAGGAGCTCCGACCATGGACCAGCACGCCATCGACGAGGTGCTGAACCGCCCGCTCAGCCAGGAACTGCTGGCCCGCGACCTGGCCAGGCTGGCCTTCATCGCGCTCGACGGGACGCCCCGGTCGATCCCGATCGGGATCACCTGGAACGGCGCGGAGATCGTCATGTGCACCGCGACGAACGCGCGGAAACTCCCGGCGTTGCGCCGCAACCCTGCGGTCGCGCTGACGATCGACACCGAGTCGCACCCGCCGAAGGTCCTGCTCATCCGCGGCCGGGCGGAGCTGGACGCCGTCGACGGCATCCCGGAGGAGTACCTCCAGTGGAACGGCACCTATGAGATGACGCCCGAGCAACGGGCCGAGTGGGAGGAAGGCGTGAAGTCGCTCTACCTCGGCATGGTCCGGGTCGTGGTGAAGCCGACCTGGGCCAAACTGATCGACTTCGAGACGACCCTGCCCACCGCCATCGAGGAGCTCATGCAGCGGCAGAAGGAACGCCGGCTCAGCTGAACACGCACACGCGCCCCCGAACGCGGCGACCGGCCCACGAAGGACTGGTGAGGTGGTGGCGAGCCTGCCGGGGACGGGTCAGCGAGGGGCGGTGGTGGCGCGAGCGGCCGGCTCACGGCGGGGGCTTCACCGCCGCGAGAGCGCGGCGCGGGCCTTGTGCGCCAGCCCGCGGGCCATGAGCTTGAGCATGTCGCTCCGGCGGGGCTGGTTGTAGATGAGGAAGTCGTCGAACCGGTGGACTCCTCGCTCGCCCGCGACGGACGCCGCCGCGTCGCGGATGGCCGCCAGGTGGGCCACGGTCATCTCGGGGGCGCGCTCGTCGGGCTGGTAGGCGGCGCCGAGCGGGTAGTCGCGGCCTGGATGGCTCGTCATCTCGACGTGGCAGCCGAGCACGTGGGCCACGGGGTGGGTCTCGGCGAAGGCGACCAGGCGATCGAGCGTCGCGAGGTAGGCGGGGAAGTCGAAGGCGTACAGCCTGCCGGGCAGGACGGTGTCGCCCGTGAGCAGGATCGCGGTCCAGGGATCGTAGACGGTGATCGCCGCCTTGTGGTGGCCCGGCGAGCCCAGGATCGAAAGGACCCGGCCGCCCAGGTCGAAGGCGACGGTCTCGGCGGGCCAGCCCTCGCCGAATCCGAAGAACGCCCGCACGGCCTCCACTTCCCGCGCCACCACGGTGGTCGTGGGGCGGCCGGCGAACTGCGGGTCGGCGGCCACGTGGTCGCCGTGCCCGTGGGTGTGCGCGACGATCAGTTCGTACTCCTCGCGCGGGTGGTGTTCGAGCCAGGCGGCGATGAGCCGGTCGACCGTCTCGCGCAGCGGGAACAGGCCGGGGTCGGCGGTGGCGCCGGTGTCGAGCAGCAGGGCCCGGTCGTTGCCGAACAGCAGGTAGAGGAACGGGGCCTCGTAATTCACCGACTTGCTCTGGCGCATGATGACGGTGTGCTCGTCGTAGTGGTGGACCTGGATCAGCGGATCGCGGGCGGGCCTTCCAGGGGGCGCGCCGTGGCTCCACGCGACGTCCAGGGAGCCGGTGGCAGGGGCGGCGCTCACGAAGTCGATCAGGCCGTCAGTCGTCGGATTCATCATCGTCGTCCCGTGAGTCGAAATCTGGCATCGGCGTCGCCGCCATGAAGTACCGGACATGACGCTGCCCGGGTTCGAGCTGGTGAGAGCCGCTCGCGGTCCTCGTCGTGTAGGGCTCGAGGAGCGCCTTCCACCTCTCCTTGAGTTCGGCGGCCTCGTCGGCGGACAGGACGGCCACCGCGGTCACCATGCCCGCCTTGTGGTCCCATGCCTGCTCGTCGCCGCCCCCGCGGTCGATGTGGTCGAGGATCGCCTGCGTCTCGCGCTCGACCACGACCCGCTGGAGCTGCCGCGTGACGACGGCGTCGCCGCCGGCCGCGATGCGCAGCGCCGGCCGCCGGTCGGGGACCCGCCACTGCCGCTCGCGCCGGTCGCGCCCTGGGCCGGCGTCTTCCACGAAGCCGTATTTGGCGAGCTGGCGCAGGTGGAAGGAGCAGTTCGCCTGGGAGGAGCCGAGGACGCGCCCGCACCGGGCGGCCGTGGCCGGGCCGATCGTGGCGAGCAGTTCGAGCAGGTCGAGGCGGAGCGGGTGGGCCAGGGCCCTGATCGCCTTCGGATCGCTGATCTGCATATGTCAAACAATACTTTGGCATCGGCGGATGTCAAACACTTCTTTGGCTTTTGTCGTGTTCACGTCCTGCGTAGTTCCATGCCGGTGCTCCGGTGCTCCGGTGCTCCGGTGCTTCGGGAGCCGGACGGCCGGCGGAAGTCCTAGAAGAGCTCGGGGTAGGCGTGGGCCAGGTGGGCGGTCACGGCGTCGACCGCGGTGGCGGTGTCGCCGGAGACGATGGCGTCGTAGATGCGGCGGTGGTCCTCGCGCAGCACGCGCGTGTCGCCGAGCCGGTCGACCGCTTCGATCGCGTACTTGCGCATCGCCCCGCGCAGCGCGCGCATCACCGCGGCGATGAGCCGGTTGCCCGACGCCTCGGCGATGGCCACGTGGAAGGCGATGTCGTGTCGCACGAAGTCCTCGGCGCTCGCGGCGGCCTCCATGGCCAGCATCGCCTCCATCAGCGCCTCGGCGGGCTCCGGCAGGGGGGCGGCGCGCGCGGCGTGTTCGGCGGACCAGCGTTCGATCATCAGGCGGGTGTCGATGACCTCGCGCAGCGAGAGGCTGGACAGGCCGAGGCTCAGGCGCAGCAGGTCGGTCAGCGCGCTGTCGGGCCGGGAGGTGAGCACCGCCCCCGCGTCCGGGCCGCGGCCCACCTGCGAGGACACCACCCCCAGCGTCTCGAGGACGCGAATCGCCTCGCGGACCGAGGACCGGCTGACCTGGAGCTGCTCGGCCAGTTGCCGCTCGCCTGGCAGGCGGTCTCCCACCTTGAGGCCGTCGTCGGCGATGCGCCGTTCGACCTGGAGGAGCACCTCCTCGAACGCGCGCGTGCGTCGCGTGCCGTCCGCCACGTGACCGTCCCTCTCGCCTGGAGTATGGTCTGACCATACTCGGTTCCAGGGGCGTCCACCGGCGCGTTCGTTCCGGGTAGGTCCGGAGCGTCTTGAGGAAAGGCCGCGATGCGGGTCGCACTGTTCATCACGTGTGTCAACGACACGCTCTTCCCGGACACCGGCAAGGCGGTCGTGACGCTGCTGCGCCGCCTCGGATGCGAGGTGGAGTTCCCCGAGGCCCAGACGTGCTGCGGCCAGATGCACGCCAACACCGGCTACCGGGACGAGGGCGTCCGGCTGGCCCGGCACTTCCTGGACGTCTTCGCCGGATACGACGCCGTGGTGACGCCCTCGGGGTCGTGCGCCGCCATGGTGCGCGAGCAGTACCCGAAGCTGGCGGCGGGCATGGGCGCCACGCGGCCGGCGGCGTTCGCGAGCGCCCACGCGGGGCGCTCGCCGTTCGCGCGGGCGGTGGCCGAGACGGCGCCCAAGGTGCACGACCTGTCGGAGTTCCTGGTGGACGTGCTCGGCGTCACCGACGTCGGCGCCTATTTCCCGCACCGGGTGACCTACCACCCGACGTGCCACTCGCTGCGCGGCCTGCGCGTCGGCGACCGCCCCGCCGCCCTGCTGCGCAACGTCCGGGGCCTCGAACTGGTCCCGCTGCCGGGGGCCGAGGAGTGCTGCGGGTTCGGAGGCACCTTCGCGGTCAAGAACGCCGCCGTCTCCTCGGCCATGTGCGCCGACAAGGTGGCCAACGTCATGACCACCGGCGCCGAGGTGCTCTGCGCGGCCGACAACTCCTGCCTGATGCACATCGGCGGCACGCTGAACCGCCAGCGCTCCGGCGTCCGGGTCATGCACCTGGCGGAGATCCTCGCGAGCACCGAGGCCGAGCGGTGAGGCGGCCCCTGTCCGCCCGCGAGGGAGCCCTGTCCGCACGCGAAACGGTTCTGTCCGTCCGCGAGGGAGCCCCGTCCGCTCGCGAAGCGGTCCTGTCCGCCCGCGAAGGAGCCCCGTGCTTCCACACCTGTGAAGGAGACACGCGATGAGCGGCCCCGGGCAGGGCACCTTTCTCGGGATGCCCTCCTTCCCGCGCAACGCCGAGAAGGCGCTGGCGGACTCCCAGCTGCGGTTCAACCTGCGCAAGGCCACCCACACCATCCGGGCCAGGCGCGGCGCGGTGGTGTCGGAGCTGCCCGACTGGCACGAACTGCGCGAGGCCGGGCGCGCCATCAAGGACGACGTACTGCGCAACCTCGACCGCTACCTGGTCCAGGCCGAGGAGGCCGTCGTCAAGGCGGGCGGCCACGTCCACTGGGCGTCGGACGCCGCCGAGGCCGACCGCATCGTCACCGGCCTGATCAAGGCCACCGGCGAGACGCGGGTCATGAAGGTCAAGTCCATGGCGACGCAGGAGATCGACCTCAACGAGGCCCTGGAACGCGAAGGCATCACCGCCTACGAGACCGACCTGGCCGAGCTCATCGTCCAGCTCGGCGACGACTGGCCCTCGCACATCCTGGTGCCGGCCATCCACCGCAACCGCTCGGAGATCCGCGAGATCTTCCTCGCGCACATGGGGGAGTGGGGCCGTCCCGCCCCCGAAGGCCTGGGGGACGAGCCCGGCACGCTCGCCGACGCCGCCCGCCTGCACCTGCGCGAGCGCTTCCTGTCCACCAAGGTCGGCGTCTCGGGCGCCAACTTCTTGATCGCCGAGACCGGCACGCTCGTCGTGCTGGAGTCGGAGGGCAACGGCCGCATGTGCCTGACCCTGCCGCGGACCCTGATCAGCGTGGTGGGCATCGAGAAGGTCCTGCCGACCTGGCGCGACCTGGAGGTGTTCCTGCAGCTTCTGCCGCGCAGCTCCACGGGGGAGCGCATGAACCCCTACACCTCCATGTGGACCGGCGCCGCGGAGGGCCAGGAGTTCCATCTGGTGCTGCTGGACAACGGCCGCACCGACGTCCTGGCCGACGAGATCGGGCGCCAGGCACTGCGCTGCATCCGCTGCTCGGCCTGCCTGAACGTCTGCCCGGTGTACGAGCGGGTCGGCGGCCACGCGTACGGCTCGGTCTACCCGGGGCCGATCGGGGCCATCCTCACCCCGCAGCTTCGCGGCATGACCTCCGAGTTGGACGCCTCGCTGCCGTACGCCTCCAGTCTGTGCGGGGCGTGCTACGACGTGTGCCCGGTGGCCATCGACATCCCCGAGGTGCTGGTCCACCTGCGGGCCAAGGCTCCGCACGCCCCGGCCGAGCGGGCCGGGCTGGCGGCCGCCGGCTGGGTGCTGGACAAGCCCGTGCGGCTGCGGAGCGCCCAACGGCTGGCCACCCGCCTTCGCGGGCTGGTGCCCAAGACGCACCTGCCGGGCCCCGGCGCGGCCTGGACCGCCACCCGGGACGTGCCGCCCGTGCCGCGCGAGTCGTTCCGCGACTGGTGGCGGCGCACGCAGGAGGAGGACCGATGAGCTCGCAGGGAGAAGTGGTCTCGGTGCGCGTCCGCGAGGTGGGCCGATGAGCTCGTGCGGAGAGATGATCGTGGCGCGCGTCCGCGTGGAGGGCCGATGAGCTCGCGCGAGGCCATCTTGGCGCGCATCCGCTCGGCCGTCGCCGGCGCGCCGCCGGTGGAGGTGACGCGCGGTTACCGTCCTTCCCGGGATGAGCCGGGCGACGTCGAACTGTTCGCCGAACGGGTCCGCGACTACCGGGCGACCGTGCACGCCGTCCCCGCCGGCCAGGTGGCGGCCACGGTCGCGGACGCGCTGGCCCGCCGGGGCGCGCGCCGCGTGGTCGTCCCCGGCGGGCTGCCCGAGGAGTGGCTGGGCGCGTTGCCGGCCGGCGTCGAACGACTGGGCGACGTCCCGCCGCCGTCCGCCGCCGAGCTGGACGCGGCGGACGGCGTGGTCACCGGCTGCGCGGCCGCCATCGCCGAGACCGGCACGATCATCCTGGACGCGGGCCCCGGCCAGGGACGCAGAGCCCTCACCCTGGTGCCCGACTACCACCTGTGCGTCGTGCGCGCCGGGCAGATCGTGCCCGGCGTCCCCGAGGCGGTCGCACGCCTGGACGCGTCGCGGCCGATGACGTGGATCAGCGGCCCGTCGGCGACCAGCGACATCGAGCTGAACCGCGTCGAGGGGGTGCACGGCCCCCGCACGCTCGAGGTGATCATCGTCCTCTGACGTCCACCTCGTCCGCCCCGGTACGGCTGCCGCGCGCCGTGCCGGGGTTCGTTGTTCTCAACGTCCAGTGAAGTACTTGAATGGGAGTTGAGTGCTTGCTAACTTGTTGAGTACAGGAAAGGGGGATGAGGGCATGAACGCCGGTGACGACCAGGGTGCAGGCACGCACACGGGCTCCGACACGGACATGAGCGCGGGCGAGGCGCTCGCGCAGATCGGCCGCGTGCGCAGGAGCGTCGGACGGTCCGCCGCCGCGATGGGGTGGCTCTACCTCGTCTGGGGCGTCGCGGCGCTGCTGTACTGGCCGGCGATGTTCTTCGCCTCGTCGCCCATCCCGCGGATCGCCGGCATCGCCTGGCTGGCGATGACCGCGCTGTCCTTCGTCTACGCCTACAGCCTCGGCGTCTACGGCCACTCCCGCCTGCACTCGCGGGTGGCCCTCGTCTGGGTGGCCGTCATGGTCGGCGTGGCGCTGTTCGGGTACTACGTCATGCCCGAGCGGCCCTCCGGTTGGTGGGTGGCCGCGGGCCTCGCCGCCGCGGTCGCCGCCGCCGTCCCCGTGCTGTACGCCGCCTGGCGCCTGCGTCCCTGGGACGGCGCCAGGTGACCGAGAGCGGCGCCCACCCCCGCCACGACCTGGACCAGCTCATCCACACGCCGGTCCGCCTGTCGATCATGGCGGCGCTGGCCGCCGCGGACAACGTGGAGTTCCGGTTCCTGCGCGACACCATCGAGGTCAGCGACTCGCTGCTGTCCAAGCACATGCTGACCCTCGAAGAGGCCGGCTACGTCAAGGTCGAGAAGGCCTTCATCAGCAAGAAGCCCGGCACCTGGCTCTCGCTCACCCCCCGGGGACGCGAGGCCTTCCGCGAGTACGTCTCGGTGCTCGAGAAGATCATGAAGGGATCCCCCCATGCTTGAGGTGGAAGGGCTCGAGAAGCGCTACGGCGACACCGTCGCGCTCGACGGCGTGAGCCTGACCGTTCGCCCCGGCGAGATGTTCGGCTTCGTCGGCGCCAACGGGGCCGGCAAGACGACCACCATGCGCATCGTGATGGGGGTGCTCGGCGCCGACGCCGGGCGGGTGCGCTGGAACGGCGCGCCCGTCGGCCACGACACCCGCCGCAGGTTCGGCTACATGCCCGAAGAACGCGGGCTGTACGCCAAGATGCGGGTGGCCGAGCAGGTCGAGTACTTCGGCCGGCTCAGCGGCATGGCCGCGCCGGACGCCCGCCGCTCCGCCGACGCCCTCATCGAGCGGCTGGGCCTGGCCGGGCGGCGCGGCGACGACGTCGACAGCCTGTCCCTGGGCAACCAGCAGCGCGTCCAGCTCGCCGCCGCGCTCATCCACGATCCCGAAATGCTCGTCCTGGACGAGCCGTTCTCCGGCCTGGACCCGATCGCCGTCGACGCGCTGGCCGGGGTGCTCGCCGAGCGCGCCGCCGCCGGGGTGCCGGTCGTCTTCTCCAGCCACCAGCTCGACCTGGTCGAACGGCTCTGCGACTCGGTCGGCATCATCAAGGCCGGCCGCATGGTCGCGGTGGGCACCGTCGCCGAGCTGCGCGCACGGGAGTCGCGCAAGCGCCTGCGCATCGTCGTGACCGGCGCCGAGGCCGGCTGGGCCGACCGGCTGCCCGGGGAGATCGTCGCCAGGACCGACCGTTCCCCGCTCGCGGCGGCCGAGGAGCACGAGCGCTACGACGAGGTGATCCTCGTCCCGACCGACGACCAGGAGGCGCTGCGGCTGGCCACGCGGGCCGGCCGGGTCCAGCACTTCGGCTGGCAGGAGCCCGGCCTGGCCGACATCTTCCGCGAGGTGGTCGCGTGAACCCCATCGTCCTGGTCGCCCGCCGTGAGATCGCCGTGCGCGGCCGCACCAAGGGATACCGCTACGGCCTGCTCGTCACCGCCGTGCTGGTCGCCGTGCTCGCCATGCTCCCCAAGCTGTTCGGCGGCGCGGACGACCACGCCATCGGGCTCGCAGGCGCGCGGGCCGACCGGCTGCAGGCCGCGCTCAGCGCCCAGGCGGCGCAGGACGCCGACCGGTCCATCAAGGTCACGCGCTACGCCGACGAGGCGGCGGCCCGCGCGGCCGTCGCCGCGGGCGACGTCGAGGCGGCGATCGTGGACAACACCTCCGTGATCTCCAAGACCGTCCTGGGCACCGGACTCTCGGTCCTGCTCGACACCGCCCACCGCATGGTCACCACGGAACAGAACCTCGCCTCGGCGGGCCTGGACCCGGCGAAGGTCGCCCAGGCCCAGCAGGTGACCGTCATGTCGAGGGTCACGCTGAACGGCAGCGGCGAGGACGCCACCGTCCGGATGGTGATCGCGTTGACCATCGTCGTCGTCCTGTTCATGCTGCTCCTCCAGATCTGCACCTGGGTCGCGATGGGCGTCGTGGAGGAGAAGGGCAGCCGCATCGTCGAGATCCTGCTGACGCTGGTACGGCCATGGCAGTTGCTGGCCGGGAAGGTCATCGGCCTCGGCGTGCTCGGGCTGTCCCAGCTGGTCGTCATCGCCGCCGTCGGGCTCGCCGCCGCGCAGATCTCCGGCGCGGTGCCCCACCTGCCCGACGGCACCTACGGGGTGGTGGCCGGCGTGGTCGTGTGGTTCCTGCTCGGCTACGCCTTCTACGCGGCGATGTTCGCCGCGATCGCCTCGCTGGTGTCGCGGCAGGAGGAGCTGAGCGGCGTTCTGAGCCCGGCCACGATGCTCATGACGGCCTCCTATCTGGTCGGGTTCTTCGTGGGCCAGTCGCCCGACAGCACGCTGGCGCGGGTGCTGTCCATCGTCCCGCCGTTCTCCTCGATGCTCATGCCGGTGCGCTCCACCGTCGTGCGGGTGCCGGTGTGGGAGACCGCCCTGGCCATGGGCCTGATGGTGGCCGCGGTGGCCGCCGTGCTGTACGCCGGCGGGCGGGTCTACCAGCGGGCGGTGCTGCGCACGGGCACCCGGGTGCGGTGGAGCGAGGTGCTGCGCCGCCACTCCTGAACCCTCGCGGCCTCCGCGCGGCCTCCGCGCGGCTTCCTCGGACGGCTCTTTGACCACCGCGGCTTCCGTGGACGGCCGTGAACTCCTGCGGCCTCCGCGGACGGCGCCCGGCGTGCGCGTCCGCTGGGACCGGTGTGACGGGAGACCACGTGGTCCCGGCCGAACCGGCGCACCGTACCGGTTCACCCGGGCCCGCCAAGTTGCGGACACCCCCCCTTGTGCGATGAGCTGATGTGTCCGCACAAGGGGGATGAAGATTGACCGGCTTCGATCAGCACCTGACGATCACCACCCGGCGGCTGCTCCTGCGGCCCTTCGGCCCACGGGACGCCGACCGGGTGCGCGCCATCCTCGAGTCGGGTGCGCAGTTCCTCCCGCCGGGCGTGCCCGGCCATCCGTCCGGCGTGCCGCAGTGGCTCTCGTACGGCGTGCACGAGCTGTGGCGCTCCGGCCAGGGCATCCACCTGGCCATGGTCGCCGAGGGCACGGTCGTCGGCGCCATCAGCCTGTTCAAGACCGTCTGGGGCGCCGGGACGGCCGAGGTCGGGTACGGAGTCCACCCCTTGCACCGTGGCCGGGGGTACGCCCCCGAGGCCGTCAGCGGCCTGACCGAGTGGGCGCTCACCAAGGGCGGCCTGCGCCGCGTCGAGCTGCGCGCCAACCTGGACAACACCGCCTCCCTGCGCGTCGCCGAGAAGTCCGGATTCACCCGTGAGGGGCTGCTGCGCGGCGCGGGCTACGAGGACGACGGCCCGCACGACCTGGTCGTGTTCGGGCTGCTCGCCCGCGACCTGGCGATGGGCCCGCCCACGATGAACGGCCGGGGCTTCGGGACGGGCGTGCGCCTCGAGAGCGAGCGGCTCATCCTGCGCCCGTTCACCGGCACCGACGCCAAGGACGTCTTCGAGGCCGTCGACGGCGACCCCGAGATCAACCGCTGGATGCCCTGGGCCGCGGGATACGACCTGCAGAGGGCCTACGAATGGTGCACCAGGTTCGCCCACGTGGACTCGGTGAACGGCGTGCAGTTCGCCATCGAGTCGAAGGCCGGCGGTCGCCTGGCCGGGTCCGCCGGCATCCAGCGGGCCGACTGGGAACGCGGCGACGTCGAGGTGGGCTACTGGATCTCGCCGTGGGCGCGCCGCCAGGGCATCGCCTGCGAGGCGACGCGCGCCGTCAGCACGTTTCTGATGATGCGCGGCTTCCACCGGGTCACGCTGCTGGTCGCCATCGGAAACGTGGCCAGCCAGGCCGTGGCCCGCAAGGCCGGCTTCACCGAGGAGGGCGTCCTGCGCGGGGCGCTGCCCATCTCCGGCGGCATATCCGACGCGGTCCTGTTCAGCCTGCTCAAGGGCGAGACCGTCTGACGAGACCGTTCGATGCGCCCTCCCGGCCGCACCCGGACGTCCGAGTACCCGCTGAGGTCGGCGAATCACGCGCTGTGACGATAGGAAGGCATCTCCAGGGTACGTAAGGCCCGCGGGCCGGACGACCATGAACGGAAGGTCTGGGTTCGCCCAAAAGGTGAGCAAAGGCATGTCCAAGCGTTGACAGATTCAGATATCCTCGCGACCCGACCAGAAAACCGCAGGTCAAAGGATCGGAGATCCATATGAAGCCGCCGCTTCTGCTCATAGGGCACGGCGCCCACGATGACACGGGCGCGGCAGAGTTCGGCCGTTTCGTCCACCGACTGCGGTGCCGTCTGGACCAGGTCGCCGCGGACGTGTCCGGCGGCTTCGTGGCCAAGGGCCGGCCGTCGCTGAACGACTCCGTGGCCTCTCTCCTCGCCCGCGGACACCACCGCCTCGTGACCGTCCCGCTCGCCCTCGGCGACAACGGTGACATTCCCGCCGAGATCGCTCGAGCGCAGGTCATGCACCCCACCCTCAGCTGCGACCTCGCCCGCCCGCTCGACGCCTCACCCCAGGTGCTGGGCCTGATGGCCGAGCGGCTCGCGGACGCGCTCGCCGAGATGCCCCGGCTCGCCTCCGTCACCGTGGGGGACGAGCACGGCGAGGCGGCCTGGGAGCCGATCTCCCCTGCCGAGACCGCCGTGGTGCTGGTGGGGCACGGATCACCGGACACCGCCGCCAACGCCGAGGTCCACCGCGTGTCCCGCCTGTTCTGGGAGACCCACGCCGCCGACCTGCTGACCGTCGAGACCGCGTACGTCTCCGACGCCCCGCCGTCGGTCGCGCAGGGCATCGAACGCTGCCGCCGCCTGGGCGCCAAGCGGGTCGTCGTGCTTCCCTACCTGCTGTTCGCCGGCGGTGTCCTCGAACGCATCTGGGCGGAGGCGCTGGCCTACGCCGCCGGGCACATCGACCTCGACGTGCGCTGCGCCGAGGTGATCGGCGACTGCGAGGGCCTGGCCGACCTGATCATCGACAGATACGAACAAGCCCTCCACGCCGCCTCCCCATGGCCGAGCCAGCAGAACGGCACCCCCTTCGCCCTGCGCACCCCCTTCGACGCGGACACCGCCGCCTTCGCCCCGGACGTCCCCTTCGACGCGGACAGTGCCGCTTTCGACGCGGACACCCTCTTCGAGGCGAACACCGCCTTCGAGGCGAACACCCTCTTCGAGGCGGACACCGCCTTCGAGGCGGACACCGCCTTCGAGGCGGACACCGCCTTCGAGGCGGACACCGCCGCCTTCGAGGCGAACACCGCCGCCTTCGAGGCGGACACCGCCGCCTTCGAGGCGAACACCGCCGCCTTCGAGGCGAGCACCGCCGCTTTCGGCGCGGACACCGCTGCCTTCGGCGCGGTCGAAGGGAAGCTCCGGGCGTTCACCGATCCCGTCGAAGCCGTCCTCGACCCCGCCGACGAGCCTCTGTCCTTGGAAGAACTGGACTCCCTCCCGGCCCCCGAGATCCTCGAAGACCCGACCGCCCCCGTCCTGCAAGGCGACGACGTCCTGCGAGGCGACGACGTCCTGCGCGAAGACGCCCTGCTACGGGGAGACGGCGTGCTGGGCGGAGACGAACCCCCCGTCCGCCGCCTGAACCGCGACCAGCCCACCCTCGCCGAAGGCCTCGTGTAGCCCTCCCACGGCTTCCCGCGCGGGCAGGTACGGTTCCCCCAAGCCGCTCGCCGCCCGCGCTTCGACCTCGCCGCCCCACCCCTGGTCCTCAACCCGACCCGCGATTTGCCTGACCAGGCGCTCCTACCTGTGTTGGCCTCTTCCCGGCGCCGGGTCGGCGAGAGGGGGGTCGGCGAATCCGGCGCCGCTTGCGGCGGGAACCCGGTGACCTTTCGTGGTCGGGCCGGCCGGGGCCCCGGATGGCGGGGTCGGGGGGCGCATGCGCGAGACTTCTTCGGCGCGGATGGTCGTTCGCGAGGCTTCCTCCGCGAGGCTTCCTCCGCGCACCCCTGGCGGCGAAGTGGTCCGGCCGCCAGGCCCCCCGGCGGAAGGACTGGTGTGATCGTGCACGATGGCCCCCTGGCACGCACCCTGGCGGCGATCAGGCCCGCCGACACCGAGGCGATGGACCTGGCGCGAGCCCATCAGGACCGCCTGACCAAGCCCCGCGGAGCGCTCGGAGCCCTGGAGGACGTCGCCGTACGCCTCGCCGGCGTCGCGGGGGCCTGCCCGCCCCCGCTCCCGGCTCCCGCCGCCCTGGCGATCTTCGCCGGTGACCACGGCGTGCACGCCCAGGGGGTCACCCCCTGGCCGCAGGAGGTCACCGCCCAGATGGTGGCGAACTTCCTCGCGGGTGGTGCGGTGGCCAACGCCTTCGCGGCCCAGGCCGGCGCGTCGGTGACCGTGGTGGACGTCGGAGTCGCGGCCGACCTGCCGGAGGCCCCCGGCCTGGTCTCCCGCAAGGTCGCCTACGGCACCGCCGATCTGTCGCAGGGCCCGGCCATGACCCCCGACCAGGCCGTCGCGGCACTGGAAGCGGGCATCGCCGTCGCGGTCGACCTGATCGACGCGGGCGCGGCCTGTCTGATCACCGGCGACATGGGCATCGCCAACACCACGGCCTCGGCCGCGCTCATCTGCGCCTTCACCGGACACGACCCCGCGCTGGCCACGGGAAGGGGCACGGGCGTCGACGACACGACCCTCGAGCTCAAGATCGCCGTCATCCGCCGCGCCCTTGAGATCAACAACCTTTCCGCACCCCCGGCGTCAGCGGCCTCCCCGGGCGTGTCCGAAGGCGTTCCGGAGGCGCTGCGCACGTTGGCCGCGGTCGGTGGGTTGGAGCACGCCGCCCTGGCCGGGTTCATCCTCGCCTCCGCCGCGGCCCGCGTCCCCGTCATCCTGGACGGGGTGATCGCCGGGTCGTCGGCCCTGGTCGCCGCCGCGCTGTCCCCGCACGCCATCGACTACTGCGTGGCGGGCCATCGCTCGGCCGAGCCCGGTCATGGGCTCGCGCTCGACCATCTCGGCCTCCGAGCGCTGGTCGACCTGGAGCTCCGTCTGGGCGAGGGCACCGGCGCGCTGCTCGCCTACCCGCTGGTCGGCTCGGCGGTCCGCGTCATGCACGAGGTCGCGACCTTCGACTCCGCCGGCGTGACCGACAAGGACACCCGGCCCACGTCCCCATGACCGGGAAGGAACGCCCACCTCGGGATCAGAGAAGCGACGTCCGCGTCTGGGACCTCTGACGGACGCGGACGCGCGCCCGAAGCCGTGGACGCTGATCGAACGCCGGACGGCCCTATATCGGGTGGTGTGCGGCGCCGGCTTCGGCGCCATTCCGGGAGAGTCGGCTAGCAGGGGAATTTTGCCGACAATGCGGTTAAATGGTGACGTTCTGCTGTCAGGCGTGATTGGACCACGATGCGTTACGGCCCGATGTTCGGACCCGACATCACCTTCCTCGGCGTGGAGCGCTGCGACCTCGGCGATCCGGCGAGCTTCGAGGGAGCGGACGTCGTGATCGTCGGGGCGCCCTTCGACGGCGGCACCAGCAACCGCCCCGGCGCCCGGTTCGGCCCGATGGCCCTGCGGCAGGCGTGCTACCTGCCCCACGACGGATCGCGTCCGAGCCTCGCTCTCCGCGTGGATCCCCTGCAGGACCTCAAGGTCCTGGACGCCGGCGACGTCGAATGCTTCTCGGGCGACATCGAGACCTCCATCCGCAACATCGAGGAGGCCGTCCACACGATCTCCGCCTCCGGAGCCGTCCCGCTGATCCTCGGCGGCGACCACACCGTGGCCCTTCCGGACGCGCGCGGCGTCGCCCGCCACCACGGGTACGGCCGGGTCTCCATGATCCACTTCGACGCGCACGCGGACACCGGCGACGTCGAGTTCGGCAACCTCTACGGGCACGGCCAGCCGATGCGGCGCCTCATCGAGTCCGAGGCGATCCGCGGCGACAGGTTCCTGCAGATCGGGCTGCGCGGATACTGGCCCGGCCCCGACACGCTCGACTGGATGGCCCAGCAGCGCATGCGCTCCTACGAGATGACCGAGATCGTGGAGCGCGGGCTCACCGAGTGCCTGACCGAGGCGTTCGCCATCGCCACCGACGAGTGCGACGGGGTGTTCCTCTCGGTGGACATCGATGTGTGCGACCCCGGGCACGCGCCGGGCACCGGCACTCCCGAGCCCGGCGGTCTGTCCTCCCGCCAGCTCCTCGACGCCGTCCGCCGCATCTGTTACGAGCTGCCGGTGGTCGGCATCGACGTCGTCGAGGTGTCCCCGCCGTACGACCACGCGGACATCACCGCCTACCTCGGCAACCGGGTCATCCTGGAGGCGCTGTCGGCCATCGCGCGCAGGCGCGAGACGGCCGCGGGAGGCGAGCCCTGGGATCCGCGAAAGCCGCTCCTGGAAGGCAGGCGAGCCGTGCCTCCCGCGGCGGCGGGCCTGTAGGTTTACCTCACGGACAACGGGTTTTGCCTCTTCCCGGGAAAGGGAACACCGTCCCATGTCGTCGCCCTACCTGCTCGGTCTACGTCTCAACGGCAGGCGCGTGCTCGTCGTCGGCGGCGGGCGCGTGGCCCAGCGCAGGGTGCCCACTCTGCTCCAGGCCGGCGCGTCGGTCACCCTGGTGTCCCCGAGCGTGACGCCCGCGCTCGACGACCTCATCGCCGACGGCCTGGTGGCCTGGGAGCGCCGCCCGTACCAGGTCGGCGACTGCGACGGGGCCTGGCTCGTCCAGGCGTGCACCGACGAGCGGTCGGTCAACGCGGCGATCGCCGCCGAGGCCGAGGCCAAGCACATCTGGTGCGTACGCGCCGACGACCGCGACGCCTCCGCCGCCTGGACGCCCGCGAGCGGACGCGTGGACGAGATCAGCGTCGCGATCACCGCCGGAGGCGACCCTCGCCGCGCGGCGGGCATCCGGGACGCCGTGGTCGACGCTCTGCGCGACGGCACGGTGGACGCGCGCCGCGACCGCACCAAGCCCGTCGGTGTCGCTCTGGTCGGCGGGGGCCCCGGAGACCCCGGCTTGATCACCGTGCGCGGGCGCCAGTTGCTGGCCCAGGCGGACGTGGTCATCGCCGACCGGCTCGCACCCCGATCGGTGCTGGACGAGCTCGCGCCCGACGTCGAGCTCATCGACGCGGCCAAGATCCCCTACGGTCGCTACCTCGCGCAGGAGAAGATCAACGAGCTGCTGGTCGAGCACGCCAGGAAGGGCCGGTTCGTCGTCCGGCTCAAGGGCGGCGACCCGTACGTCTTCGGCCGCGGCGGCGAGGAGGCCCTGGCCTGTGCGCGGGCCGGCATCCCCGTCATCGTGGTCCCCGGCGTCACCAGCGCGGTGGCCGTTCCCGCCGCCGCCGGCGTCCCGGTGACCCACCGGGGAGTGAGCCAGGAGTTCCACGTCATCTCCGTCCACGTCGCGCCCGACGATCCGAGATCAACTGTTGACTGGGCAGGACTGGCGAGATCACGGGGAACCCTGGTACTTCTGATGGCTGTTGAACGAATAGCCATGATCGCTGACACCCTGCTACGCGAGGGACGTTCGCCGGAAACCCCCGTAATGGTCGTACAGGACGGTACTCTTCCGACCCAGCGAGCTCTTTATGCCGACCTTTCCACGGTGGCGGAGCGAGTGATCGCCGCTGGGACGCGGCCGCCGGCGATCGTGGTCGTCGGTGACGTCGTCAAGGTCGGCCAGGAGATCGAGATGGTTCGAGCGGAGCGGGTTCCGTGAAATCGGCTGCGAGGAAGACCGAGCGGGCCGATGTACACACCGAGCAGTCGGGTGAAACGGTGATCGAGGGCAAGGATTCCCCCGAGGCCCCGGAGGAGCGGACGGTAACGTTCCAGGCGATCCGGGGCGATGACGACGGCCCGGCCGCCGCCGCGCCCGCCGACGCCGCCGCGCCCGCCGAGTCCGCTTCCGCCGAGTCGGTCGCCGCCGATTCCGTCGACACCGATTCCGTCGAGGCGGAGTCCGTCGACGCGGAATCCGCCGACAGCGAGTCCGCCGACGCTTCCTCCTCTGAGGACTCCTCCGGCGGTCCTGCCGCCGACCTCGCCCCCTCGACCGTCGACGCGGATGACCCGACGGCGGCCACCGCCGACGTCCAGGACCCTGTGCACGCCGGCGACGTCCCGGGCGTCGAGGACGTCCAGACCCCGGACGACACCGGCGACGCCGAGGATGCCGACAACCGGGATGACGTCCAGACCTCGGGCAACAGCGAGGACAGCGGCAACGTTGAGACCTCGGGCAACGTCGAGATTTTCGGAGATGTCGAGAGCGCCGGCGCCGCGGACGACGTCGACGCTCCCCATGCCTCCGGCCCGGTCGACGACGCGGCCGCCGGCGCCGATGATGCCGGGAACGTTCGGAACCTCGACGATGTCGAAGGCGCCGACAACGCGGCGGCCGTCCAGAACGCCGACGAAGCCGACAATGCCAACAACGCCGGCGAAGGCGAAGGTGAAGGCGATGGCGCCGAGCCCGTCGATGGCCTCGGCGACCTCGGGAACGACGACTCCGGCGCCCCTGGAAACGGCGCCCCTGGAAACGGCGCCCCTGGAAATGACGCCTCTGGAAATGACGACCTCGGGAACGCCGAAGCCCTCTGGAACCACGAGGACGCAGAGGACGCCGAGGGCCTGGAAACCGCCGAGGATGCAGAAAACGCCGGGGGCGTAGCGGGCGTTGGGGGCGTGGCGGACGACGCCGGAGGCTTTCAGCCGGTTGAGGACATCTGGCACGCCCGCGTGACGCCGGCCGGCGATGACGCCGCCACCGACGTTCCGGAGGCGGCGCCCACGTCCGACCCGACCGCGGGCAGCCTGTTCCAGCCCGCACGCTCGGCGGCGACCGCCGAAGCCCGTTCGGTCTGGGAGTCCCACGCGGACGCCTCCTCTGTCCCCGCGCCCACCGCCCAGCCCGAGCCCTTCACAGGCTCGGCGGATCACCCAGAAGCGGACCCAGGCCCGGACGCGCAGCACGATCCGTACAACCGCGTGCGCGAGGTGGCGCTGCCCAAGCCCGTCTCGCGGGCGCTGACGGCGGCGCTCGCCGGGCTGCGTGACGCCGTCAGCGGGGTCCGGCTCGGCCTGGAGGTCCCCGGCGTCGAGGAGGCCCGCAAGGCGCAGGCCGAGATCCTCGCCCAGATCAAGGACTACGTCATCCCCCGGGTGCACATGAGCACCGCGCCGGCGCTCATCGCCGTCGCCGGGTCCACCGGGGCGGGCAAGTCCACGCTGGTGAACACCCTGGCCGCGGCCAAGGTCAGCGCGACGGGCGTGCGCCGTCCCACCACCGGGACGCCCGTCCTGGTCTGCCACCCCGACGACGGCGAGTGGTTCGCGAAGGGTGACGTGCTCGGCGGCCTGGTCCGTCTCGACCGCCCGGCGCCCGGCAGCGGGCTGGACAGCCTCGTGCTGGCCACGAGCGAGCGGCTGCCCCCCGCGACGGCGCTGCTCGACACCCCCGACATCGACTCGGTGGTGGAGACCCACCACGAGGTGGCGCAGCGGATGATGGACGCCGCCGACCTGTGGATCTTCGTCACGACCGCCACCCGGTACGCCGACGCGCCCGCGTGGAACCTGTTACGGCTGGCCAAGGAGCGCGGCGCGCGTATGGCGATCGTGCTGTCCCGGGTCCCGCCGAAGTCCCGGGACGTGATCGACAAGCATTTCGCCCGGATGCTCCAGGAGTACGGCCTCGGCGAGATCGACCGGTTTGTGGTCAACGAGGTCGCCGTCACCGCCGGCCGCCTTCCCGAGGAGGAGGTCGCCGACCTGCGCATGTGGCTCACCGAGCTGTCGGTCGACGACCAGCGCCGCGATCAGGCCGTCCGGGCGACCCTCGAAGGGGTCCTGAACAGCTTCCGCGGTCGCGTGCCCGCACTGGCGCGGCACATGGAGGCCCAGGTCGCCCTCCGGGCCGAGCTGCGGACCGACGTGGACGCCGCGTACATGGGCGCGCTCGCCGAGATCGACGACGCGATGAGCAACGGCTCGCTGCTGCGCGGTGAGGTCCTGGCCCGCTGGCAGGACTTCGCGGGCTCGGGCGACCTGATGAAGACCTTGCACCTGCGCCGTCCCGGCCGCCTGGCCACCAAGACCGCCCAGCAGGCCCCCGCCCGCCTGCACGCCTTCCGTTCGGCGCTCCGCTCCGGGCTCGAGGCGGTGATCGTCTCCTCGGGGCAGCGGGCGGCCGAGGAGGTCATCGCGAGGTGGCGTCAGCGCGACGGCGCCGGCGACCGTCTGGCCGAGACTCCGGGACTCGGCCGGCCGTCCGACGAGTTCGCCCGCCGGGTCGGCCGTACCATCGGGGCCTGGCAGGAGCACGTCATCGGGCTGATCCGCTCCGGCGGGGTGACCAAGCGCACGGTCGCCAAGCTGGTCGCCTTCGACGAGGAGGCGCTCTCGATGGTCTTCATGATGGGCCTGCTCGGCTACGGGAGCTCGGAGGTCGCCGCGGTCTCCGGCACCGGCACCCTCCCCGAGCGGCTGCTGCGCGGCGTGCTCGGCGCCGAGGCGCTGCGCAACATCGGGACCAAGGCGCGCAGCGACCTGCGAGCCCGCATCAGCGTCCTCTTCGACGAGGAGACGTTCAGATACGTGCAGGTGCTCGACGAGGCGGGGATCCCCGACGAGGCCGCGGCCAAGCGGCTCTACCAGGCAACGTACAACCTTGAGGTCGCCCGATGAGTGTCAGCGTTCGTCCGGGGACGACCGATACGCGAAGCGATCTGGCGTACCGGCTCTCCGCCTTGGCGAAGATCGTGGAGCTCGGTCCCGGCAGGGTCGATCCGGCTCTGATCGCCGAGTCCGGCCAGTTGCTGCTGCGCGCCGGCGACCGGCTCAAGCTGTCCGGCGAGCACACCGTCGTCGCCCTCGCGGGAGGGACCGGAAGCGGCAAGTCCTCGCTCTTCAACCGCATCTCCGGGCTCGAACTGTCCCCGACGGGGGTGCGCCGCCCGACGACCGCGCGCACGCACGCCTGCGTGTGGGGCCTGGACGGGGCGGGGCCGCTGCTCGACTGGCTGCAGGTGCAGTGGCGCCACCGGTTCGCCCGCGCGAGCGCCCTCGACCGGGGAGAGAGCCAGCTCCACGGGCTGATCCTGCTCGACCTGCCCGACCACGACTCCATCCGGGCGATCACCGACCACGAGGCCGACCGGCTGATCCAGGTCGCCGACCTGATCGTGTGGGTGCTCGACCCGCAGAAGTACGCCGACGCGGCCACGCACACCAAGTACGTCTCCGAGCTGGCGGGGCACGAGGCGGTCACCGTGTTCGCGCTCAACCAGGCCGACCGGCTGGCGCCCGAGGAGCTCGCCGAGTGCGTCGTCGACCTGTCGGACCTGCTGAAGCGCGAAGGCGTGCAGCATCCGCGCATCGTGCCCACCTCGGCGACCACAGGCAGGGGAGTGAACAGCCTCAAGAGCGTGCTCGCCGAGTCCGTCGCCCAGCGGCGGGCCGCCGTCCAGCGCCTGGAGGCCGACCTCAACCGCCTCATGGGCAAGCTCGCCAAGGTCATGCCCGCCCCTGAGGCCCTGGCGGTGCAGCCCACCGTGGACCTCGCCCGGCAGGAGGGGCTCACCGACGCCCTCTGCGACGCCGTCGGCGTCCCGGCCGTCGGCGAGGCTCTGGAGAACGTCTACGGCGTGCGCTCCATCGACTGGGTCGGCTGGCCCTATGCGCGCTGGGCCGCGCGGCTGCGCCCCGACCCGCTGAACAGCCTGCGTCTGGGCAACCTGCGCGACGAGATCAAAGCCGTGACCGCGGCCTCGGTGAGCGCCCAGCCCGCCGAGGTGGAGAACGCCGTCCAGGCCCTCGCCGACGGCCTGAGCTCCGGAATGCCCGAGGCATGGCGCAACGGCGTCCGGGATGCCGCCCGGTCTCAACTCGGCAAGCTGCCGGAGGTCCTGTCCGGCGAGCTCGCCGAGATCGCCCCGAGCCTCGACCGCGTGCCTCGCTGGTGGTGGCTGCTGAAGATCTGGCAGTACCTGCTGGTCGTGCTGTTCGTCGCCGGCGTCGGCTGGGCGGGGGCCGTCCTGCTGTACGGCGTCTTCAAGATCGGCCGAGCGCCGGCCGAGCTGCTGGGCGATGTGACCACGCTGCCATGGCTCGGGCTTATGATCGTCAGCGTGCTGGGGGTGGGCCTGTTCTCGGCGATCGCGAGCCGTAACTTCGTGGTCCTCGGGGCCGGCAACGAACGCGAGCAACTCGAACGCGAGATGCGCCGCCGCATCTCGGCCGTCTCCAAGCGGATGGTCGTCCAGCCGGTGGAACAGGAACTGCGCCGCTACAACGAATTCTTCGCCGCCCTGACCTCCGCCCGCCGCTGAGCCATCGGTCGCCGAGCCACCCCTCCGCCCGCCGCTGAGCCGTCCCGCCGCTGAGTCACCCCTTCGCCTGCCCTGCCGCTGAATCGTCCCCTCCCGCGCCGCCGGGCCATCTCCCTTCAGAGAACGGGCCCTGAGCGGCGCCGACGGCAGGCGGACCATGGCACTGCGGACCGTGCGTGGGCATCCTCATGGCATCGCGATCTGAAGAGATGAAGCGGTGAGGCAGGCGCCCTGACGCGCTGATCGTGGTGTTGTGTCTGCTTTCTGCGGCACGAATCCGGCCGCTGTGGTGGTCTGGCCTGCGCCTTCGCGGTTCTCCACAGGTGCGCGTGCGGCGCGGCGTCCTATCCACAGAATGCAGTTCGGCAATCATGGAGAGTGACGGGCCGGGCCAGACTGGCTCCCA
The DNA here is from genome assembly GCF_040607475.1 of Sphaerisporangium sp. NPDC005288. Lineage (NCBI taxonomy): Bacteria > Bacillati > Actinomycetota > Actinomycetes > Streptosporangiales > Streptosporangiaceae > Sphaerisporangium > Sphaerisporangium sp. NPDC005288. The sequence goes on along the minus strand of NZ_JBEXGT010000036.1, from coordinate 23,470 downwards.
TGTCGGCGGAGACGGTCCGCCGGTCCGCCATGGGAGGCACGATGAACGACACCTACATCACGTTGGTCGGTAACGTCACCGCCGACCCCCGCCAGTTCAACTTCAACGACGGCACCCGCGTCACGTCGCTGCGTCTGGCCTCAACGCGGCGCGTGTTCGACAGATCTTCCCAGACATGGCATGACGGCGAGACCAGCTTCTATTCCGTGCGGTGTTATCGGACGCTCGCGGAGAACGTCGCCCAGTCCATCAAGCTGGGCCAGCCGATCGTCGTCCACGGTCGGCTGCGCATCCGCTCCTATGAGCGTGACGGCGAGCGCCGGTTCGTCGCCGAGGTCGAGGCCACCTCCGTCGGCCATGACCTGCGACGCGGGGTGAGCACCTTCGAAAGACCGCAGCGGGGGCCCGCCGCCCCCGCGTTCGACGAGGTGACACGGGGACAGTTCGCGGACACCACCCGCGACTGGGAGCTCATCGGGGCCGCGAGCCGGGCCGCTACAGATGGCCGAGGGGTCCGATTGAGAAGCGTCGACTCCATGGCAGGCGAGCAGAGGGCCGGCGAGTCCGGCCATACGGGCAACGCCGCCGACCCCTTGCCGGGCGCCCATGCTCCCGCCTTCGCCGACCCGATGGACACGGTGGGCGAGCAATGCGCGACCGGCGACGACATGCCCTTGGCCACCCCCGACCCCACCGACCGTCTAGCAGCGTGAACCATGAGTCCGCCCATCCGAAGCACCCGGCGAACCGACGCCCGCAGCCGCCTGTCCACCGCAGCAGCGGCGAGGGCCCGAGCTAGGGCCGCAGTCGGGGGTCCACATAAGCGAGATCCCCGGCCCCTCGGGCGACCACGAGGCCCGTGTCCCCTCGCATTCGCGTGCGGGCTGCCCCTGGCCGGGCCCACGGTGAGGTCTCTGGCGTCAGGCGAACCGAACGGCACCTCTGGTCGAGGCGGTAGTGAGGCAGGTGTCCGGGTTCGGGTGCACGGTCCCTCTGGGGCGGGACGTGGTAACGCAGGTGCCTTGGGGTTCCGGTGAGCCTCTGGTCTGCCCGGGTGAGGGAGGTGTCTGGGGTATGGGTGGACGCTGCCTTCGGTGGGCCCTGGTGACGCAGGTGCATGAGGTTTGGGTGAGCCTCTGGCTGACCGTGGTGAGGGAGGTGTCTGGGGTTTCATGAGTATTGCGTCGGGTCGGGTCACCGTGTGTCTGTGCCGGATGGGGCTGTACGGCCTGGCGGTTGGTCAGGTCCAGATGATGCCTCGCGCCATGGCTGTTCCTTTCGTGCATGGGCCGCTCGATGGGGAGCGGGCGCATCGGGCCAACCGGCTGTGTCGGCCGCAGTGCTCAACGTAGCGGTTCCCATCGCGGGCCGCACACTGCGCGACTATTGTGTTACACATCGTGAGACGTAGAGTCGAGGCAACGAACCGGTCCGGATGGAAGTGAGCGTTGGGGGATGTGATGACGTCCGGTGAACTCTCGGTCGAGCCACGCGGCGGCATGCTTTCGCTAGCCGACCGATGGCCGCTGCTGGCGCAGCCAGCCGTTCTGGTCGTCTATCTGTGCGGCACCGTGGGCCTTGCCTTCGGGGTGGCGGCCTATCTCGCGGCCTCCACCGAGTTCCGCTGGTCCGAAATGCTGACCTTCCTCGCGTTGATGGCGTGTGGGGCGATCTGCATCGAGGCGACCCGTCGCCTCGGCATGCCGGCGGGTGTGTCTCGTGACCTGCTCTCGGCCTGGTGGCTGCCCGTCGCATTACTGCTGCCACCGGTCTACGCGGTCCTCGCGCCGCTGCCGCTGCAGTTCCTGTTGCAGATACGCGTCCGGGCGACCGTGCTGTACCGGCGGGTGTTCAGCGCGGCCGCCATCGGTCTCGCGGCCGGCGCGGCGTCGGTGATCTTCCATTCCCTTGTGCCGAGCGGTAAGGGCGGCGCGCTCGGGTCGAGCGGGCCGCTGGCGATCGCGGTGGGGTGCGCTGCGCTGTTCACCGTGCTCAACACCGCCTTGATCGCCATCGCGCTTCACATGTTCGATCCGGACACCCGCTGGCGCGACGTGCTGTGGGATCGCGAGCGTGTGCTGCTCGACGTCGTGGAGCTGTGCCTAGGGGTGCTGGTCGCCATCGCGTGCGGGCTGAGCGTGGTCCTGCTGGTGCTCACCCTTCCGCCCGTGGTGCTGCTGCAACGCAGCCTGCTCCACGCCCAGCTCAAGGCCGCGGCCCGTACGGACGCCAAGACCGGTCTGCTCAACGCGACGGCCTGGCAGCGGGAGGCCGACACCGAGATCGTCCGGGCGCGGCGCACAGGGGAGACGCTGGCGCTGCTGATCGTCGACATCGACTACTTCAAACGGGTCAATGACACCTATGGCCACCTGGTGGGCGACCAGGTCCTCGCGGGCGTCGCCACGGCCCTGCGCAGCCAGCTCCGCGACTATGACGTGGTCGGGCGGTTCGGCGGCGAAGAGTTCGTCGTGCTGCTCCCGCGTGCCGACGTCGCTGAGGCGCGAAGGGTGGCCGAGCGCCTGCGGTCACGTGTCGGCCGCATGGCCATCCCCGTCGAGGACACGATGATCTCGGTGACGGTGTCCGCGGGGGTGGCCATCATGACCCTGCACGGCGACGATCTGATCGAGCTGCTCGCCGCCGCCGATCTGGCCCTCTACCGGGCGAAAGAGCTCGGCCGCGACCGCATCTGCCTCCCCGTCGCGCCCGAGCCCCCACCCCACGCCCGAGCCGAGAACACCGACGGCGGTATCGCCTGAGCATGGCTCATCGCGTCCATCCCATGCCGGACGACGACACTATGGCGATATCGCGTGTGGGTGGCGGCCTGCTGGGGGATGGGCTCGTGGTCGGGGGTGGTGGGTGGTCGTGAGGGGACAACTCCGATGGCGGAATCCCCTACTCTTAGGAGCATGCCCGAGTACATCTATACGATGCAGCGTGTCCGCAAGGCGCACGGCGACAAGGTCATCCTTGATGACGTCACGCTGCATTTCCTGCCCGGAGCCAAGATTGGTGTGCTGGGCCCCAATGGCACTGGTAAGTCCACGCTGCTGAAGATGATGGCCGGCATCGAGCAGCCGTCCAACGGCGATGCCCGGCTGATGCCCGGCTTCACCGTCGGCATGCTGCAGCAGGAGCCGCCGCTGAACGAGTCCAAGACCGTTCTGGGCAACGTCCAGGAGGGCGTCGCCGAGACGCTCGCCATGCGCGCCCGGTTCGAAGAGATCGCCGAGCTCATGGCGACGGACTACAGCGACGAGCTGCTCGACGAGATGGGCAAGCTGCAGGAGGCGCTGGACCACCGCAACGGGTGGGATGTCGACAGCCAGCTCGAGCAGGCGATGGACGCCCTCCGCTGCCCCCCGCCGGACGCCGAGGTCACCAAGCTGTCCGGTGGCGAGCGCCGCCGCGTCGCCCTCTGCAAGCTGCTGCTCGAGCAGCCCGACCTGCTGCTGCTCGACGAGCCCACCAACCACCTCGACGCCGAGAGCGTCCAGTGGCTGGAGCAGCACCTGGAGAAGTATCCCGGCACCGTCCTGGCCGTCACCCACGACCGGTACTTCCTGGACAACGTGGCGACGTGGATTCTCGAGCTCGACCGAGGCCGTTGCTATCCGTACGAGGGCAACTACTCGACCTACCTCGAGCAGAAGGCCGCCAGGTTGAAGGTCGAGGGCCAGAAGGACGTCAAGCGCAAGAAGCGCCTGGAGGAGGAGCTCCAGTGGGTGCGCTCCAACGCCAGGGCTCGGCAGACCAAGAGCCGGGCGCGTCTGCAGCGGTACGAGGAGATGGCCGCCGAGGCCGACAAGTACCGCAAGCTCGACTTCGAAGAGATCCAGATCCCGCCGGGCCCGCGCCTGGGCACCACGGTCATCCGGGCGACCGGCCTCACCAAGGGCTTCGGCGACCGGCTCCTCATGGAGGATCTGTCGTTCGACCTGCCGCGCAACGGCATCGTCGGCATCATCGGCCCGAACGGCGTCGGTAAGACGACGATGTTCCGCATGATCATGCAGGCTGAGAAGCCCGACAACGGCGACATCCTGATCGGCGACACCGTCAAGATCTCCTACGTGGACCAGGGGCGCGGCAACATCGAGCCGACCAAGAACGTCTGGCAGGTCGTCTCCGACGGGCTCGACCACATCAAGGTCGGTCACGTCGAGATGCCCTCCCGCGCCTACATCGCCGCCTTCGGGTTCAAGGGCCCCGACCAGCAGAAGCCCGCGGGCATCCTGTCCGGTGGCGAGCGCAACCGTCTGAACCTGGCGCTCACCCTCAAGCAGGGCGGCAACGTGCTGCTGCTGGACGAGCCGACCAACGACCTCGACACCGAGACGCTGTCCAGCCTGGAGAACGCCCTGCTCGAGTTCCCGGGCTGCGCGGTGATCACCTCGCACGACCGGTGGTTCCTCGACCGCACCGCGACGCACATCCTCGCGTGGGAGGGCGGCTCGAACTGGTTCTGGTTCGAGGGCAACTACGCCGACTACGAGAAGAACAAGATCGAGCGGCTGGGTGCCGACGCGGCCCGTCCGCACCGCGTCACCTACCGCAAGCTCACCCGCGACTGACACCCCACGCCTGACGGGGCTGGGAGCGCAGGTCGCGCACCGCGGCCTCGCTCGCCCTGCGCTTGACGGTCAGCGCAGGACAGGCGAGGACCGACGGTCCGCGGCTGAGTCCGTAGGCGAGCGGGCGGCATCGCCACCCCGGTCCGCGATCCGGTCGCGGACCGGGGTGGCGTTTCCTTGCCCCGGAGGAGTCGCGGCAGCGTCTGCGGAATGAACGTCATTCATGAGCGGCTGTGGGCCCGAACCACTGTCTGATCGCTTCCGTGAGCTGGTCGGTGCCGGCCCAGGCCACGTGGCCGTCGGGGCGAATCAGCAGGGCGTCGGCGGGCGGATCGTCGCACCGGGCCCTGACCACGGTGATCCATTCGTCCCCGCCCTGGTCGAGCGTGACGTTCGCGCCCAGGTCGAGCAGGACGGGGCGTCCTGCGTGCATGAGCTCGGCCACCCGGCGCTCGCCGCTGTCCGTGGTCAGCCGAAGGTCGGGGACCAGGCGGCCGACCAGAGGGTGTTCGGCCCTCTCGTACGACAGGTCGGAGCCCTGCAGCAACTCGGCGAGGTGGCGCACCGGCTGTTCGTAGGCGAAGATCTCGGCGAGCAGCGTCCGCAAGGCCTCTCCCTCCTCGCCCGTCAGGCGGTCGAGTGCCGCCTGGGCGCGCGTCTGTAGGAGAGCGCGTTCGGCGGCAGGGCGGCGCTCGGACTCGTAGGTGTCGAGCAGGCCGTCCCCCGCTCGGCCGCCGAGCCGGGCCGACACTTTCCAGCCGAGGTTGATCGCGTCCGTCATCCCGACGTTGAGTGCCGAACCGCCTGCGGGGAACAGATGGGCGGCGTCGCCGGCCAGGAAGACCCGGCCTGCTCGGTACCTTTCGGCCAGCCGGGCCTGCGCGACCGTGCTCGACAGCCAGACGGGCTCGCCCAGCGGCAGGTCCCTGCCGAGCACTCTGTCCACGGCCCCCCGGAACTCGGTGAGCGTGACGGGGCCCGCCGGACGCACACCCTTCTCCCGCACGCCGACGATGTGGATGCCCGGCTGGAGCGAGGTGAGAAGCAGGCGTCCGTTGCCCGTGCGGTTCCAGCCCGGTCGCAGCCCGGCCACCTCGGGGTCGTCGAAGACGCCGGTCATCGTGTCGGTGGTGAAATGCCCGAGCCACAGCACCTCCTCGTCGACGGTGCCGGGGAAGCCGATCTCCGCCAGCTCGCGGACGCGGCTGTTGCCGCCGTCGCAGCCCACCACGTAGCGGGCGAGCCTTTCGAAGCCCGGCCCATGGAGTGTCACCGCGGTCTCGTCCTGGGTGAGTGAGGTCAGCTCGTGGCCCCAGCGGATCTGCACGCCCAGCTCGGCCGCGCGCTCACCCAGCAGTCGTTCCAGCCGGGGCTGCTGGATCATCAGCATGCGGAGCGGGATGCCCTCCACGCCGGCGAGACGCAGCGGGACCGATCCGAACGCGAAACCGGGAGGGACGCCGACGAACGGGCTGCCGGCGCTCAGTCTCTCCAGCAGCCCTCGGTGGTCCAGCAACTCGATGATCTGTCCCCCGAGCCCGTTGGCCTTGGGCAGGTCGCCGGGTTCGGTGCGTTTGTCCAGCACGACCGGGCGGACCCCGGTGAGGCTCAGTTCGCAGGCCAGCATGAGCCCGACGGGGCCCGCTCCTACGATCACTACTTCGTCCATGCCTGTCAGGCTAGATTGACAAAGTGACCAGTGTCAATCTAGCCTGACAGGGTGGAGCTGGAAGAACTGTCGAGCCGCATCAGGTCGAACGACCCCGCTCTGGGGCTGCGCGCCGTGGGTGCGCTGCACCGGCTGGCCGAGCAGGTCGAGGCCGTCTCGGTCACGCTGGCCAGAGAGCAAGGGTGGACCTGGGAACAGATCGGCGATGCGCTCGGCATGTCACGGCAGTCCGTACACGCCAAATACGGGAAGTGAGGACCGGCGATGCCAGGGACGGCGAGAAGCGCGTTCGCCGCCGCCGTGAAGGCGGCGGCCGAGGAGGCCAGGCAGCGCGGCGACCGGCGGGTCGGCACCGAGCATCTGCTGCTCGGGCTGCTGGGCACTCCCGGGTGCGCAGGCGCTCGGGCGCTCGGTGTCGATCTCGCCACCGCCCGCGCGGCCGTGGCCGAACTGGATGCCGCCGCGCTGCGCGCGATCGGGCTGGACGTGGGACAGACACCGCAGACCCGGCCACGTAGGCATCCCCCGGTCCCGGCGACAGCGCTCAGCACCAGCGCCAGAGCCGCCGTCCACCAGGCGATCAAGGCCACGACACGCAAGAACCGGAACACCGAAGGGCCCGACCAGCTCCTCCTCGCGCTGCTCGGCCAGCAGAGACCAGACCCGGTGGCCGAGCTGCTCGACCACCTGGGCGTGAACCGCACGGTCATACGAGAGCAGCTCACATCCGACGACCGCCAGGGACGCTGACCGACGTCCAGCAAGGCATGGCACGCTGCCATCTCTCACCATCATCTCGGTGCGAATCGGTCACCATGTGCCGGCCGAACTCGTTGGCGGACGCTGTCGCTTCTCATCGACGAACGCAGATCTGCGTAAGATGGCGTCCAACAGCGACGACGGAGCCGAGTAGCACCTCGATCACCGGAGTCGGAGAGAGCCGCCGGCAGCTGCGAAGGCGGACTCCGGCCGGGGCGTGAAGACCCTCCTGAGCTGCGGGGAAGAACGACCTTCGCGTCTAGTAGAGTCCCGCCGAATCGCCCACGTCACGGGTTTGCAGAGGCCACGCCGCACGACGGCGTGGTGAAGGTGTGGTGGTACCGCGAGGATCCCGCTCGCCCACGCCTCTCAGGGGACGCGTTGCGACCAGAGGAGGCCACCACCATGCAACGCATCCTGTCCACCCAGCTGTCCGCACACGTCGGTGAGACCGTACGCATCGCGGGCTGGATACATCGTCGCCGGCTGCTGAAGTCGGTCGCTTTCCTGATTCTGCGCGACGCCGCCGGCCTGACCCAGATCGTCGTGTCCGAGAAGGCCGCCCGCGCTCTGCTTGAGACCCTGCCGGAAGAGACGACGGTCGCCGTCGTGGGCACGGTCACCGTCGAGCCGTCCGCTCCAGGCGGAGTGGAGATCACTTCGCCGGTGATCGAGGCATTGACCGACCCGGCCGAGCCGGCTCCGTTCGACCTCTACCGGCCCGACCTGCGCGCGAGCCTGCCGACGATGCTGGACCACGCGCCGGTCGCGCTGCGCCACCCGAAGCTCGCCGCCGTCCACCGCATCAGTGCGGCCGCGGTCGGCGGCTTCCGCACGGCGCTCGAAGCGATGTCGTTCGTCGAGATCCACACCCCGAAGATCGTGGGCGCGGCCACCGAGAGCGGCGCCAACGTCTTCGAGCTCGACTACTTCGGCCGTCCGGCGTACCTGGCGCAGTCCCCTCAGCTCTACAAGCAGATGATGGTCGGCGTCCTGGAGCGGGTCTACGAGGTCGGACCGGTCTTCCGCGCCGAGCCGAGCGACACCGCCCGCCACCTGGCTTCCTACACCTCTCTCGATGCCGAGATGGGCTTCGTGGAAGACCACCGTGACGTCATCGCCGCGTGCCATGCGACGGTCGGGGGCATGCTGGCCGGCATCCAGGCATCGGCCGGCGCCTCACTTGAGCTTCTCGGCGTCACCATGCCCGCGCTGACGGACGAACCCGTGGTGGTGCACTTCGCCGACGTACTGGAGATGATCAGCAGGGCGACCGGCGAGGACGTGACCGGCGAGCCCGACCTCGCGCCCGCGCACGAGCGGTGGATCGGCGAGTGGGCCTTGCGCGAGCATGGCTCGGACTTCGTGTTCGTCGAGGGCTACCCGACCGCGCATCGCGCGTTCTACACCCATCCGGACCCGGCTCGTCCCGGCTACTCGCGCGCGATCGATCTGATCTTCCGTGGCCTGGAGTTGGTCAGCGGGGGCCAGCGGATGCACCGGTACGCCGACTACGTGCGAGCGCTGACCGCGCGCGGCGAGACCGACCTGTCGGCATACTCGGGCTACCTCGACGCGATGCGCTACGGCATGCCGCCACACGGTGGCTTCGCATTCGGGCTCGAACGGTTCATGGCACGCCTGCTCGACGTGCCGAACGTCCGCCAGGTCGCGCTGTTCCCCCGTGACCTGCACCGGCTCGCTCCGTGAGCGACGCCCGGTGAGCGAACGCCGAGTGAGCGAACGCCGGGTGAGCGAGGCCGGGTGAAGGAGGCGGGGTGAGCGAGACCGGGGTGGGAATCGTTCCACCGGGTGGGGGTGGGGTGAACCGGGGGCGGGCGGTGGGTGGAGATCTGTAGCACTCGGCCGGGGTGTGGTGCGGTTTCGTCGTACTGTGGTGGAGATATCTCCTCCCCGGTGGCACACACCGGCCGGTCGTCCTGCCTGGGTTGGATTCTTTACCACCCAGGTGGACGTGCTTACCTCCGAGAGGGTCTGATGCCGCCCCCGGCCTCCCCTCGGTTCAGGCGGAGCGGAGCCACACGGCGGTGTTGGGGGGCAGGGAGGTCCCCTCGCCGTTGCCGCTGGACACCAGGACCTCCCGGTGCGGCGGCAGGGGGACGGCCTCCTCGCCGCAGTTGATGGCGCAGATCAGCTCGCCCCGCGTGAACATGAGCGCGTCGCCGGGAGCCTCCAGCCAGGCGATGGCGTCGGGCAGCGTGCCCCGCAGCGACCGGCGCAGCTCAAGGACGCGGCGGTAGAACGCCAGCGTGGAGGCGGGGTCGCCGGCCTGGCGCTCGGCGGTGAGAGCCGCCCATGAGGCCGGCTGGGGCAGCCACGGGCCGGCGCCGCCGGGTGAGAACCCGTACGGCTGCGCGTCGCCGGACCACGGGATCGGCACCCGGCAGCCGTCCCGGCCGAGCAGCTCGCCCTTGGAGCGGGCGAAGATCGGGTCCTGGCGCGACTCCGGAGGAAGGTCCTTCACCTCCGGGAGGCCCAGTTCCTCCCCTTGGTACAGATACGCCGACCCGGGCAGGGCGAGCATGGCGAGCAGAGCGGCACGCCCGCGGGCGAGGCCGGCCGAGGGGTCCAGCGAGCCCTCGCCGTAACGGGTGATGTGGCGCACCACGTCGTGGTTGGACAGCACCCAGGTGGGCGCGGTGACGGCGGCCAGCGTGTCGTCGATGATCTTCCGGAAGGCGGTGGCCGACCAGGGGGCCTCGAGCCAGGCGAAGTTGAAGCTCTGGTGCAGCTCGTCGGGCCGGACATAGAGCGCGAGGTCCTCGGCGGTGTCGGTCCACACCTCGCCGACGGCGGCGCGGTCGCCGGGGTAGGAGTCGAGCACCTTGCGCCACTCGCGGTACACCTCGTGCACCTCGGGCTGGCTCCAGATGGGCGAACGCGACTGGAACCCCTCCTCCGAGGGCGGCACGTCGGCCAGGTCGGCGTCCTTGTACAGGCCCATCGCCACGTCGATGCGGAACCCGTCCACGCCCCGGTCGAGCCAGAACCGCAGGATGTCCAGGAACTCCTCGTGGACGGCGGGGTTGCGCCAGTTGAAGTCGGGCTGCTCGGGAGCGAACAGGTGGAGGTACCACTGCCCGTCGGGCAGGCGGGTCCACGCCGGCCCGCTGAACACCGATGTCCAGTTGTTGGGCGGCGCGTCGCCGTCACGGAAGATGTAGCGGTCGCGCTCGGGGCTGCCGGGCGGGGAGGCCAGCGCGGCCTGGAACCACGGGTGGGCGGAGGAGCTGTGGTTCGGCACCACGTCGACGATGAGCCGCAGGCCGTGGGCGTGGGCGTCGGCGACCAGGGCGTCGAAGTCGGCCAGCGTGCCGAACAGCGGGTCGACGCCCCGGTAGTCGGCCACGTCGTACCCGCCGTCGGCCATGGGAGAAGGCTGGAAGGGAGTCAGCCAGATCGCGTCCACGCCGAGTTCCGCGAGGTAGGGCAGGCGGGAACGGATCCCCTGGAGGTCGCCGACGCCGTCTCCCGAGGCGTCGGCGAAGCTGCGAACGTAGATCTCGTAAACGACGGCATCACGCCACCAAGGGGAGTTCTTCACACGTCCTTGGCTGCCCCCCGAGGCGGCCACTTATGCGTTCACGAGGCTGTGGGCCGCGTACTGCAGGTAGGTCCAGAGCTTGGCGGAGAGGTCGTCGGGCAGTTCGAGGGAGTCCACGGCGTCGCGCATGTGCCGCAGCCACGCGTCGCGCTCGGGCTCGCCGATCACGAACGGGGCGTGCCGCATGCGCAGCCGCGGGTGCCCGCGCTGCTCGCCGTAGGTGGTGGGGCCGCCCCAATATTGGACGAGGAACATGCGAAGCCGCTCCTCGGCCCCGGTGAGGTCTTCCTCGGGGTAGAGGGGGCGCAGCAGCGGATCGTCCTTCACGCCCTGGTAGAAGCGGTGCACGAGGCGCTCGAAGGCCTCTGAGCCGCCCACGGCGTCGTAGAAGGACATGGACTCGGCAGGGGTAGCGGACACGCCTTCCAGCCTACTCAGACCCCGGCGAGGGTGATGCCCGCGCGGTCGAGCGCCCACTTGACGCGCATGCGCAGCTCGCGCGCCACCTCGGCCTGGTGGGCGGGAACCGTCTTGACGGTGATCCTGAAGATCATCGCCTTGTCGGAGATCTGCTCGAGGCCGTACACCTCGGGTTCCTCGACGATCGCCGAGTCACGGAAGGCGGGGTCGGCCCAGACCTCCTCGGCGACGTTCTTGAGCAGGTCGCGGATGGCGGCGATGTCGGCGTCGTAGGCCACCGGGACGTCGACGAGGGCGCGCGACCAGCCCTGGGACTCGTTGCCGATGCGGTTGATCGTGCCGTTGCGGACGTACCAGACGCGCCCGTCGGCGTCCCGCAGGCGGGTGATGCGCAGGGTCACGGCCTCGACGGTGCCGACGGCCGTGCCGGTGTCGATCATGTCGCCGACGCCGTACTGGTCTTCCATCAGCATGAACATGCCGGCGATGAAGTCCTTGACCAGCTCCTGCGCGCCGAAGCCGACGGCGACGCCGAGGATGCCCACGCTGGTGAGGATGGGGGTGAGGTTGAGGCCGAACCGTCCGAGGATCATCATCGCGGCGGTGCCGAAGACGATCACGGAGATGAGGCTGCGCAGCACGGAGCCGAGGGTCTCGGCCCGCTGGCGGCGGCGCTCGGTGAGCAGGGCCGCGGCGCCGTCCACGCTCGTGCCGCCCCTCAGGCGCAGGCGCTCGGGCAGCACGCCGTCGGCCGCGCGCCGGATGACCCGGTCGATCAGCCGGTGCAGGATCGCCCGCGCGACCAGCGCGGACACCGCGATGAGGACGACGCTGATCAGCCACGCGAGGGGGGAGGCCCACCCGGGCGACAGCCAGTTGAGCAGGAACGTGCACGTCACGTCGTCCCCGCCGGCGCTGACACAGGTGCCCGCCACCTGCTTGCCCATATCGGCCAGAACAGACAGGTCGGACGCCGGTGGGGCGGTGGGGTCGACGGCGAGCATGGACACGCGGTGGGCACCTCTCGGATCGGGTCGGTCGGCGGAGACAATTATCGGTCCTCGACCTAGACGGAACGGTACTTGAACCGACTGACTCCGCCGACCGGCCCGGCCGCCGTCACGTGACGCCGGGGAAGACGGGAGTGCCCGGACCCGGGGCCGCGGAGGGCGGGCCCGGGCACCCCGGTGACGAGCGGCCCGGGACGGGGCACGCACCCGGAAGCGCGCCCCGCTCCGTTTCCGATCGGGGAGATCCCCGATCACCATCGGGCCAGGATGGAGGCTCGGACCCGATGGCTGCTCTGGGATGCCGGCGCGCGCCGCGTGGCGCCGCCGGGCGATGGTTCTGGCACGTGCCAGGGAGGTGGAGCCGACGGGATGCCCAGCGTCCGTGCGGCCGTGTCTCCACGGACGCCGGACGCTCCGCACCGGGCACCCCGCCGACCCCGAAGAGCCGCGGTGTCCACGGCGGACGGCGGTGACTGCGCTGCACCGCGTCCGTCACGTGTCCTACTCGCTCACCGCGGCCAGTACGCGGGCGACCTTGGTGGCCGCTCCTGCCGGATCGTCGACCTGGTGCATGCGCTCTCCCCACGACCACCAGTAGTAGGCGGGGGTCGCCTGCGGCCGGCAGGTGACGTTCTCGGCGAGGCTGGTGGCGTTGGGGTTGATCACGCGGACGAACGCCCGCCCCGACTGTGTGTGCACCACCCGGGCGAGCAGCCCCCGAGCGTCGAGCTCGTCGGCCAGGCGTTCCAGGTGTTGGAAGCTGTCGTCCACTTCGAGCCTTCCTCTAGACCGATTCGCGGCGATCACAGCCGGTGAATCGAGGCTGGTTGGCCAAATCTGACTCACCCGTGCCCGATGGGTCAACGAAGCTCGGTGGCGTCGTGGGTAAGGGGATATTTCAAGTGGGTTGAAAGAACGTCCCCGGCGGGGGACGATTCTATGCCAGCAGGTTCGAGCGTCCTTTCAGGTCCTGTCATTACTGGTCCATCATTCTCGTTAGACGCGGTTGACCGGCAAGAGGCCGCGTCCGCGCAGATGGGACCGGTCGGGGTCGGTGACCAGGATGGCGACTGGCCACGAGAGAGGGGCCGGGATGTCCGGCAGACAGCACAAGGAAACGGAGTTAGCGCGGCGAACCCGGGCGCGCGGCCTGGCGGTGGGGCGCACTACGGCCCGAATCGCCGAGGAGATTTTCGATGAGTGTGCTCCGCATTTCGGGACAAGTCGAATCAAATCTCACCGTCTCGCCCATGGCATCGCTCTGGCCGACGTCATCGAACAGGTGCGCGCCTTGTTCGAACGTGACGGGAAAGCCCTGCCCGGCATCGGAGAGACGCTTCTGAGCGCCTACGAGAGCGGGCTGAAGCGCCCCGGTCCGGAGTACCTCCATTACCTGTGCTCGGTCTACCGGGTGGAGCCGGTCGCCCTCGGATACGAGGGCCCGTGCATCTGTGGCCACGGCCACCGGATGCCGGGCGTCGTACGTGGCGGTCAGCAGGAGGCCGAATCCGACAGTCCCCCCGAATCGCGCGAGCTGTGGATCAAGCCGCTCAGCGATCCCTCGTCGGACGGGGGTGAGGAGGACGAGAACGTGTTACGCAGGACGCTGCTGCAGATCATCGCGAGCGGCGCGGGTGCCGCCGGAACGTTGAGCGCTCCGGTGCTCGGCGCCGCCGACGGCATTCGCCGCCGGATGGACGAGACCCTCGTGTCGACCACCGTGTCGCCGGCCATGCTCGACCACTGGGAGGAGGCGGCGACCTCCTTCGGCCGGCAGTACATGAACACGCCGCCGATGCGGCAACTGTGCGACGTGCTGCTGGAGTTCAGCACCGTGCGCCAGGCGATGGAGCGCCACCAGCCCATCGACCTTCAGGAGCGCCTGTGCGCCCTCGCCGCCCGGCTGTCCGGCCTGGCCGGCATCATCATGATCGATCTCGGCGACCAGCGGATGGCCCGGTCGTTCTTCCGCACCTCGCGCATGGCCGCCGACGAGACCGGCGACCGCGCGCTGCGCGCCTGGGTCACCGCTCGCGAGGCGCTGGTCCCCCTGTTCCTGGGGGACCCCCGCGAGGCGCTCAACCTGGCCAAGAAGAGCCGCGACCTGGCCGGGCAGACGCCGTGCGCGGCCAAGGCCATGGCCCCGGTCGTGGAGGCCCGGGCGCTGTCGATGCTGGCGAACTCCGGGGGCAAGAAGGACGTCGTCGACCAGGCCAAGCGGGCGCTGTCGCGGGCCCGGGCGGCCTTCGCCCAGATGACGCCGGCCCAGCAGGAGGACACGGTGTTCGGCTACACCGAGCGCCAGCTCTACTTCCACCAGGGCGACGCGCTGACGCGTCTTGGGCAGACCATCGAGGCCGACCTGATCCTGGAGCAGGCGCTGGAGAAGTACGAGGGGGATCTGCTCGACCAGACGTTGATCCGGTTCGACCAGGCGCACTGCCGGCTGCTCGAGGGGGACGGCGACGAGGCGCTGCGCATGGGCATGGAGGCCGTGCGGCAGGTCGGCGAGAGCTTTCGCACCGACATCATCCTGCGCCGTGCCACCGAGCTCGCGCGCAACATCCACGCCAGATGCGGTGACATCGCCGGGCTGCAGACCTTCAAGGACATCCTCGCCTCGCCGCCGCCTTCCACTTCCGCGACCTCGGAGGTCGATGTATGACGCTTTCGCTCAGGCGGTATCGCTGGTCCGATCGGGAAGCCGTCTGGGAGCTCCATCGCACCTGTCTGGCACAGGTGGGCATCACCGAGGGGGACGGGGTGTACTACGAGGACGACATGCCGCGGATCAACCAGGTCTACCTGGCCGACCGCGGCGAGTTCCTGGTGGGGGAGGTCGAAGGCGCCGGGGTCGTGGCCATGGGCGGGCTGCGACGCGTCGACGAGCGGTCCGCCGAGATGTGCCGGCTGCGCGTCCATCCCGACCACCAGCGGCGCGGGTTCGGCACGCTGATGCTGGAGGCGCTGGAGGAGGCCGCCGTCCGGCTGGGCTACCGCACGCTCCGCGGCGACACGACCCTGCTGCAGGGCGCGGCGCTCGAGCTGTACCGCAAGTACGGGTGGCGTGAAGTGCGCAGAGAGGACAGGGGAGGCCTCGTGGTTGTTTACGGCGAGAAGACGCTCGCCGCCCGCCCGTCCACCCAACTAACTCATTAGCGACATGTATTCACTTATCTAGTACAAATCATGTTCAATGCTTGCAAATTGGCGATTTTCCTCCTGATAATGGGTTCTTTGCACCTGGGAGCCGAGGAGGACACCCAATGAAGAAGATCGTCGTTCGCAAGCCGGGTATGGTCCACCTGACCGGATCCGCCAGCGCGATCCACAAGGGGTGACCGGCCGCACCGGTCACCACCTCTGGATCCACGGAGGACGCTCCAGGGACCGCCGCGGCGTGCTCCATGCCCTCGGCGCACAGGCCGGCCTGGGCATGGACGCCCGCCGGGTTCCGGTGTTCGACGCCCATCGCCGCCTGTGCGGCCCCTATACCTTCGGCGGATCCCTGCTCGCCCGGCTGCTGCCGCCCGCGTTGGAGCACTGCTCCGACGCGGTGGCGCGGCACGGGGCCGAGATCCGGGCGGCGGCGCCCGATCTTCGTGATCGGGTGGTCGCCCGCCGGGAGCCCCTCGACGCGCGCCTGTCCGCCGAGGAGCGCATCCTGGTCCCGGCGCCCCGCCGCAGCCTGCGCATTGCGAACGGAATCGCCGAATTCGTACGGGACGGCGGGGTGGCGCCGCCCGTCATCGCCGTTGACAACGTGGACGATGCGGACGGCACCGACCGCGAACTCATCGCCACGCTTATGCGCCGTTCGGACCCCGGTCGATTGACAATTGTCGTGCTTTCCAGTAAACCTCCGCCGGAATTTTTCTATGGTCATGACATAAACGCGGAAATATCCGCATCGGCGGGCCCGGAGGGCTCCGCGGCCGGTTACGTCGCCTCGGACGGCGTGCTCGACGACCCGCGGGCGCTCGCGGCGTACCGGGCGCTGCCCGAGGCCGAGCGCGCCCGCATGCACGACCGGCGGGCCGACGAGCTCGCCGCCACCGGCCGGCCATCCTGGACCCTGGGCGCCATCCCCTACCACCGCGAACACGGCGGCGACCCGCGCGGCGCCGGCGTCAAAGCACTGTGGGCGGCGCACGAGCACTGCATGCGCGAGGGGTTCCTGGAGGCGGCCGCCGACCTCGGCGAGCGCGGCCTGCGGCTCGCCGGGCCCGAGACGCGGCGATGGTGGGAACTGCTGCAGGGTACGGCGACCGCCCAGGCGGGCCTCGGGCGCAGGGACCGGGCGCGCGAGCTGTACGAGGAGGCTCGCCGCCAGAGCGTGGACGCGGAGGTGCACTCGGCGGTGGCGTACGGCACGGCCATGCTCGACGCGCGCCATCCCGACCCGGCCCGGCGCGACCTCGGCCGGGCGCGGGGCTGGATCAACCAGGCCATCGCCATCTCCGGCCTGCTGCCCGACCGGGCCGTGCGGGCGTTCAAGCTGGGCTTCGACCTCAACGGCAAGGCGCTGATCGAGATGCGCGGCGGCCACACCGACAGGTCGCTGGCCCTGGTGGAGGAGGCCATCGAGCTGGCCGAGAGCGACCTGCCGCCGGGACGGCACCCGATCCACCGCATGGTCCTGCGCGCCAACCGGGCGCAGCTCCTCGGCATGCTGGGACGGCCGGTGGAGGCGCTGGCCGAGATGGACGCCGCGGTCGCGATCGACCCCGCCTACCCCGACCACCACCTCGACCGCGGCAACCTGCTCTACCGGATGGGCCGCCCGGAGGCGGCGCTGGCCGACTACGAGGAGGCGATCGCGCTCAGTCCGCCGCTGCCCGAGGGGTACTACAACCGCGCCCAGCTCCGCGTCGCCACGGGAGACCTCGACGGGGCGCGGGCCGACCTGGACCATGTTCTGGAGCTCGACCCCGGCTACCTGGACGCCCGCATCAACCGGGCCGGGCTGCTCGTCCAGCTCGGCCTGGAGGAGCAGGCGCGCGCCGACGTGACGGCAGGGCTGGCCCTGGACCCGGGCAACCCGCACCTGTCGTGCGTCCTCGGGCAGTTGGAGGCGGCGGTGGGACGGCACGATGAGGCCATGGCGGCCTTCGACCGGGCCCTCTCGGGCGCCCCCGGGCTCGCCTCCGCCTGGGCGAACCGGGCGGTGCTGCGGCACGAGACGGGGGACGACGAAGGCGCCGTGGCCGACCTGACCACGGCCATAGAGCTGGGGGAGGACGCCGCGCTCTACTACAACCGTGCCGTCGCGCTCAGGGAGCTCGGCAGGCGGGAGGATGCGGTGGACGACCTGCGGCGCGCCCGCGACCTCGACCCGCACGACCCCGACGTCCTGAAGGCCCTCAGCGAGGCCTGACCCCGGCCGGCGCGGTCACTCCCGGCCGGCCGCGCCGGTCAGCAGGGTGATCACCTCGGCCAGGGACGGGGGCTCGACCAGGTCGGGCGGGGCGGCCAGATCCGCCGGGGCGAACCAGGCGTGCCCGAGGAGGAGGTCGCGTTCCTCGCCCGTCAGCATGGCGGGGACGACCTCCGGCGTGGTGGCGGCGAAGCGCGCCAGGTAGAACCGCTCCACCTTCACATAGCGGACGCCCAGCCAGTGGTAGTCGCGCTCCACGGGGACCCACGTGTCGGCCACGGCGTCACCGGGCAGACCCGTCTCCTCGGTCAGCTCGCGGCGGGCGGCCTCCAGCGGGGTCTCGCCGGGGTCGATGCCGCCGCCGGGCGGCTCCCAGAACATCACGCCGGCGACCGGGTCACGCCAGCGCAGCAGCAGCACGCGGCCGGATCCGTCCAGGCAGAGGACGCGGGCGGCGGGGCGATCGCTGATCTGCATCGGGCCGGCGCCTAGGACCGGCCGTCCTTGGGTCCCTGCAGATCGTCCGGCCCGGCGAGGTCGTCGGGGCCGTTGAGGTCGTCCGGCCAGGTGTTGGCCTTGATGATGTCCCAGAACTCGTCGGGCCGGTCGGCGCTCTTCCTGGCGCTCTGCCGCTGCAGTTCGGCGGCGATGGCGCGCTGCTCCTCGTAGGCGCCCTTCATCGCGTCGAGCCACTCCACCGGGTCCACCCCGGCGCGCTCGGCCGACCGCATCGCCATGTCGGCGTACTGCTCGGGCGTGGCGTTGAACGTCCAGCCGGTGCGTTTCATGAGCTGCTCGTCGGTCAGTTCACCGCGCTGCCAGGCGATGGCCTCGGCCAGATGCTCGGCGACGAACACGGCGTTGATGTAACCGGGCAGCATGGCCGCCAGGGCGACGGCCGCGCGCTTCTCCCCAGCTGACAACTCATCCCACTTCAGCACCCGCCGGCTCCTTCCCGCTCCTTCGGGCGCCACTGTACGCCTTCGCCGGTGAGGGCCGGCGGCAGCACCGCCGCCGGGGCGGCGCCCGGTGGGGGGTCAGGCCGCGATCATTCGGCGGTGACGACAAGGTCGGTCAGGTCCAGGTGCCGGGACAGTTCCGCGACGTCGGGGTAGTAGGCCACGTACTGGCGCCCCCTGCTCACGCGGAGGCAGGGCTGGTTGCCCACCACCAGCGCCTCGACCTCAAATCCCCTGCTGTCGACCCATTTCACGTCATAAAGGGTATGAAGCCCCAGGTCAACGGCGGGCAACCGCCCGCGTCGGATTACGCCACCTTATAGCTGGGTGACCGTAAGAGAGTTTGACGTCCCTAATACCCGGGGGATCGGTCCGGCCCGCTGCGCGCGGGCCGGCGGCGTCCGCCGCGCCCGTCGGGCAAGTCGCGGGGAAAGCTTCAGGAAGTCGCCGGGGCAACGACGCCCCGGAGCGGTAATCTGCCTCAACGTGAGCGAAGAGGTGGGTGCCCGGTGATCTCCGAGTATGTCCTGACCCTGTCCTGCCCCGACCGGCCGGGGGTGGTCGCGGCCGTCTCCGGGCTGCTGGCGGCGCGCGGATGCAACATCACCGAGAGCCAGCAGTTCGGCGACCAGGGCGCCGCGCGCTTCTTCATGCGCGTCCAGTTCACCTCCTCGCTGCCCGAGGACGACCTGCGCGCGGCCTTCGCCGAGCTCGCGCCCGACCTGGCCATGGACTTCCGCCTGCACGACCTGGCCGTCAAGCCGCGCGTGCTGGTCATGGTGAGCAAGCTCGGCCACTGCCTGAACGACCTGCTCTACCGGGTGCGCTCAGGGCTGCTCGACATCGAGATCGTCGCGGTCGTGTCCAACCATCCCGACCTGCGCCCGCTCACCCAGTCGTACGGCATCGACTACCACCACCTGCCGGTGACCGCCGAGACCAAGCCCCGCCAGGAGGCCGAGGTCCTCACCCTCGTCGAGCACTACCGTGCCGAACTGGTCGTGCTGGCCCGCTACATGCAGGTGCTCTCCGAAGACCTGTGCGCCAAGCTCTCGGGGAAGGTGATCAACATCCACCACTCGTTCCTGCCGTCGTTCAAGGGCGCCAAGCCCTACCACCAGGCCCACGCGCGGGGCGTGAAGCTCATCGGCGCCACAGCGCACTACGTGACGGCCGACCTGGACGAGGGCCCGATCATCGAGCAGGAGGTCGCGCGGGTCAACCACACCCACTCGCCGGAGGACCTGGCCGCCATGGGGCGCGACGTGGAGTGCCTGGCGCTGGCCCGGGCCGTGCGCTGGCACGCCCAGCAGCGCGTTCTGCTCGACGGGCACAAGACCATCGTCTTCCCCCGCTGACCGGGCGCCGTCCCGCACCGGGCGAGCCGCCGGCGGGCGAAGGTCCGGCGCCAAGGCGGCCAAGGCGGTGAAGGTGAAGGGGGCAAGGCTGTGACGGGGGGACGGGCGGGCCTGCCGGAGCGTCCGGCGGCCCGCCTCAGCGGTCCCGCGAGAGAACCTCAGCCGGTCAGGCCGGTGTGCTCGGCGAGGAAGGCGAGCTGATCGGCCATGAGCTCCACCGACCGGCTGACCGCGCGCGCCCCGTGCCCGACCTCGTTCTCGTTGCGCAGCAGGACGGGCCGCTCGTCGGCTCCCTGGGCGTGCTGGAGCGCGGCGCACATCTTCCAGGCGTGCAGCGGATGGACGCGGGTGTCGGAGCCGAAGACCATGAACAGCGTCGCCGGGTAGCGCACCCCCTCGCGGACGTGGTGGTAGGGGGAGTAGCCCCACAGCCAGCCGAACTGCTCGGGGTCGTCGGCCGTGCCGTACTCGACGTTCCACGTGGCCCCGAGGCCGAACTTCTCGTACCGCACCATGTCCAGCAGCGGCGCCGCGCACGCCACCGCCGCGTACAGCTCGGGCCGCTGGGTCAGCGCGGCGCCGACCAGCAGGCCGCCGTTGGACCCGCCGGAGATCGCGAGCTGATCGGCGGTGGTGACCCCCGTGGCGATCAGGTGCTCGGCGGCCGCGTGCAGGTCGTCGAAGACGTTCTGCTTGTGGCCGAGCATGCCGTCGCGGTGCCACTGCTCGCCCTGCTCCCCGCCGCCGCGCAACTGGGCGACCGCGTAGACGCCGCCGGCCTCCACCCACGCCAGGGTCGAGATGGAGAAGCCCGGGGTCATCGGCAGGCCGAACCCGCCGTAGCCGTACAGGATGGTCGGCCGGGGACCGTCGCCGGGCTTGGAGACCACGATCATGTGGACCTCGGTGCCGTCGGCCGAGCGGTAGACGACCTCCTCGGTGTCGACCTGCGGGATCTCCACGGCGCCGGGCGAGGCCGCCCACAGGGTCGTCTCGCGCGTGCGGGCGTCGTAGCGCAGGACGCACGTCGGGGTGGTGTGGTCGGTGTAGGCGAACCACGCCTCGTGGCCGCCCTCGGGCCGCTCGTGCAGGCCGCCGATCGTGCCGAGGCCGGGCGTCGGCACCTGACCGACCTTGGCGCCGGTGGCCAGGTCGTGCACCGTGATCTCGCTGATGGCGTGCCGCGTCCAGCCGACGAGCATCACCGGATGGTCCAGGTCATCCAAGATCGCGAAGTCGGACATCACCGCCTCGGGATCCTCGGGGATGAGATCGCGCCAGTTCTCGTACCCGGCCTCGCCCGGCTCGGTCACGCAGACGCGCGAGCGGGGGGCGTCGCGGTCGGTGAAGACGTACAGGCGCCCGTCGCGGCCGTACAGCAGGCTGGTCTGCGCGTCCACGTCCTGCTGCACGACGGTCAGCTCCGGCGCCTCGATCGAGGACGCCGACAGGTCGGCCGTCCACAGGTCGTTGCGGGGAGCGGTGCCCCGGGAGGCCGAGATGGTCAGCCAGCGGCCGTCCTTGGAGACCGCCACGCCGTAGTAGTTGGTCTTCTCCAGCCCTTCGCCGAGGACCATGACGTCCTGCTCGGTCGGCGTGCCAAGGCGATGCAGGTAGACGCGCCGGTGGAACTGCTCCTCGCCCTCGGGCACGTCGCCGGGCGCGAGCCTGCGCACGTAGTAGAACGCCTCGCCGCCGGGCAGCCAGGCGATGGGGGAGTAGCGGCACCGGTCGATCGGCCCGTCGACGCGCTCGCCGGAGACCACGTCGACGACGTGCAGCCGCGACTCCTCGTCCCCGCCCACGGAGATCTGGTACGCCAGCCGCCGGCCCTCCTTGTCCGGCTGCCAGGAGTCGACGGTGGTCAACCCGGAGGGGTCCAGCGCCATGGGGTCGAGCAGAACGCGCTCGTGCCCGCCGGGGTCGGCCGTGTAGAGCACGGCGTGCTCCTGCTCGGGGGTGCGGCGCATGAAGAAGCCGCGCTCACCCCGCCACACCGGCGCGCCCACGGTGCCCGAGCGCACCAGGTCGGTCAGGCGGTCGCGGAAGGCGACCCGCCCGGGTGACGCGGCCATCGCCTCGCCGAACAGGTCGCCTTGTGCGTCGAGCCACTCTTTGACCTCAGGCTGCTCGGAGTCTTCCAGCCAACGATATGGGTCGGGCACGGGCGTGCCGTGGTAATCGTCGACCACGTCGTCACGGCGTGCCTTCGGGTACGGCGTTCGCGTCATGGAGCGAGCCTATGGCACCCCGTTACCCGACGTGGGCCAACATTTCCGCTCCGTTGCGCTGGTGGCGGACAGAGCGGATGTTGGCCTGATCTGGAGTGATCTTTCCCCAATAGGTTTGCTTAGCGGGGTGAACCGGACATAAACCGGGAGGCGGGGTCTGGAAGACACGACCGTTAATTGGGGTGGCGGGAGAGTCGACCGAGAGGCCACACTTGCTTAAGGGCGGTGCCGTGGAACCCATCCGCTGGGCCGTCCGGCGGAGGTGCACGTGACGGAAGCATCCGGAGCCCAAGACGACGGGCCGCAAGCCGGGGTGTGCCGTGGCACATCCCAACCGATGGAGGCGCTGACGGCGGGGAAGGCCCGCTGATGCGCCAGGTCCTGCTGCTGAACGCCACGTTCGAACCGCTCACCACCCTCAACCTGCATCGGGCCGTCGTGCTCGTGATCAGGGAGAAGGCGGACGTCGTCCACCGCGACGGCCGGGGCGCCGTGCTCCGGTCGGCCTCGCGCACGGTCGACGTCCCATCGGTCATCCGGCTTCGGCGATATGTCCGCATTCCTTATCGGTCCCGCATCCCGCTGACCCGGGCCGCGCTCATGCGCAGGGACGACTACCGGTGCGCCTACTGCGGCCTGCGGGCGGAGACCATCGACCACGTGCTGCCCCGCTCCCGCGGCGGGCTGCACACCTGGGAGAACTGCGTCGCCTCCTGCATGTCGTGCAACCACCGCAAGGCCGACCGGCTCCTGGAGGAGATCGGCTGGACGTTGCGCGTGGCCCCGGTGGTGCCGCACGGCGTCCACTGGCGGCTCATCGGCGCCCAACTCGACGGCGACCCCCAGTGGGCCCCCTACCTCACCGAGACCGCCGCCTGACCAGCGGAACCCGCCCGGCCGCCGGGAGGTGCCCCGTTCCTCCCGGCGGGAACAGGGTCATGCCCGCCTGACCAGCGGGAACCCCGCCCGGCCGGCGGAGGTGCCCTGGTCGTCGTGGCGGTAAGAGGGGTCATGTCAGCCTGACCGGCGACAGGAGGCATCTCGCCGCCGGACGGGCGGGAGGCATCTTCCGCCTGACCGGGGGAGTGTTCCCCGCTTCACGAGGGGTGTCTCCTGCCTGACCGGTGCGAAAGGAGGTCTCTGCCCGCCGGGCGGGTGGCCGTCGTACCCTTGAGCCATGCCGCGTTACGACTATCGCTGCCGCGCCTGCGGATCGACCTTCGAGCTGTCCCGCCCCATGTCCGCCTCGGCGGACGCCGCCGTCTGCCCGCAGGGCCACGACGACACGGTGAAGCTGCTGTCCACGGTCGCCGTCACCGGCGGCGCCGCGGCCCCCCGCCCCAGCGGCGGCGGTTGCTGCGGGGGCGGCTGCTGCGGCTGACCCCCACCCCGCCCGCCGGTCGCCAGGGCGCGCGGCCGAGCGCGCTTGACTGATCACGATGGCGGTCGCGGGGTGGGCCCCGGGGGGGACCCCCGGGCGGGTGTCCGGGTCGGCCCCGGGGGGGTGTGCGGACGAGCACCGGGCCCCGGGGCCGCGGGGGC
>NZ_JBEXGT010000035.1:0-108278 GCF_040607475.1 Sphaerisporangium sp. NPDC005288 | reverse complement strand
ATTCCTGGTACCGACAGTGGAGGCAAACGCGATCAAACGCTCGCAACCCGTACGGCGTGTCGCACCCCGGCGAACGTATGTGGACACCGCACTAGGTACTCGGCGGGTTCCTTGATGGAGACACCGCCGACGAGGGCGATGCTGAACAACTCGCCCTGTCGTAGGCCGCAGCCGGCCGCGACGATCGGCAGGGCGTGGACGCCGGTCAGGCCGCGGGCGACCAGGCTGCGCGGGAAGGACAGCCGGCCGGTGCCGTCTTCGCGGCTGGTGACCTCCAGGCCGAGGATCTCCCGCTGCCTGTTGGCGTTGACCACGGTGGCGACCAAGACGTACACGTTGATGATCCGCCCGCCTTCGCGGACTTCTGGGTGAGGGCGTCCAGCCAGACGAAGGTGTAGGGGCCGGCGTCCAGGGTGCGGGTGCGGAACGCCTCGACCTGGGCGTCCAGGGTCTTGGCCATCACTGACACCTGGCTTTGGAGATCCCGGCGATGCCCAGTTGCTCCATCAG
Organism: Sphaerisporangium sp. NPDC005288; assembly: GCF_040607475.1. NCBI lineage: Bacteria > Bacillati > Actinomycetota > Actinomycetes > Streptosporangiales > Streptosporangiaceae > Sphaerisporangium > Sphaerisporangium sp. NPDC005288. Next base: position 107,768 of record NZ_JBEXGT010000035.1, on the reverse strand, counting down.
CTTGTCCACCCGGCGGGTGGAGACTCCCAGCAGGTAGGAGGTCGCCACGACGCTGATCAACGACTGTTCGGCCCGGCGGCGGCGTTCCAGCAGCCAGTCGGGGAAGTAGGAGCCCTGCCGTAGTTTCGGGATGGCCAGCTCTATCGTCCCCGCGCGGCTGTCCCAGTCCAGGACGCGGTAGCCATTCGCCAGCCGGCCTGCTGGATCCACTACACCGAACCGGTCGCGGTGGGCGTCGATGAAGGCGTTCGTCTGGGCGGTCGAAGGTCGAGTTCCCTCGGAAAAAGCAGACGCCGCCTTGAGGATCTCATTGGCCCGGCGCAGCTCGCGGACCTCACGCTCCAGCTCGGCGAACCTCTTGGTCTCCTCGGTGCTGGTGCCGGGCCGATTGCAACCGTCGATCCCGGTCTGCCTGACCCGGTTACGCAGCGATTCAGATTCGATGCCGAGCTGACGAGCGACCCTGGTGATCATGCCGAACGAGTCCCCGGACTATTCGATGGCCTCCTGAACCATCCGCACTGCTCGTTCTTTCAGCTCCGGTGGATAGCTCCTGGGCATGCTGACCTCTCTTGGGGTTCAGGCATGCCAGTCAACCAGAGGACTCTACGAAAGCCGGGGAACATCAAAAGTCTCCACGAAACACCAAGTGGGTCGACCAGGGGAACCGCGGCCGCGACTGCGCCGCCGGCTCCCGATTCCCGGCGGCCGGCGAGCGCTCCGGCCCCCATAGAGGAAGCGGCCCCAGAATGGGCGCCGCGACTGGAGGGGAACGGTTGCCCTGTCGTGGGACGCATGCGAGTCTCTCGCCATGGGGCAGTTTTTGGCTCAGTTACCGGCGCTGCTGGGCGTCGTCGTCGGTGCTCTGGCGACATTGGCCACGACACGAGCGACTGACAGAGCCCGCTGGAAGCGTGAGATGGAGATGCGCTGGGACGCCCAGCGGCTCGAGGCCTACATGGAGTACGGCGCCAGGCTCAAGGACCTGTCGACCCTGGCCTTTCGCGCGACCGCGGGAAAGCGGCCCGGATCCCGAAACAAACTGATCGACCCCGCATTGGCCGATCAGTTGTACGCCGAGGCGGAGGCCAATCGGACCCGGTCGTGGGAGAGGGTCCTGCTCATGGGGGACGCGGCGACGGTGGATGCGGCTCGCAGATGGCGGGTGACGATCGCGCGACTGCATGACTACGCCCAGGGGGTGACCGATGACTGGGACGGGTGGGAGCCGGCGGTCCGCCGGGTGGATGACGCGCGCGACGCGTACTACCAGGCCGCTCGGCACAGTCTTCGAGTCGGTGGGGGAGACGTGGCTCAGTCGGCGTTCCTCCGCAAGATGGACGAGCTGCGCAAGGGGCGTGAGACCCCGATATTGGGCGAATGACCGGAGCGGCGCGCGCATCTCCCCGTGCACCGTATATCGGTCCGCCGCCGGAACAATCTCGCACGAGCGCCGCCATGATCCCACCGACGGCCTTCCCGTCGGCCACGGCTCGATGTCCCCGTCCGCCAGGGTGCGCCGGGCGTCACGTGCCCGTCTGCGCAGGACACCCCCTCGCCCATGCCAAACCACTACGATCTGGGATGTGACGGATGCGGAGACCGGCGAACCTGGACGTGAGCAGGGCGTGGTCAGGGTGATCGCCGATCTTTCCGAACCCGAGTACCGAGGGGCCGATCCGGCCGTCAACATGAGGACGGTCGCAGAGTACATAACCCATCTGCATCAGTTCATTGACGCAATACAATATGCCTTCGAGATCAAACGCGTGCTGGACTCCGGCCCCGTCGCGGGTGCCGATGACGTCATAGCCGCCCGCCACTATGGGCTTTATGAACAAGTGAACGTCCGCCGGATGTCGCTGAACTCTCCACTCATGGTGGACGTGGCCCTGGGCGGGATCAGTAGCGCGGGAGCACTCTCCGCAGTGGTCTACCTCTTCAAGAATCCCGACAAGCTCGGCCAGTGGTGGCCGAAGGTTCAGACCTCCTGGTACCGGGGGCGAGAAGAAGCGGAGAAGGCGAAGCAGTCGTATGAGACGCTCCTTAGATATCGAACCGAAATGCAGGAGCTGGAGCGCTGATCATGCGCCCTGTCACCGGTACGGTGCGAAGCCGGCAGTCACCCGCGCTGGATAACCTTCAGTTGCTCCAACGTCAGTTCCTGCGTGCGGTTGGCGTTCGGGCTGGTCACCCATGCCAGGCTCCACGGATCGACGTCCTGTCCGCGCGGCAAGCCTCCGACTGGAAGCCGGTCCCAGGACAAAGCACTGCTATGGGAGCTGGCGGGGCGCATGTCCCGCAGAATCCTGCTCAACATGCGCGACCATTTAATGACGCTCGAGCGTGCGTTCTCCGGGCCGGTGATGCTGGTGTATGGGCACATGCCCTTGAGCCGCGTCGTCGCCGAGAGCGCGGCGCAGATATGCCACCTGCTATAGCTATCTTGGGGGCGCGCAAGAGTGCGTACGGCTGACATGTTCGCGGCGCCGATCGGCTAGAGCTTCCTTGTCGGGTTGCCGGCGCGGGCCTGGGCGCATCGGCCGCCACGGCGGATGGGCCGACGGCTCCCGCGCCCTGCGGTCTGATCGCTGATCGGCAGATCGGCGATCACCTGGTACACGGTGCGCCTAGCCTTCAGCAGGTCCAGCACTTTGCGACGGAACTCGCGGGGTAGCTCCTCACACGCTGACCTCTCGTGGGTTAGGACATGCCGGTCGATCAAAGCGACTCCACGAAAGCCGGAGAACATCAGGGTGGGTATCGTGACGACCCTGTCCAAGGCCCGCATCGCCGCACCGGGTAACTGAGGCCACTGCGCCGACGCTGGTGATCAACGGAACGCGGCCAGGGCGAGTGGCTGCCACCTTCGCCATGTGGCGAGGCGGTCCTCGTATTCAGCCGTGACCGGTTCGAGGGAATTGCCGAAGAAGATCCGGGCCGGAGGGGCGTCGGTGTCGGCCAGTTCCAAGATGGGGGCGCGGGTGGCTTTCGGGTCTCCGAGGTCCCACTCGATTTGAGTGGCGGCGCGGACTTCGGCGTAGTCCGGATGCTCGGCGCTGGCGCGGACGCTGGCGCCGCCGAAGTCAGTGGAGTAGGGGCCGGGTTCCAGACAGATGATGTCGATGCCGAAATGTGCGACCTCCTTGCGGAGCGACTCCGACAGGCCCTCCACGGCCCACTTCGACGCGTGGTAGGCGCCGATGCCGGGGAAGGCCCGGACGCCGCCCTCGCTGGTGACCTGGATGATCCGGCCGTGACCCTGTGCGCGCAGCATGGGCAGGACCGCCTGCGTCACCCACAGGGTGCCGAAGAAGTTGGTCTCCATCTCGGCGCGGATCTCGGGTTCGGTCAGCTCTTCGACCATGCCGAAGTGGCCGTAGCCGGCATTGTTGACCACCACGTCCAGAGCGCCTAAGCGCTCGGCCGCCTGCCGTACCGCGGCGAACACGGCGGCGCGGTCGGTGACGTCGAGCCGCAGGGGCAGTACGGCGTCGCCGTACCGCTGGACAAGGGGACGCAGGTGGCCGAGGTCGCGCGCGGTGGCGGCAACGCGGTCGCCCCGCTCCAGGGCGGCCTCCGTCCACTCGCGGCCAAAGCCTTTGACGTGCCGGTGATGAACCACGTCTTGGACATCGTCTTCATCGCTCCTCAGTCAGTGCGGCTGATCGCCGCCGCCGTCGGCGAGGACATCGGCCTGCCGCCTGACGCGCTCGCGTCGCGTCTGACGGCGTACACCGTGGTGGGGGGCCTGCGCGAGTTGTACATGGCCCGCGAAGCAGGCCGCGGCGACACCGCCACGGGGGAATTGTTCCCCGTGGTCGACCGTGTGCTCGGCTTCGCCCGCGCGGGCCTGGCCGAGATCACGGCCCGGGACCTTGGCTGAGATCACGGCCCGGGACGCCGGGGCGTGATCCGGGCTTCGATGGCGTCAAGCAGCGCGGCCAGGCCGAACTCGAACTCCTCCCTGCTGCCGACGCGGGACAACTCTTCCGCGTTGGCGACCATGATGGGGTGCCGCTGAGGGTCCAGTCCCTCGTAGAGCCTCCGGCGCAGCCGTTGCTCGTCCGGATCAGCGGTGTCCACACCCATGTTGAACTGCACCGAGCCGACCACGAACGTGGCGAACGCCGACGCCGTCGCGTAGGCCTCCCTGACGCTCAGCCCGATGGCGATGAACTGCCCGAGTGAGTGCTCCATGCCGCTCAGTGAGCTCGGGCCCAGCCGTTCGGTGCCGCGGATGAACGCGACCAGTCCCGGATGCGCGAGCAGGAAATCGCGGAAGGAGTGTGCCTGCCACTCCACGGTCTGCCGCCAGCCCAACCCCTCTGGCGGCGCGTGCAGGCCCAGCCCCACCGCCCGGTCCATGGCGACGACCACGAGTTCGTCCCGGCTGGTGATGTGCCGGTACAGCGCGGCCTGACTGCAGCGGAGCTCGTGGGCGAGTCGGCGCATGGTCAGTGCGTCCGCGCCTTCGCTGTCCAGCACGGACAACGCGGTGTCGGCGATCAGGTCGAGTGACAACATCCGCCGGCGCCGCTGGCGGTCATCGGCCTTCTCGGTCCTGGCCAGCCACCAGGCCGCCGTGCCCGCCCTGACGGGCGTGGCGTCATCCATGCGTACCCACCCTCTTGTTAAGCGAACCGAGTTCACTTAGTCTAAGTGAACTCCGCTCGCTTAGACTAGCGCTATCGAAGGGACAGCCATGCTCGCTGTCAGGAGCACCGAGTCCGGGGCCCGTGTCGTCACGGTCGACAGGCCGTCCGGACCGGGCATACGGGTGCAAATCGCCGCTGCGGGGATCTGCGGCACCGATGTGTCTTTCGCCGCCATGGGGCTGCGCGGCTTCACCCTCGGGCACGAGATGGCCGGCACCACCCAGGACGGCCGTGCCTGGGCGGTCGAGCCCACCCTTTACTGCGGCGTCTGTCCAGAGTGCGCGACCGGCGATGTCCAGCGCTGCGTCGCCGAGGGCCACGGCGTGCTGGGGATCCTCCAGGACGGCGGGATGACCTCGGAGGTGGCCGTCCCCGAGTACACCCTGCTTCCGCTCCCCGGCGGGCTGCCGGTGGAGAACGCGTGCCTGGTCGAGCCGGGTTCGGTGGCCTGGCACGGAGTGCGTCGGGCCGGGCTGGTCGCCGGGGAACGTGTGGCCGTCGTGGGCGGCGGGTCCATCGGGCTGCTCGCCGCTGCGGCCGTCCGCCGGATGGGATTCGAGGTCGATGTCGAGGCGCGATACGAGCACCAGGCACACGCCGCCGAGAAACTGGGTGCCGGGCGGACGCACGGGCAGTACGACGTGGTCATCGACATGGCGGGCAGCCCCACTGCGCTGACGCGATGCGCCGAGTTGGCCCGGCCGGGCGGCCGTGTCGTCGTGGTCGGCGTTTACTTCGAGTCCGCCTCTTTCCCCGGCCCGACGAGCCTTGTGAAGGAACTCTCCTACATGAACGCCATCGCCTACGACCACCGCGACGGCCGTCGCGAGTTCACCGACGTGGCTGCGATGCTGGCCGAACAGCCGGAGATCGCGGAGATCGTCATCACGCACCGGTTCCCGCTCGCGGACGCGACCGAGGCGTTCCGGGTGGCCGCCGACCGCTCCAGCGGCGCGATCAAGGTGGTCCTGCACCCGTGACCGCGTCCCACCACGGCGCCGTGTCCACCCGCGCCCACCACGTGATCGTCTCCGGCGCCGGCCCGGTCGGTCTCACCCTGGCCATCGAGCTGGCCCGGCGCGACGTCGACTTCGTGCTGATCGACAAGGCGCCGCACTCCTTCGCCGGGTCTAGAGGCAAGGGCATCCAGCCCCGGACCCTTGAGGTGTTCGAGGACCTCGGCGTGCTGGACCGGATGGTCGCGGCCGGCGGCCGATACCCGCCCCAGCGCGTTCACACCGAGGACGGCCCGGTCGACCGGCACATCATGGAGCATCAGGACCCGGTGCCGGCGGAGCCGTACCGCACTCCGCTCATGCTCCCCCAGTTCCGCACCGAGAGCCTGCTACGCGACCGGCTGGCCGAGCTCGGCCATGCCCCGCGGTACCAGCACGAACTCCTGCACTTCGACCAGGCGGACGACGCCGTGACCGCGCGGATCGGCACCCCGGACGGCACGACGACGGTGCGTGCCGCGTACCTGATCGGCGCCGACGGCGGCTCCAGCATGGTGCGCAAAGCGCTCGGCATCGGGTTCCCCGGACGGACACTCGGAGTACGGGCGTTCGTGGCCGACGTGCACGCCGACGGCCTGTCCGCCGATGCCTGGCACATGTGGAACGAAGGTACCCCACGGCAGATCGCGATGTGCCCGCTGGCCGGCACCGATCTGTTCCAATGCCAGGGCGGCGCCCCGCTCGAGGGCGACGTCGACGTGTCCGCCGCCGGGCTCACCGCGATGCTGTGCGAGCGCACCGGCCACGATGGCGTCGTGGTCCGCGACGTGCGGTGGTCGTCGGTGTACCTGATGGGCGCCCGCCTGGCCGACGCGTTCCGTGGCGGGCGGGTCTTCCTGGCCGGCGACGCGGCGCACGTACACCCGCCGACCGGGGGGCAGGGGCTCAACACCGGCATCCAGGATGCGTACAACCTGGGCTGGAAGCTGGCCGCGGTGCTGGGCGGGGCACCCGGGGCGCTGCTCGACTCGTACGAGGTGGAGCGCCGGCCGATCGCCGAGTCCGTGCTCGGGCTGTCCACCCGGCTGCTCCGCGAGGCCGTACGACGCGGGATGAGTCGCGGGCGTGAGGCACAACAGCTCGATCTCGGCTACCCACTGTCGCCGCTCACCGGCCCCGGCGACCTGGCCGGGTACCGTGCCCCCGACGCACCGCTCACCGGTGCCGGCGGGCAGCCGGTGCGGCTGTTCCACCTGATGGCCGGCCCGTGGTGGACGCTGATCGGACACGAGGTGCGGGACGTCCCGGCACCGCGCGCCGGACTGCGTGTTCATACCACCGGGGTCCGTGGCGAGATCGTGGACAGCGGCGGCCACCTGCGCGACGCGTACGCTCTGTCACCCGGCGACTGGGTCCTGATCCGGCCGGACGGATACGTCGCCCTGGTCACCGCCGATCTCACCACCGTCGAGTCGTACCTGAACCAGGCCGGGATGCACCGGCCGCAGAGGTGAGAGCGGTCAGCGATTTCCGCACGACATGACAGGAGGCGTCCCGATGTCCTTCGGCTACGCTGCACCGCACGGTGGTACCCCGATCCCCGGCGCGAATCCGGACGGCTACATGCTGGGCCCCGACGACGGAACCATGACATGGTTCGCCGGCGCGCTCATCGTCTTCCACGCCAAGGCCGCCGACACCCGCGGCGTGTTGTCGTTCTTTCAGTGCGACGTGCCGTACGGGTGGCAGGCACCGGTGCACCGGCACGCCGGAGAAAGCGAGCTGTTCCATATCACCGAAGGCGAGTGGGAGATCTACGTCAACGACACCGTGCACCTGGTGACTCCCGGCTGCACGGTCTGGATTCCGCGGAACACCGCTCACTCCATCTTCGTGCGGTCCAAGCGCGGTCGCGGTCTCTGCGTGGTCACCCCGGCGGGCTTCGAGAAGTTCTTCGAGGATCTGGGCGAGCCGGCGACGGCGCCGAGTATGCCGACGCACCAGACCCGCAACCCGTCGGTCGAGGAGCTGATGGCCGGTGGTCGGGCGATGGGCTGGGAGTTCGTGGAGCCGCAACCACGCCGACTGCTCGACTCGGATGAACCGCGCCGGGATTGATGGAGACTTTGGTGTTCCCCGGGTTCCGTGGAGCTGAACTACTTCGACGACGCCTACGCTTCAGGTGCGTTGCCGGTACGGACCCCAGAGGGAAGCTTGTTCGTATGCTGGGCATCCCACTCGGAGAGAACCTTCTTGATGAAGTATTCGATGACGGGCTGAATCGCTTGCAGTAGCGCTGAGCTGTTCGCGTGGGCGAAGTAGTGCGACGCCGGCCGGTACGCAAGGTCGTACAGGTTGATGGCAAGCGTGGCGCCGGTCTCGGCGCCGGTCTCGGAGTCGATCCGCTGGGCCATTGACCGTACGTCAGGGAGCTTGGCTGGTTCGCCAAGAGCGCTTACTGCCTGCCGGATCAACGCCTCAGGGACCAAGCCAGTACTCGACATAAAGGTCAGCAATGTCGGCGCGATCTTGATGCCGACTCCCGTTGACGCGTCTGAACCGCCCGGCGAGTTGCGCGCTGCAACGCTAGCAGCCTCAGCATCGCCAGCCGGGCGTAGTCCTCGCAGGTCACCGCTACCTCGTCGCGCGGCCAGGGCTCGAGGGTCGCGATGGCGTGGGCACGGTGGCGGACCTGCACTCGACGACGCAGGTCGGGATATGGCAGCACACCACGAAGAACGATCCAGGCGATCGCGAACACAATGGTTCTCACACCCCGACATCATCGCAGGAACTCTTGCCCCCTGACCTCGGGTTTTCGGCACTACGGGCGTGCCGGCGGCTTGGGGTCGTCTGCCCGTTGTGCCTCGTCATTCCGCCGCCGACCACACCGGCACCTGCACCAGCGGAAATGCACGCAGGGCACGGGTGCACGGCTTCGTCGCCGTCATCATCCCCTGGACCTCATGCGTCCGCGGCACCGCAACCATCACGGAGATCGGTCTGATGGTCCCCGACTGAATGTACGGCGCCTGGATCAGGCTCAAACAGACTGCGGCCAACCAGATCTCACCGACCGCATCTTCGCCGGCGACCGGCGCACGCCGCCGTCCCGGCCGAGCTGACTCAGGATTCCTCCGCCCCTTCGAGTTCGGCGCGCTGAAGGGATTCGAGGAGTTCCTCGGCCAGGGCTCTGGTCGCCGTCAGGTCGAGGCCGCGTACACCCTTGGCGGTTACTTCGACGCTGGATTCGTCCTTGCCCCGGCTCAATTTCACGGTTATCTCGCTACGGCGGATATGCAGCCATGCGACCAAGGCGGTGGCCAGGACTCCCACAGAACCCAGCGCCACCTGAATGGCATCCGCCACGGGGCCGAGCGCTCCGGGCTCGGCCTCATGCTCCACCAGCTGGATCCGCCCGCGAAGGCCGGGTTCCTGGGCCAGCCATCCGTAAAGGTCGCGCAGTGCGGCCTCCGAGTTGTCACCCTCCGCGCTGAGCCGAACGTCCATCGGAGCTCCAGCCTCTGAATCCATCGTGCTATTACATTTGCGCCGCAGCCGCTGACAGGTGACGGTAGTTATACCAAACTATAGCGAACCCATCGTCGCTGTAGTGGCGGCACAGGCCCAGGAAGTTAGAAAGGGGCATTTATGCCATATGTTCATGATCGTCGAATTATGGTACTAATCGTACGTAACAGATATTAATCCCACGTTCGGTAGTGACCGAAATGTCTTCGCATCTCCTGCTTGCCTCGCCCGGAACCCGAGTGCTGATTGTGGCCGCAGCCGAGTACGCCGAAGGTTCACAGTTGCCCGCCGTCGGCTCAGCCGCCAGATCGGCTGAGGAGCTCGGCCGCAGCCTGGTGCAACGCACTGGACTCGACCCGGCCAACCTCACCATCGCGATCGATCCCGCCGGGCCTGTGGAGTTCGGCATGGCGGTGGTCCAGGCCGCGTCCAGCGCCACGGACGTGCTGATGATCTATTACGTGGGCCACGGGCTGATCGGCACCACCAACGAGCTGCACCTCGCCACCCACGCCACCATCGATCTCACGAAGGGCATCGCCGAACATCAAGCTCTGCCATACGCCACGCTCAGGCAAGCCGTGGCGCAGAGTCCCGCCTCGATCATCGTGCTGGTGCTGGACTGCTGCTTTTCCGGACGCGCGGCACCAGCCACGCGGGCCGGAGGGCAGCACGTGCTGGACGCCGCGCCTCAGGGCACTTACCTGCTGTCCGCCGTAGATAGTGATCAGCGTGCGTGGGCGCCTGTTGGGGAGCGGTACACGGCGTTCACGGGGGCGCTCATCGAACTGCTGGCTGACGGCGACCCCACCGGCCCACCCATGCTCACGCTGGACGACATCTACCGATGCCTGACGCGCATGCTCGTCGAACGCGGTTTTCCCGCGCCTCGCCGGCAGGCCGGCGATCACGGTGATCAGCAGGTCGTAGCATCTAACCCCGCCTATGCGCAGGTGAAGGCCGAGAGGCCGAAGGAGCACGACTATGGCGGGTTCAGCCCATATCGAGGACTGGCCGCCTTCGGGTCGCAGGACGCCGACTACTTCTTCGGCCGCGCCGAACTGACGCGTGTGCTGACCGACCGCGTGACCCGGCAGATCACGGCCGGGGGACCGTTGTTGGTGACCGGCCCCTCGGGCTCGGGCAAGTCGTCGCTGCTGCGGGCGGGTCTCATCCCCGTCCTGCGGAGGTCTCTCGACGCCGAGATCGCCGTGATCACACCCGGCGATGACCCGGTGGGCACGCTGGCCGACCGATTCGCCGAGGTAGGAGGTCGTGACGTCACGGAGTTGCGCGAGACACTGGAACGGGACCCGGCCGTTCTCCACGACATCCTGACGACGGCGACGGCGGACCGCCTGGCGGTGGTCATCGTCGATCAGTTCGAGGAGGTGTTCGCGACCTCCGAGCAGGATCAGCAGCGTGTCGTTCGCGCGCTGCTCGCCCTATGTGAGCGGAAGGACGGAGCGCCGCCCACGACCGCGGTCGTCATCAGCGTACGGTCGGATTTCTTCGGCTACTGCGCCGGACATCCCGAACTGGTACCTGCTCTGGAACATGCCGTGGTTGTCGGAGCCATGACATCCGAGCAGCTGCGGCAAGCCATCCACGGACCTGCCGACCGATCTGGGCTGGCCGTGCAAGAAGGACTGACCGAGCTGATTCTGGACGATCTTAGTGCCGGCACCCAGCCGATGAAGGCCGGCATGTTGCCTCTGCTGTCGCACGCCTTGTTGGTCACCTGGCGCCATCGAGATGAACGCACGTTGACCATGGCGGGCTATCGCGCCACGGGTGGGATCCACCATGCGCTCGGCAGAACGGCCGACGCGGTGCTGGAGGACCTCGATCCCGCGGCCCGGCGGCTCGCCCGGCAGATTCTCATCCGACTTGTGCGACTGGGCGATGGGCTTGAGGACACACGCCGTACGGTTCCCGTCACCGATCTGCTGCCGCCCACGCATACGGCCGACCATGCGGCGGCACGCCGTGTCCTGGATGCGTTCATCCAGGCCCGGCTGATCACTGTGGACGCGGATTCGGCGCAGATAACGCACGAGGCACTGATCCGGGCCTGGCCGCGACTGCGCCGGTGGATCGAGACCGACCGCACCACGCTGCTGACTTACCAGCAGCTCGCCGAGGCGGCGGACGACTGGCGGCGGCACGACCACGATCCGGCGTTCCTGTATCGGGGCACCCGCCTGTCGGGTGCACAGGAGGCCATGAGCCTGTGCCGGACCGATCCCGGCCGCTACCCCGCTCTGAATGATGTGGCTCAACAGTTCCTGGAGGCTGGCATCGCGGGCGCGGACCGGGTCGCGTACCGTCGTCGGCTGAGCATCATCGCTCTGATCATGCTTGCGACGGTGTCGCTCACCGCCGCGGGGGTTGCCACCTATCTGGCCGCCGAAGCCGCAAGGGCACGCGCCGTCTCCCTGTCCCGGCAGCTGGCCGCGCAGAGCCAGAACATCGGCGTGGCCGACATTCAGTTCGCGCGACGGCTCGCGACGGCGGCCTGGACCATCGCGCATACCGACGAGGCGCGGTTCGCCATGCTGGAGGCGCTCCTCAGTCCTCAACAGGCGCTCCTGAGGGATCAGCAGAGCCCCGTGTACGCGCTGGCTTTCAGCCCGGACGGTACCCGGCTCCTATCCGGGGGACTCAACGGCACCCTGCGCCTTCGGGACGGGGTATCGGGGCGGACGCTCGCGGTGCTGCCGGGACATGCCCACCTGGTCGAGGCCATGGCCTTCAGCCGTGACGGCAGTCGCGTCGTCACGGGAGACTTCGAGAGCAACGCCGTCTTCTCCGGTAACGGGTGGCTGCGTGACGGCAGCGCGTGGCTGCGTGACGGCAGATCGGGCAGGCCGATCGCCGTCCTCGGGGGACACCGTAGCTCCATCACGTCGGTTGCGTTCAGCGCTGACGACGCGTTCGTGGCCACAGCGGGGGGCCTTGATGGCACGGTACGCCTCTGGGGCAGCCGGTCGGGGCGGCCGGTCAATGTACTCAAGGCGCCAGGTACGGTCGAGGCGGTCGCGTTCAGCCCTGACGGCAGCCGAATCGCCGCCGCCGTCGGCGACACCGCCGTATTGTGGGGCATGTCCACGGGGAAACGCGTCACCGTACTCAAAGGTCACCGGGGCGCTGTGAACACCGTCGCGTTCAGCAAGGACGGCACCCGCCTCGCCACATCAAGCGACGACGCCACTGCCCGTCTGTGGGACCTGAGATCAGCCAGGACGATCGCCGTTCTGAAAGGTCACAGTGACGGTGTGATCGCCGCCGCATTCAACCGGGACGGCAGCCGGCTTGCCACTGCGGACCAGGACGCCGACAACGATGGCGCCGTCGACGGCAGCGTACGTCTGTGGGACGGGACATCAGGTACGGCGATCACCACATTGGCGGAGCACACCGCGGGGACGCAGGCTCTCGCCTTCAGCCCGGACGGCATGCGGCTGGCCGCCGCCGGAACGGACGGTGACATCCAGGTGTGGGAGGTCGCCACCGGCATGCTGATCACGAGCCTGAAGGGCCACACCAGCACGGTGTACGCGCTGGCCTTCGACCCGGACGGCGGCCGGCTGGCGAGTGGCAGCGAGGACGGCAGCGTACGGCTGTGGGATCTATCGATCGGCACCGCCACCACCACACTGAAGGGTGACATCGGCCCGATGAGTGCGTCCGCCGTCAGCGACGACGGCACGCGCATGGCCACGGCACGCGGAAACACGATCGACTCCACTGCCAGCGGCTCTGTCAAGTTGTGGGACATGCGCTCCGGCGAGCTCCTCGCGACCCTGAAAGGCCACAAGGATCTGGTGTATGCGGCTCGCTTCAACAGGGACGGCACAATCCTGGCGACTGGCGGATTCGACGGCACAGCACGAATCTGGGACGTCCGCACCGGTAAGCCTGTCGCGTCCAAGCAGGGCGGGATCGGCCCGATTTACGTCGTCGACCTGAACGCGGACGGATCGATCCTGGCGGCCGGAAGATTCACGGGAAGTGTCACGCTGTGGGATGTCAGATCCACATCGAAGAGTCCCGCGGCGACACTCGGCGGACACGGTCTCGCAGGTCCCGTCGTGACCGTCGTCTTCAACCGCGACGGCTCACGACTGCTCACCGCGGACACCCACGGCACCGTGCTGCTGTGGGATGTGGCCACCCGCGAAGTGCTCTTCCGTCTGCCTGGCCACGGGGACACCTCCCTCACGGCCGCTGTCTTCGACGAAAGCGGTCCCCGGCTGGTGACGGCGGACGACCACGGCACCGTGCTGCTGTGGGACAGTGCCACGGGAACTCGGATCGCCTCGCTCTCCGCAGGATCCGGTCCGGTGCATGACGTCGTCTTCTACCGCAACCCGGATGGAACCCGTCTCGCCACAGCGGGGAACGACGGTCTCGTCCGACTGTGGGACAGCACTACCGGCGCACCGGTCGCCACCCTGACCGGCCATATCGGACCGGTGAACGACATCACGTCCAGCTCCGACGGCACATGGCTCGCCACGGCCGGAGACGACGGCACCGCCCGGCTCTGGGACGCCTCCACCGGCGCTCCGATCGCCACGCTGTCCGCTCACGTCGGGCCAATCGCAGTGGTGACCTTCACCGGGAAGGGCACGCGCCTCGCCGCCATCACCCAAAAGGGCGCCACCCAGCTGTGGAATCTCACCCTCCCCGCCGACCCCTTTCCCGCGGTCTGCGCGGTCTCCGAAGGCTCACTGAGCTCCCAAGAATGGACTCAGTACATCCCCGACGAGCCGTACCAGAAAGCCTGCTCCTAATGCCAACTACGGCTGGCCGATCATCCGCGCACCGACCTGCATACGCCCTCCGGCCAGCTCACCGAGCGGTCCCGGTCCCGCCTGACCATCCCCCGCGACCGGCTCGGCAGCTTCGAACCGGTCCTGCCGCTCAAACGCGCCGACCGCATCTCCGGCGGCCTGAACGACATGATCACCAGCCTGTACCCGGTCGCTGAATAGCAACCCGAGCTGGGCCGCGCGGCCCGCAGGCGGGAATACGTCGCTGATCACCCCTAGAGGGATAGCAACCATGAGCGGCGCCGTGAGGATGGGCCGGTGGCTGTCGCTGATCATTTGGAACTATTCCGCATGGCGTTCCCGTGGGACAACCTCGCAACCACACAAAAGGCGGGCATCGACCCCGAGGCACCGGCGCGCGCCGACCCCGACGAGCCCCGCCCTCCCGCCTTCCGGCTGGCGCTGGTGGAACTCGTGCGGCACTATCGGGCGCGGCTCGCCCTCGGGTGCATCCTGGATCTTTCCGAGGCGTTCGGCTACTACGGCATCTTCGCCCTGCTGTCGATCGTCGTGCTGCCCGAGGTGAACTACACCGACGCGGAGATCCCGTTCTTCTTCATCCTGGGCAACGTGGGAGCGGTGGTCGGCGGCGTCGCCATGACCCTCGCCTTCGACCGCATCGGCCGCCGCTGGACCGTGGGCATCTACTACGCGCTCGCCGGCGCGAGCGTCGGCGGCCTCGCGGCGGCCACGGCGACAGGCAGCAAGGTGTGGGTGCTCGTCGCGTTCATGGTCGCGAACGCCTTCGCCACCGGCGCCTGGACCGCCGCCTACCCCACCTTCACAGAGCTCTTCCCGACCCACCTGCGTGCGGCCGGCATCGGCGTCAGCGTCGCGGTCGGACGGCTGGGCGCGGCGTACGGGACCCTGTACCTGCCGAGCATCGCCGCCGATATCGGTCCCACGCCGAGTTATCTCCTCATCGTGGCCTTCTGGGCCCTCGGCGTCGCCGCCATCGTCGTCTGGACGATGACCGGTGGCGTCGACGGGGCGAGGAAACCCCTCGCCGCCGTGAGCTCCCTCAGCAGTCGCACCACCGCCCGTGCGAGCGTCCCCGCCGAACAGTGAGACGCGGGCGCCCTCCCGCCCGGTCGCCGCAGACTCTCCGAAAGGGTGATCGCCGATGACGAGCGACTCCCGTCATTCCTGGAAGGACAGTCCCGCTCCCGCGTCCCTGGCGCAATGGCTCTCACGCGCCGCGGAGGTGGCGGAGATGCTGGGCGCGAACGCCGCCGAGCGTGAACGCGCGGGAGGTTCCCCTGAGGACGAGATCCTGCTGCTGAAGGAGTCGGGACTCGTCACGCTGCTGGGCCCGCGCGACGCCGGCGGGGGCGCGGCGAGCCGGACGACCGCCTACCAGGTGGTGCGGCGCGTCGCTCAGGCGGACGGCTCCGTCGCTCAGCTCCTCGGCGACCACTATCTGTGGGTCTGGCTTCCCGGCTGTGGGGGACCGAGGAGCAGTACAAGCGACTGGAAACCGAGCCGGCACGCAACGGATGGCTGTGGGGTGCCGCGGTCAACCCGCGGGACAACGATGTGGTCGTCGAGGACGCGGGCGACGACCTAATGTTCCGAGGGCACAAGTCCTTCTCCACCGGGGCGCGGGTCAGCGACCGCCTCATCCTCGAAGGGGTCCTGCTGGACGACTCCGGGCAGCCGACCGACCGGCGGGTGTTCGGCGTCACCCCCACCGACGCGCCAGGACTCAAGTGCCACGCCAACTGGGACAACATGGGTATGCGTCTCACCGAAAGCGGCAGCGTCGACATAGACGCCGTCCGCGTCCCGTGGACCGACGCCCTGGGCTACACCGCCAAGGTGCTGCTCTCGGCAGGAGCTGTAGGTTAGAGATCCCTCTAATCAGGAGTCATGCATGCCCTCGCCTGCCAGTGAACGTCGAGCCGACAGTCCTGCGGAGGTCGACGTCCTCGTGGTGGGCGGAGGGCAGGCAGGGCTGGCGGCCGGGTACTACCTGCGGCGGGCGGGAGCCGACTTCGTCATCCTTGACGCTCAGGAGCGGCCGGGAGGCGCCTGGCGGCACGCGTGGCCGTCGTTGCGCCTCTTCTCGCCCGCGCAGTACAGCTCCCTGCCGGGCCGGATGATGCCGTCGACCTCCGACGGCGGGTACCCGACCGCGGCGCATGTCGTCGGTTATCTCGCCGATTACGAGGAGCGTTACCGGCTTCCCGTCCGGCGGCCCGTGACGGTGGAGGGCATGGGGCGAGGCGACCGCGGGCTACTCGTCGACACCGACGCCGGGCAGTGGGCCGCGCAGGTGGTCATCAGTGCCACCGGCACCTGGTGGCGGCCGTACGTGCCGTTCTACCCCGGGGCGGGCGACTTCGCCGGGCGGCAGCTGCATGCCGCCGACTACACCGGGCCCGACGAGTTCGCGGGGCGGCGAGTGGTCATCGTCGGCGGAGGGAACTCGGCGGCCCAGATCCTCGCCGAGGTGTCCACCGTCGCGGAGACGACCTGGGTCGCCCGGCGGACACCTCGTCTTCTGCCGGACGAGGTGGACGGCAAGGCGCTGTTCGACATGGCGACGCGCCGAGTGCGGGGCGAGGCCGGCGCCGGGGGAGGGGGTGGCCTGGGGGACATCGTGGCCGTGCCGCCCGTCCGCGACGCGCGCGAGCGCGGAGTGCTCAAGGCCCAGCCCATGTTCAGCCGGATCACCGCGGGCGGCATCGCCTGGGCGGACGGCGCCGAGTCGGCATGCGACGTCATCCTGTGGTGCACCGGCTTCCGGCCCGAGCTGCGGCATCTGACGCCGCTGCGGCTGCGCACCCACGACGGGGTGATCGCGACCGTCGGCACCCGGGCCGAAGACGAGCCTCGGCTTCATCTCCTCGGATATGGAAACTGGACCGGCCCGGCGTCGGCCACGCTGATCGGGGCCGGCCGGACCGCGCGCGACACCGTCGCGGAGGTGGTGAGACAGCTCGCCGACCTCCGCGAAGCCCCTCCCAAGCGCGGGGATCACTGAGGCCGACCCGTGTCATCCGGGCTTGCGCGCGACGAACAGGACCCTGTCCTCGTCCTCCGGCCGCTCCGCGGGAAGGAGCGGATGGTCGGGGGTGCCGACGCGGCAGTCCGCCCACCCGGCGTCGTCCATGAGCCTCCGCACGTCGGCCACCGCGTGCGCGGTGTTGACGATGGTGGACTCGAACCTGTCGTAGCGGCCGTCCTCGGCGCGCACCACTCCGGAGATCCGGAAGAAGCCGAAGCCCTCCTCCTGGTTCATCGCCCCCCGGAACAGGAACATCGCCGACTTCTCATCCTTGATCCAGATGCGGTTCATCGCTTCGAGCCCCTTGGCCGTCGTGAGGTCGAACGCGAACATCCCTCCCGGTTCGACGGCGCGGTGGACGGCACGCAGATACGAGGCGACCTGGTCCAGGGTCCTGAGGTGGTTCGGGATGTCGTAGGTCGAGAAGGCGAACGGCACCGGTTCGGGGATGGTGAAGTCGGTCGCGTCCCCGTGGATGAACGTGGCCCGGTCGCCGGCCGCGTGGAAGCGTCTCCGGGCCCGTTCCAGCATGGCCTTGGAGATGTCCAGGCCGGTGACCTGGTATCCCTCTTTGTAGAAGCGCGCGGCGACGATGCCGGTGCCGCAGCCGACGTCGAGAACGCGGCGCGGGGCGTCGGGCATCGTCGTCTGGTGCAGGCGCAGCAGCGCCCGGCCGATGCGGCCGGGGTAGAAGCTCCAGAACTCGTCGTAGATCTTCGCGTGCAGGTCGACGTACGCCTCTGCCGTCATCGGTGATCCCTTCGTCGCCCCGTCGGAGGTGGCCGGATGCCCGGTAGCGCCGTCGCAAGGTGGCCGAGCCACGCGTGGCGCTTGATTCGAGGTTTCGCTAATTATATGATCATCAAAGCACTCAGGATGTCAATGACCGGAGTGAAGAGCGTCTGTCAAGTCGGCGCGCGCTCCACATGGCCGCTGGCCGGAGCTCGACTTCACCGTCCGACCGGTGTCCGCCGGAGTCCGGTCGTCGCACCTACTCTCTCCATCATCGAAGGGAAGCCGGCAATGGCGACTGCTACTTATCGCGTGAATGGCATGACCTGTGGACACTGCGTCTCCGCCGTCACGGTGGAGGTCACGAAGATCCCCGGAGTCACCGACGTCCAGGTCGATCTGCAGGCCGCGACCGTCACGGTGACGAGCGATCGGCCGGTGGAGAGCCCGATGGTGGAGGCGGCGGTGGACGAGGCCGGTTACGAGCTGGTCGGCCCCGCCCAGTAGGCGTGTAGTCTGATCGCCCCCTCGTGGTCGTCGCGGTGCACCCCACGAGGGCGGCGAAACCCCTGTACGCGGCACGCCTCGGACGCCGACTGTTGCAGTGAACTTAGACGGGTGTCAAAATAGAGGTATGTCGAACACGGGAGTGCCCATGCCTGCAGCCGACTCCCCCGCCAAGGGGTGCTGTGCTCCGCTGGAGTCGGTGCCGCTGGATCCCGCGCACGCCGTCGGCATGGCGAAGATGTTCAAGGCTTTGGGCGACCCGATCCGGCTGCGGCTGTTGTCGCTGATCGCCGCCCACCCCGACGGCGAGGTCTGCGTCTGCGACATGACCGACCTGTTCGACGTCGCCGCGCCGACGATCTCCTACCACCTGAAGCTGCTTCGCGAGGCCGGCCTGGTCGACCACGAGCGTCGCGGCACGTGGGTGTACTACCGGCCGATCCGCGAGCGGCTGCACCAGCTCTCGGCCCTGCTAGCCGCGGCCGACCTCGCAGGCGTCTCCGGTTAGAGGCGCGCCAGCCGGTCGGGGCGCGACGTCGGAGGGCACGGTCAGCACCTCGCTCAGTCGTTCCAGCGCGGTGGGGATCACCCAGTAGAACACCCAGGTGCCCCGCCGTTCACAGCCGAGGAGCCCCGCCTCGCGCAGCACTCTGAGGTGGTGCGAGATCGTGGGGCCGGTCAGGTCGAAAGCCGCGGTCAGGGTGTTCACGTAGGCCTCGCCGCCCGGATGCGAGGCGATCAGCGACAGCAGCCGCACGCGGACGGGGTCCGACAGCGCCTTGAACGCGGCCGCGACCTCCGCCGCCTGCTCCGCGTCCACCGGTGCCGAGGCAAGTGGCGGACAGCAGATCTCCGCTGGAACGCCCCCTTGTTTCGACACATGCCTATTTTGACAGGTCTCTAGACCGGCGGCAATGGATGTTTGTGGATGTTCCTGGCGTATAGCTCTCAGCTGGCGGGTGCCAGCCAGCCCTTCTCCACCGCCTTGACGCCGGCTTCGAAGCGGCTGCGCGCCCCCAGCCGGTCCATGAGGTCGGCCACCATCCGGCGGTGCGTGCGGAGCCCGATGCCCAGCTTCTTGCTGGTCGCCTCATCGGTGAGCCCTTGCGCCAGCAGCCTGAGCAGCTCGCGCTCCTGCATGGTGATGCTCTGGTCGCAGCGTTGCCGCCCGGAGCCGAACGGCGCGGCGTGGTCCCAGACCTCCTCGAAGAGCGCGAGAAGCGCGGTGATGATCCCCTCACCGCAGACCTCCACCGCTCCCTTCCTGCTCGCCGTGGGGTCGAGGGGCAGCAACGCCACCTCGCGGTCGAACATCACTATGCGGATCGGCAAGGTCGGGGCGGTGCGGACCTCGCCTCCCAGGCCGGTCATCCAGCGCGCGTAGGCGAGCGTCGCCGTGTCGTTGCACGCGCTGTCCTGGTAGACCGTGCGGACGGACACGCCACGCGCGAGCATCTCGTGGTCCAGCGGCCTGCTCGCCTCCAGGCTCTCGGGAGACTGGGCGCCGCCCGGCATGAACGACAGGCACTCGGAGGTCGCTCCGCGCGCGAGGGTCTCGATGCGGGCGCGCACCGCTTCGACACTCTCTAGACAGTCGCATTCGTGGCGCGCGCCGGCCGCGCACAGCTCGCTGTACTCCTGGATCAGCCGGTCGACCGCGTGTTCCGTGGCGACGAACTCCTCCTGGCGGCGCAACAGGTCGGCCCGCTGCCGCTGGAGCAGGTCGTGAAAGGCGACGCTCGGGCTTCCCGCCCTCAGTGCTCCGGACGACCGGCGCAGGAGCGAGAGCTCCACCAGCCGGTCGATGGTGGCGCGGACTTCGGTCTCGGAGATGCCGAGGTGGGCGGCGATCTGCGCGATGCCCCACTCTTTCCGAGTCAACACGAGGCGGTAGATGGTATCGGCGTGGACGTCTAAGCCCCATTGCTGAAGCACGGCAGCCCCCATAACACCTGTGCGCGGCGAGGTCATTAAATAACATGAGGATGAAGCTGTCCATGTCAAGTGGTATCGAGCCGGGCGCCGGCTCGCGTAACTCACCAAGGCTGCCGCAGGGTGACCTCCCAGAAAACTCGTCTCCCGCACGTGTGCGGCTCGAACTCAATGCATGACGGAGTGTGACGTTCCCCTTTTCCGGCCGGTGTGGGCAACTTCAAAGATTAGCTTTTTGCGGCCGGTAGGTATAGCCGCCAAAGGTATGCCCGCTACGGGTGGCCGCGGACATGGCGCTCCGCGCGGATCCCGGCCGCGCTTCCTCTCCGGGCCGTGGCACCAAGTTGCCCGGCAACTAGCTGCCTGGTCTGACCACTTTCGTGTAGCGATGGCAAACATGAGAGTAGGGGCGTGCGAGGGTGCCCAGGTGAGCTGCGGGAATGCCGGATGACCGCTTGTGACGTCACGTCGAGCGGTGGGAGCGGGGGAGCGATGATCCCGGTACGGAGAGCGCGCGCGGCGGTCGCCGCAGGGTGGACGCCGGCGTGACGACGTCCCGGAAACGGCATGTACATGGCGACGGTGACGCTGACCGCCACCGATGCCGCCGTGCGCCGAAGGCCGCCGCCGCAGCTCGTCACCGACATCCTGTGGACCGCGGCGACCCCTGCGGATGATCTGGAGCACCTGCACTCCTTCGTGACCTCCGACCGTGTCGAGCTGACCTTCTTTCATGGCAGTGCGAATTGGATGCAAGCGCACGCGGCCGCGATACGCATATGTGAGAGAGCTTTGCGAAGCTCGCCGACATTGCATGGCTGGGTGCTCGGTGAATGACAGGTTTCTGACACGTGAATCAGTGCCGGGAACAAATTTCCACGCGAATCGCATGACCGACGCCGATGGCTCAAGGAGAAACTTAAATGGCCTCAGCCACCCCTGATCCGCGACGCAAGGCAGCCGAAGTCACCGTCCGGCCGTTGCGCACGATGGACGCCGACGTCAAGGTTCTCGGCTCCAAGAGCTACACCAATCGATATCTCGCCATCGCCTCCTTGTCCGGCCAGGAGACCACGCTGGAGAACGCGCTGATCTCCGACGACACGGTGTACCTCTCCCGCGGCGTCGAAATGTTCGGTCATGTCCGCGTGGACATCGACGAGCGGGAAGAGACGATTCACATCACCCCGACCGGCCAGGCGATGCGTGCTCCCGATGAGGAAATCTTCATGGGCGGCGCCGGCACCCCGTTGCGCTTCCTGATTTCCATGGCGGGCCACGCCCCGGGCGTGACGACGATCACCGGCAACAAGCGAATGCAGGAACGGCCCATGGGGGACCTGCTCGCCGCCCTGCCGGCGCTGGGAGTCGAGGCGGTCAGCGTGCGCGGGAACGGGTCACCTCCGATCAAGGTGACCGGGGGCGATTTCCGTGGCGGTGCCACGCGGATCAGCGGAGCCGTGAGCAGTCAGTTCACCTCCAGCCTGCTCATCAATTCGGTTCTCGCCCAGAACGACGTGGAGATCACGATCGTCGACGACCTCATCTCCAAGCCCTACGTCGAGATGACGATCGCGGCGCTCGCCGAGATGGGCGTGCAGGTCAAGCGCGACGGCCACACCCGGTTCACCGTCCCCGCCGGACAGGCGTTCCGCGGCGGGTCCGTGACCGTCGAACCGGACGCCTCCGGCATGTCCTACTTCCTGGCCGCCGCCGCGATCCTCGGCGGACGGGTCACCATTCCCGGCATCGGCCGCGACTCCCACCAGGGCGATGTCGGCCTGGTGGACGCGCTGGCCCGTATGGGATGCCAGGCGTCCTTCGACGGCGGCGGCATCACCCTTCGAGGCGGAGAGCTGCACGGCATCGAGATCGACATGGAGAGCATGCCGGACGTGGTGCCGACGCTCGCGGTGGTCGCGGCCTTCGCCGAGGGCAGCACCCACATCAGCAACATCGCCAGCCTGCGAGTGAAGGAGTGCGACCGCATCGCGGCGGTGACCACCGAACTCCGCAAGATGGGCGTCACGGTGCAGGAGTTCCCGGACGCGATGACCATCGCCGGCGGGACCCCCGCCGGCGCCGTCATCGACACCTATGACGATCACCGGATCGCCATGTGCTTCGCCATCGCGGGCCTGCGCGCCGAAGGCGTGGTGATCAAGGATCCCGGCTGCGTGGCCAAGTCGTATCCGACCTTCTGGGAGACGCTGGACACCCTGCACCCGGACGGAGCGTCGACCCTGTGAGCTCGGCGAGCCGGGGCATGCTCCTGGTGCTGGACGGATGGGGACACGCCGCCCCAGGTCCGGCCAACGCTCTCAGCCGCGCGGCCACGCCCCATCTCGACGCGCTGATGGCCGAGTTCCCCTCGACCCTCGTCGAGGCGTCCGGTGGGGCGGTCGGCCTGCTGCCGGGCACCGTCGGCAACTCCGAGATCGGTCACATGGTGATCGGGGCCGGCCGGCCGCTGCCGTACGACAGCCTGCTCGTGCAGCGGCAGATCGAGAGCGGCGCCCTCGCGGCCGATCCGCTGCTCGTCGCGACCTGTGAGCGGCTCGCCCGCACCGGGCGTGCCCTCCACCTCGTGGGGCTGTGCTCGGACGGTCAGATCCACGCGCACATCGGCCATCTCCGGGAGTTCCTGAGGGTGGCGGCCGCCCATGGTGTGCCCGAGGTGTGGATCCACGCGATCACGGACGGCCGGGACGTGGGGGACGGGACGGCGGCGGCCTACCTGGACGAGATCGACAAATTCACCGCCGAGACGGGAACCGGCCGCGTCGCCAGCGTGGTCGGCCGAGGCTACGCCCTCGACAAGAGCGGCGACCTGACCCTGACCACCGCGGCCGCGCAGGCGGTGATGGACGGGGCCGGAGTGCGGGTCGCCCGTCCCCACGACGCGCTCGCCGGCCAGAAGAGCGACGAGTGGGTCGCCCCGAGCGTCGTGGTCGACGAGCGGGGCGCGCCCGTCGGCGCCGTCGCCGACGGCGACGCGGTGCTGTTCACCAACTTCCGCAGCGACCGCATCCAGCAACTCGCCGACCACCTGGCGGTCCACCTGGCCGCGCGGGGCGTCACCCTGCTCAGCCTCGCCAGGTACGACACCCAGGCGTCCATCCCGCCGCTCGTGGACCGCGCGGACGCTTCGGGCGGCCTGGCCGACGAACTGGAACGGCACGGGCTGCGCTCGGTCCGCATCGCGGAGCGCGAGAAGTTCGAGCACGTCACCTACTACCTGAACGGCCGCGACGACCGGGCTCGTTCCGTCGAGGAGCACGTCCGGATCAGCGGTGACGGTCCGGCCGACTACCGGTCCCGTCCGGAGATGAACCTCTCCGCGGTGGCCGACGCACTGATCGAGGCCGCCGTCCGCACCGACGTGGCGCTGGTCGTGGCGAACCTCGCCAACATCGACGTGGTCGGTCACACCGGAGACGCCGACGCCACCGTGCTGGCCGCCGAGCACACCGACGCGGCCGTGGGCCGGCTGATCTCGGCGGCACGCGCGGCCGGGCGGTGGGTTCTCCTGGTCGGGGACCACGGCAACGCCGAGCAGATGACACGGCCCGATGCCGAGGGGCGCGAGCGCCCGTACGGCGGCCACACCACCAACCCTGTCCCGTTGATCCTGGTGCCGGCGCCGGAAACGCCGGTCCCGGGCCGCCTGAGGGACGGCGGCACCCTCGCGGACGTCGCGCCGACCATCCTGGCCCTTCTGGGACACCCGCCAGGGGCGGCGATGACCGGCAGGCCGCTGCTGTGACCGAACGACCTGCACGAACGTGGATCGGCCGATTCACCGGGGATGATGAGGAGATCTTCTGATGACCGAGCGCCCGCGTATCGCTCTGATCGGCAACCGCAGTTCCACGACGCCCGCCCACGCGTGCCTGGACGCGTTCGTCCCGTCCCTCGACGCCGACGTCGACTGGGTGCCCAGCGAGACCATCACGGGGCCGGACAGCCTCGGCGGCTACTCCGGGCTGTGGGTGATCCCCGGGTCGCCGTACGCCTCGAAGGACGGGGTCCTGCTCGCCATCCGCCTCGCACGGGAGACGGGCATTCCCTATCTGGGGACCTGCGGCGGCTTCCAGCACGCTCTCATCGAGTACGCGCGCAACGTGCTCGGGCTCTCGCAGGCCGACGACGTCCAGTACGACCCGGAGGCGGAGACTCCGCTGATCACCGCCCTGTGCTGCTCGCTGGTGGGGGAGACGGCCCCCCTCTACCTCTCCGACGGCAGCAGGCTCGCGTCGGTGTTCGCGCATGCGGAGGAGACCGTCGAGACGTTCCACTGCAAGTACGGTCTCAACCCCGACTACGTCGATCTCATCGAGCAGAGCTCTCTGGTGATCAGCGGGTGGGACGCCGAGAAGGCTCCACGGGCCATCGAGATCGTCGACCACCCCTTCTTCATCGGCACCCTCTTCCAGCCGGAGCTGTCCTCCTCGCCCGGCTCGATCCACCCGCTCATCGAAGCCTTCGTCGCCGCCGCGGCGCGGCACGCCGAGACATCCGCCCGGGCCACAACACCGTAGGAGGCCGTTGCCGCATGGAAGTCCTCGTCCTGATACTCGTTCTCGCTCTCGCCGCCGCCAACGGCGCGAACGACGTGCCGAAAGGCGTCGCCACGCTCGCCGGCGCGGGCGTGACCCGGATCCGCACCGCGATCCTGTGGGGCACCGTGGCGACCGCCGTCGGATGCCTGGTCTCGCTGACCCTGGCGTCGAAGATGACCGCCCTGTTCTCCAAGGGCATCGTGTCCGCGGCCCCGACGCCTGCCTTCGCGGTGGCGGTGCTGGTCGGCACGGTGTTCTGGGTCATCCTCGCCACGGTGCTCAAGCTGCCGGTCTCCACCACCCACGCCCTGGTGGGAGCGCTTCTGGGAGCGGGCAGCCTGTTCGCCGCCGACGCCGTGCAGTGGAACGGCCTGCTGGGCAAGGTCGTCCAGCCGCTGCTGCTCAGCATCCTGGTGGCGTATGCGATCTCCGCCGTGCTCGGCGTGATCACCCGCAAGGTCGTGGCCACCTCGGCGGCCAGCAAGGCGCGGGCGGCCGAGCAGGCGCCGGACGGCGGCGGGCTCGCCACGACCGTGGGAGTCCAGGAGGAGGTGACCAAGGCGCAGAAGGCGATCGGTATCGGCCACTGGATGACCAGCGGCCTGGCCAGCTTCGCGCGCGGGATGAACGACGCTCCGAAGATCGTCGCGATCGGCTCCTTCGCGCTGGTGGGAGGCATGACCCCGACGACGCTGCTCCTGCTGGTCACCGTGGCCATGGCGGTCGGTGGCCTGGTGGGCGGCTCGCGCATCGCCGACCGTCTCGCCTACTCCGTCATCAAGATCCCGCACGTGGAAGGGTTCACCGCGAACCTGACCACCGCGGCGCTCGTCGGACTCGGCGCGACCCTCGGGCTGCCGATGTCCACCACGCAGGTCTCGGCGGGCGCCATCTCCGGCATCGCGGCCAACGACCTGTCCCGGCTGAACAAGAAGACCGTGCGCGACCTGCTCATCGCATGGCTTCTGACCCCGCCGGTGGGCGCCGCCGTCGCGGCGGGCGTCTACCTGCTCATCGCCTGATGTCGCGGGTCGCCGGAGCCGCGTCTCCGGCGACCCCGTACCGAGTTCGTCCGGCACGGCCATTGACACGCCAATGATTCGATGATCTTATAACTATCGAATCAAGCCCGGACCATGGAAGGGGACGTGAGCCATGAACCAGCAGCAGGACACCGGAGACCGGGTCGTCGGTGGGTTCATCACCGATCCCGAGCTGGACGCGGACGCCGGCGCGTCCGGATGCTGCGGCGAGCCCGCCTCGGGCCCGGTGGAGATCGAGCTGATCGATCTCGGCCCGGAGGACAGTGCCAGTGGTTGCTGCGGCGAGCCGAGCGAGACCAGTAGCGGGTGCTGCGGGGAGTGAAGGCCGGGGCCGGACGCCGTCTGGGCGGCCGAGGCCCGTGACAACGAGAAAGGCTCGTCATCGGATGTCCAGGACCGTCCGCTCCGGTGTGGAGGAACGGCTCACGGCGTTGGCCGGCGCCTTCGATGAGACGCGCGCCATGGAGATTCTGCGAGCGCTCTGTGCGGAGCCCCTCTCTGGACGAGCCGTCGGCACTGCTGGTCGCGACCGCGCCACGGCATTGATCACTGACCGGTTGCACGCCTCGGGACTGCGACCGGAGACGCACGCCTTCCCGGTGCCGGGGGTCTTCAGGCTCACCTCGCCCCCCGTGTTCACCGTGCGCGGTCCACGACCGTCCCGGACGTTCGAACACCGGCGGGACTACGCCGAGCACCCGAGATCGGCTCCCATGGAGGCGGCCGTCGAAGGTTCGGTCGCGCGGTGGGACGGCACCCCTCGTCCCGGCGCCTGGTGCCTGCTCGACCGGGTGCCGCAGGGCCGCGCCTTCACCGATCTGGCCGCCGCCGTCCGCGCGGCGGGCGGGCTCGGCCTGCTGACCTCACAGCGGCCCGCGTCCTCCGGCTTCCTCACCAAGCGGGTCGTGGGGGGCACGCCCGTGGACCTGCCCGTCATCGCCGTCCGCGAGGAGCACCTTCCCGCGCTCGAGGGCGGTACGGTGCGCGCCCTGGTTCCCCTGCTTCGAGAGGCCGTCACCGGCACCAACGTGACCGCCGCCCTGCCGGGCGCCGACCCGGCCGGCGGCGACCGGCCGGTGCTCGTCACCGCGCACTATGACGGAGTGGGCGCCGATCCCGGGCGGCACTTCCCCTGCGCCGGTGACAACGCGAGCGGAACGGCGGTGCTGCTCGGCGTCGCGCACGCCCTCCTCGCGGAGGGTTTCCGGGGAGCTCGGCCCGTCCTGTTCGCCGCGCTCGACGCCGAGGAGGTCGGCGCCCTCGGCTCTCAGCACCACGCACGGCGCCTGGCGGCCACCGGCACCCACCCCGACGTGCTCAACCTCGACATGGCGGCGAAGTTCAACGGTGCCGTGGCGGTCGAACTGGGACCGCGCTCCGGGCGGATACGCCAAGCCCTTGACCAGGCGGGACGCATGCTGGGCATCCCGCTCGCCGCCGGACCCGTCGCCTCCGACAACCGCCAATACGCGTCGGCCGGGCTGCCGGCCGCCGGCATCGGGCTCGGCGCGGCGCACTACCACTCGCCGCTGGACTCTCCTGATCATGTCGACCCCGCCGCCCTCCGCATGGCGGGCCGGCTGCTGCTCGTCACGGTCGCCCTCCTGGCGCTCGACGAAGCCGGGGACGGCGGAGGGGCGAGCGCCGCACCGCATCAGTGAGCACTTCTGCCCATACCTGAGGAGTCATCATGGCAACCGCAGCACCGAGCATCTCGGTCCAGCTCATGCAGCTGGCCCCGCACATCAAGGACGGCCACCAGAGCTTCTCCGCCGGATACCAGAGCTTCTTCAACACGGTCTTCGACGGGGGCGCTCTGGAACCGAAGGCCAGAGCCGCCGTGGCCCTGGCCGCCGCCCTGCTGCTGGGCCGGGAGGAGACCGTGCGCTCCTTCCTGGCGACGGCGAAGCAGCTCGGCCTGGGCAACGAGGAGATCGCGCAGGTCGCCGGCATCGTGGAGGTTCTGAAGCTGGACGCGGTGCAGCGTCCCGCCCCGGTCGCGGCGGCGGCGCCGGCCAAGAAGGCCAACACCTGCTGCTGATGGTCGTGTTCGTCCCCGATACGCCACTCGCTTGAAGGGAATGGAGCGCCGATGACGCAAGGCGGCGATCCGCCGGCGGGCACCGTCGTGCTCATCGGCGGCCGTGCGGAACGAGAGTTCACCATCGTGCACGACCTCGGCTACCGCATCCTGTACCTGGACCGGCAGGTGCCGATGCAGTGCGTGTTCTGGGCCGACGTGCCGGTCGACGTGGACGTCGACGACTGGGACCAGGTCCGCGACACCATCAAGGCCCGGCTCGGCGGCGCCGCGCCGGCGGCCGTCCTGACCCATGTGGAGCCGCGGATCCCGTTGATGGCGCACCTCACCGAGCAGTTGCTCGCCGAGCGGCGCGGGCTCAGCGCCGAGGCGGCGTGGAACTGCCGGGACAAGCTGCGGACGCGCGAACGCCTGCGTGACGCGGGCCTTCCCGTACCGGGCTTCGGCCTCGCCGCCGGCGCGGAGGACGCGGTGCGGGTCGCGGAGACCATCGGTCTTCCCGTGGTGGTGAAGCCGCGGGACGGGGCCGGCGCGTTCGGCGTGCGCCGGTGTCTCACCACCGAGGAGGTGCGCGAGGCGGTGGCCGGCATCCTGGCCGATCCCGGCCCTGGGACGCAGGCCGGGGTCCTCGTCGAGGAGTACGTGGACGGACCGGAGTACGCCGTGCAGACCCTGACGGAGGCCGGTCGCACCCGCTTGCTGAGCGTCTTCCGCCAGCACATGACCGAGCCGCCGGTCTTCGTGGAGCTCGGGTACGAGCATCCGAGCGGTCTCGATGCCGCCGGAGAGCAAGCCCTCGCCGAGGTCGTCACCTCGGCTCTGGCCGCTCTCGGCGTGACCGACTGGATCAGCCACACCCAGGTGCGCCTCGGCCCGGAAGGCTTCCGCGTCGTCGAGGTCAACGCGCGCCGCCCCGGCGGCAGGCTGGTCGAGATGACCACCGCGGTGTCCGGTGTGGACATGACCGTAGCGGCCACGCGGCTCGCCCTCGGTCTTCCGGTGACCACCGGCCGGCCCCGCACCTCGCACGCTCTCTACAGCAGCATCGTCTTCGACGAGCCCGGGCTGGTGACGTACCGGACCGACATCGATACGTCGGCCTTCCCGAGCTCGGTGCCGCCGATCGTGGAGGTCGAGGTCGCGCCCGGCGAGCCCGTCCTGCCCAAGGAGCATCCGGGAGGCGGCGTGTACGGCCGCATCGTCGTCTTCGGCGACACCAGAGCCGAGGTCACCGACGGCGCCCGCCGCATACGGGAACACCTGGATCTGCGGGTGACGCCCATGGACGACCTGGCCACGTCGCGATCGGACAGCCGTGAATTCAAGTCCTGCTGCTGAGGTCACCGTGACGAGCCGGACGACCACGCCGCCGCGGTCGATCGACCTCGGGGAGACCGCCGACGGACACAGACTGGCGCTCGCCCGCGGAGTCGCCGACATCGACGGCGAGGTCTGGAACGACATCGTCCGCCGCAGCGGCGGCACGATCTTCTACAGCCGCGAATGGCTGGCCGCCTTCGAGGAGGCGCCTCCGGGAGAGTTCGAGCCCGCGCACCTGCTGGCCTACCGCGGTGACGATCCTGTCGGCGTCTGCCCTGCGTATCTCGTTCATCACTGCCCCCGGCTCGACTACGCCTACTCCCTCGGCGGGTCGGCCTCGTTGCGAGAGAGGGGGCCGTTGCTTCTCGCGCACAGCCTCGCCGCGTTGCGTGGTGGACCGCTGGCCCTGCCCGGGCATGCAGGCGCCGTACAGGCGCTGGTCGACGGCCTTGAGAGGGCGGCGGCCTCGCTCGGCGCGTGGGCCTGGGGAATCGCCAACCTCCCGGCCGACGCCTTCGCGGGAAGGCTGATGGGTCAGGGATACGCCACCGCGCACGTCTCCACGGCGTACAGGATCGACACGACCTATGCCGGTCCGGCCGAATACTGGGCCACGCTGCCGGGCCGGCGCCGGCGCAAACTGTGGAGGGAGCAGCGCCTCCGCGCCGAGGGACTGACCGTCACCGAGAGCGTGCCGGAGACCGGCACGCTGGTCCGGCTCGCCCATGAGCTGCTCGCCGCCCACGGCACGCCGATCGAGGTGTTCCCCGCCGCCTACCTGCGAGCCCTCCATCGGCACCTGCGTCCCTACGAGAGGACCGTCGTGGCCGCCGACGACGCCGGCGCCGTCGCCATGTTCGCCGGATGGCAGTTCGGCGCGGAGTGGTCGCTGTGGATCGCCGGGCTGCGGACGGCCGACCATCCCGCGTTCGAGCCGTACCACACCATGCTCGCGCACACCATAGAGGCCGCCGTCACGACGGACGCGCGCGTGCTCGACCTCGGCCGGGGCAACGCGCCGATCAAGCGCCGGTACGGCGCCGTGGGGACCCCGCTCATGCTGGCGGTGAAGACGGCGGACCGCCGGCAGGACGCCCTGCTGCACGCGTGGTGCCGGCGCCTGGAATCGGCCGCCCGGGCCTCGGCGGACGGGCTCGAAGTCGTCAGCAGGTGCTGCTGATGCGCGCGGAGACGGGCGACGGCCGTCCGAACGTCATCTGCATCGCCGGGCGGCGGGTGGTGCACGTGCTGGCCGAGATGGACGTCCGCACGACACTTCTCGGCGACCCCACCCCTCTCGACCTCGCCTGCGTCGTCGACCTGCCCCTGGACGTCGATCTGGATGACTGGGCGGCCACCGAGGCCCTGCTGCGCGGGCTTCACGACGCGCGCCCTTTCGGCGGCGTGGTGAACGTCTACGACGCCCACCTTCCTCTGGCCGGCTACCTCGCCGCCCGGCTCGACGTGGCCGGGCCGGCGATGTCCGCGGCGATGAACTGCGACAGCAAGCTCCGCATGCGGCTGGCCCTCGCGGGAGGCGGTGTCCCCGTCCCCGCCCACCGCCTCGTCGGCGATCCGGAGGAGGCGCAGGCCGCGGCCTCGCGCCTGGACTACCCGGTGCTGGTCAAGAAGGTCACCGGAGCCGGGGGCAACGGGACCCGCGTGTGCCGCGGGCCGGAGGAGGTCGCCGCGGCGGTGGTCGCCCTGCGGACCGACGACCATCCCGACCTGCTGGTCGAGGAGTACATCGACGGCCCCGAGTACGCGGTGCAGACCGTCACCGCAGGCGGTGTCACCGACGTGGCCGGCGTCCTCGCCCAGCACACGGCGCCCGGCGCCCGGCCGCTGGAGATCGGATACGACCACCCCAGCGGGCTCGGCCCCGAGAAGGAGGCGGAGCTGGGCGGCCTCGTCGCCGAGGCCCTGCGCGTGCTGGGCCTGGCCGACGGAGTGGCGCACACACAGGTGCGGCTCGGGTCCGAAGGCCCGGTCGTCGTCAACGTGAGCCCGCGTCCACCGGGTGGACGACTGTGCGAGGTGACCCGGGCCGTGTCGGGCGTCGACCTGGTGCGGGCGGCCGTCGAGGTGACCCTCGGCCGGCCGGTGACCCGGCGGGCGCCGGTCGCCCGGTACGCCAGGTACCGATGCCTCACCTTCGAGGAGGCGGGCGCCGTCGACTACGACCCTCGCGCGCTCGCCGACGCCGGCGAGGCACCCGCGCCCGTGATCTCCATGGACGTCGAGCCGGGGCAGACGGTCTTCCCCGTCGACCACGCGGAGGGCGGCGTGTACGGGCGGGTGGTCGTCTACGCCGACGACGAGGCACGGCTCGTGCCCGCCTACCAGGACGCGATGGACCGCCTGCGCCCGCGGGTCGACCACCGCAGCACCTGAGACCCATCTCTGCCCCGGACGAGGACGGTGACCACGTGTCAGAAGGAACAGGACCACGCGCGGCCGAGACGACGCGCGTGCTGGTGCTCGGCGGTCAGCGCACCGTCACGATGCTGAAGGAGCGCACCGGCTACGAGGTCGGCTTCGCCGACGAGTTCATCCCGATCGAGCTGTTCGCCGCGGTGGACATCCCGTTCGAGGTGGACTTCGACGACTGGGAGGGGGCCGTCGAGCAGATCGCGCGCGTGCACGCGATCCGGCCGTTCACCGCGGTGGTGAGCCAGGTGGATCGGCTGGTCCCGCTGGCCGGCCTGCTGCGCGATCGCCTCGGGCTGTCCAGCGGGATCACCTACGAGGCGGCGCGGAACTGTAATGACAAGGCGGCCACCCACCGGCGCCTGTCGCAGGCCGGCATCGCCGTCACCCGGCACGAGGTGGTCGGCAGCGTGGAGGAGGGCACGACCGCGGCCAAGGAGATCGGCCTGCCGGTCGTGGTCAAGCCGCGGGACGCCTCCAGCGCGGCGGGCCTGATGTACTGCGCCACCTCCGAGGAGGTCGCCGCCGCCGTCGGCGCCATCCTCGACGGCGGCCGTGACAGCGCGCTGGTGGAGGAGTACCTCGTCGGGCCGGAGATCGGCGTGTTCGCCAGCCGGGCCGCAGGAGCGACCAAGGTCCTCTACGTGTTCGAGGGCGAGGTGGGGCCGCCGCCGAAGTTCGTGAAGCTGGGCGGCTGGTTCCCCGGAACCCTGGCCGAGGAGGTGCTCGCGCGCCTGACCGACCTCACCGGCCGCGCGCTCGCCGCGCTGGGGGTGGACGACTGGGTGGCCCTGCTGCAGTTCATGCTGACCGACGCCGGGCCGAGGGTCGTGGAGGTCAATCCCCGGGTCTCCGGCGGTCAGGGGGTGGCGCTGATCGCCGCGACCACCGGCTACGAGCCGACCCTGGTCGCGGTGGAGGCCGCCCTGGGCCGTCAGCCGGAGCCGGAGACGCCGAAGGCGCCCGTCGGCCGGTATCACAGCATCGTCTTCGAACAGGAGGGGAGGCTGTGGTACCGCGAGGAGGCGCTGCACGCGGTCCAGGGGCTGGAGTCGCCGGTGGAGCCGCTCATCGAGATCGACGTCAAGCCCGGCGAGGCGGTCCTCGGCATCAACCACGCCCGCGGTGGCGCCTTCGGCCGCATCGTCCTGGCCGGCGAGAGCCGTGACCAGGTCACCCGGGACCTCGAGCGGATCCTCGACCAGCTCGATCTACGCGTGGAACCCATGGCCGGGGCCGAGTCGTCGGTGACCAAGCCGCACACGTCCTGCTGCTGAGCCCCGTGGTCCTTCTTCCGCCTTGACGGCGGTCGGGTGATCTGATTCGATAATCTTGGAATCATCAAATTAGCGGAGAGGAGGGGTCATGGCGGACGACATGATCGGCTCGGGCTGCTGCGAGACCAGCGGCATCGAAGACGCCGCGGAAGACGGCGCCGAATGCAGCTGCGCATGTGCGTGCTGCGACTAGGCCGAGGCCGATCCGTGTGAGAAGGCGCGGCGCGGCCGGCGCCCCGAGCGGCACGGCCGCGCCGCGCGCCAGGCACGTGCGACGGCCCGGGCCGAAAGGAAGAGGCAAGTGAAACAGTCGCTTCACGCACTGCGGTTCATCTACGGCTACCCTCTCCGCTACCGCCGGGCGATGACCGTGGCCACGATCACCATGCTGACCGGGCTGCTGAGCACCATCGCCATCCCGCTCATCATCCGGGTGGCCATCGACGCGGGCGTTCTCGGCGGCGACCCCGGACTGCTGCTCGCCGTCGCCCTCGGTGTCCTCGCCATCGGCGCGGCCTCCGCCGCTCTGCTCCACCTCGGCAAGCAGATGCGCTTCACCGTCGCCAGCAAGGCGGTCAACGACCTGCGGCACGACCTGTTCCGGAGCCTGCTCAGGCTGGGGCCGGCCGACACGGCCGAGGCGTCGGGCGGCCGGGCGCTGACCCGCCTGATCTCCGATGCCGTCTTCGTGCGCGGCCTCACCAACGGCGGCCTGCTTGAGCTGCTCAACCAGGCGCTGGTCACCGTGGTGATGTACCTGGTCGCGCTCCTGATCGACGTCCGCACCACGCTGGTCGCCTCCATCCCGCTCGCCATCGTGATCCTGGGCAACCTGAGCGTCCAAGGGCGCCTCCAGCGGGTCTTCGTCGACGTGAAGGGACAGTTCACCAACCTGTTGTCCGGCGTGGGGGAGTCGCTGGCCAACATCGGCGTGGTGAAGTCCTTCGGCCGCGAGGACGACGCCTCCGGCCGGCTGCAGAAGATCAACGAAGAGCTCTCCGCCCGCCGCGGCAGCATGAAGACCACCTACAGCCGGTGGGAGGCCATCCTCAACGTCATCGGGGCGCTCCCGACCCCCATCGCCCTGTGGCTGGGCGGCGGCGCGGTCGTCGACGGCGCGCTCACGGTGGGCGGCCTGGTCGCCCTGGTCGCGCTGATCATGATGGTCCAGATGAGCATGCACCAGGTGACCATGCACGCCAACGGCGTCTTCCGGTCGGTGGTCATCGCCCAGCGGCTGCTGCGCATCATCGAGGCGCCCTCGGTGCTCGACCCACGATCCGACAGCCGGCCCATGCCCGCTCCCGCCGGCGCGGTCTCCGCGGCCGGCATCGTCGTGGAGATCGGTGACCGCAAGGTGCTCGACGGGGTGAGCGTGACGGTCGAACCCGCCGAGGCGGTCGCGATCATCGGCCCCACCGGCAGTGGGA
The DNA here is from genome assembly GCF_040607475.1 of Sphaerisporangium sp. NPDC005288. Classification (NCBI taxonomy): domain Bacteria; kingdom Bacillati; phylum Actinomycetota; class Actinomycetes; order Streptosporangiales; family Streptosporangiaceae; genus Sphaerisporangium; species Sphaerisporangium sp. NPDC005288. The sequence continues at coordinate 73,501 of NZ_JBEXGT010000035.1, read as the reverse complement.
AGACGACGCTGCTCCACGTGCTGGCCCGCCTGCGCGACCCCGAGTCCGGCTTGGTCCTGTACGACGGCGCCGACGCCCGCGAGTACGACCTGGCGTCCATCCGGCGGCAGGTCGTGTGCCTGCCGCAGCGCCAGTGGATCTTCGAAGGCACCCTGGCGGACAACATCCGCTTCGCCCGGCCGGACGCCACCGCCGACGAGGTCAGCAAGGCGGCGGAGGCGGCGGGCCTGCGCCACATCCCGCTGGACCGCACCCTGGCGGCCGACGCGGTCGACCTGTCCGCCGGGGAAAGGCAGCGCGTCGGCCTGGCCCGCGTCCTGCTGGTCGACCCGGCGGTGCTGCTCCTGGACAACCCGACGGCCAACCTCGACGCGGAGACCGAAGTGGAGCTGCTGGAGACCATCACGCGGGTGCGCCAGGGCAGAACGCTGATCATCGCCACCCAGCAGCTCGCGGTGACCCGCTACGTCGACCGGGTGATCGCCCTCAAGAACGGCGTCCTGGCGGAGCCGGACTCCGTGCGACGGGCCGTACAGGACGACCGACCGGCGGAACGGCCGCTGGCGCCCGCCGGCCTGCCGGAAGGAGGTCAGGCCGATGACTGAGACGGCCGCCGAACCCGTGGTCCTCACCGACGTCGAGGTCAACCAGACGCTCCGCCGCGCGGTCAGGCGCTTCCTCCCCTACCTGCGGCCGCACGTCGGATGGATCGCGGTGGCCACCGTCGTGACCATCCTCAGCTCCATCATGACCATCGCCCAGATGTACACGGTGATGGTCGGCGTGGGACACATCGTCACCGGGAACATGGACGCCGTCTGGGGCACCGCGATCAACCTGGTGGTGCTGGCGGTGCTGGACAACGTCATCCGCATCACCTACAACATCGCGATGATCCGGGTGAACGAGCGGCTCACGGTCACCCTGCGGAACGACCTGGTGGCGCGCCTGCACAACCTGCAGCTGTCCCGTCACGTGTCCCAGGCCAGCGGCACCTGGGTCACCCGTGTGCTGTTCGAAGCCGAGCGCTTCCGCGGGTACATCACCAAGACCGGCCTGGAGCTCGTCCAGAGCGCCGTATGGTTCGTCGCGTTCGCGGTGTTCCTGCTGGCCCTGAGCCCCGGGGTCGCCCTGCCGACGCTGATCGTCATCCCCGTCATGGTGCTCATCGCGCTGCGCTGGACGCGTCATCTCAAGGCCGACACCCGGCGGCAGCGCGAATCGTGGGACTCCGTGGTGGGCTACCTGAACCAGCGCATCGACGGGCTCGCGGACATCCGCGCCTTCGGCCAGGAAGACAGCATGATGGCCGACCTGGAGAGCAGGTCCGCCGGGTACACCAAGGTGCACAACAGGCTGTCCACCAAGCGGCTGTGGCTCACCTCCTACCTGGGGTTCACCGTCCACATCGCCCTGGCCCTGCTGATCTTCTTCGGCGGGCTGCAGATCATCAACGGGCACGCCCTGGGCTCCGGCTTCTTCTTCGACCTGGCCGCGGGCATGATGCCCATGACCTGGATGCTGCTCGGCACCAACACGATGATGGCGTCGATGGGCATGGCCCAGGGCGCGGCTCTGGCCGCCGGCACGCTGGCGGCGTTCGCCCTGTTCTCCAAGCGCATGCTGAACCCGGTCCGCGACGTGGCCAACCAGCTCGGCCAGGCCTCCGACATGGCGGTGTCGGCGCACCGCGTCCTCGAGGTGCTCGACCTGCCCGAGGAGGAGGACACCGGCGACCCGTTGCCCGAGGTCCAGGGACACCTGCGGATCGACGGGGTGAGCTTCGCCTACGCCGACGGCGTCGAGGTGCTGCACGAGGTGGCACTGGAGGCCCGGGCCGGCGAGCACATCGGCATCGTCGGCGCCAGCGGCGCCGGCAAGAGCACGCTGATGCAGTTGCTGGTCCGCTTCTACACGCCCACCTCCGGCACGATCCGCATCGACGGCCACGACATCTCCCAGGCGACCAAGTCCTCCGTGCGCGGCCAGGTCCTGCTCGTGAGCCAGGAGGCACAGCTCTTCGACGGCACCGTCGAGGAGAACATCCGGTTCGGCAGGCCGGACGCCACCGACGAGCAGGTCGTCCAGGCCGCCCGCGCCGTGGGCGCCGACGAGGTGATCGGCGAGCTGAGCAAGGGCTATCAGACCAGGGTGGGCGAGCGCGGTGCGCGGCTGTCGGTCGGGGAGCGCCAGCTCGTCGCCCTCGCCCGCGCCATGCTGGCCGACCCTCGAGTGATCATTCTTGACGAGGCCGTCTCCAGCGTCGACCCCGCCCGCCAGCGGACCGTCCTGGCCGCCATCCGGCGGCTGCTGGAAGGCCGCACCGCGGTGGTCGTCGCGCACTGGCTGGCCCTCGTCGAAGACCTGGACCGCGTCTTCGTCCTGGAAGACGGCCGGATCGTCGAGAGCGGCAGACCCGTGGAACTCCTCACGGGTGATGGCCGGCTCGCCGAGCTCTGCAAGGTCCAGACCGGAGAAATCGCCCTACCCGCTGGAAGGAAGTGACCCATGTCCGTCACCGAGCCGAGCGTCAGCCAGCTCTTCTGGTCCGCCGCCCAGAACGAGCCGCTGCCCGTCGTCCAGGCCGAGACCAAGAGCTCGTGCTGTGGCCCGAAGACCGCCGCGACCGAGACCGAGGCTCCCGCCGCGAAGAGCTCCTGCTGCGGTCCCAAGCCCGCCACCGAGGAGAAGGCCGCGGCCACCGCCAAGAAGTCGTGCTGCGGATAGCACGCCACGTACCAGGAGGAAGCCGATGAGCAGGCGCTCACTTCGAGCCGCGGCGGCCGCGATCATCGCGGTGACCGCCGTGGCAGGTTGCGCGCAGAGCAGGGCCGATGGCAACTCCTCGCCGGCGGCATGCCAGACCGAGAAGCAGAGCGCCGGGCTCACCGTGCGGTTCACGACCGACCCGTGCCCGGCGAAGGGCGGCACGGCGGCCACCGGGCAGGTCACCATCCACGACTCCTCGGGCGCCCCCGTCACCGACGCGACCGTCAAGGTCGGCTACGACATGCCGAGCATGAACATGCGCGGCGGTGAGCACGTGGCGACCAGGAAGGGCGAGACCTACGAGTCCAAGCTCGTCCTGGGCATGACCGGCTATTGGATCGTCAGCGTCCAGGTGAACCGCGGGTCGGGGGCGCCGGCCACGATGCGGTTCGACGTGCGGGCCAAGTAGGGGAGACCATGCTCAGTCGCCGTGCGGCACAGCTGCCGCCCTCCAGCACCGCGGCGCTCGACGCGCACGCCAAACAACTCGCCGCGGAAGGCGTCGACGTCATCAACCTCACCAGTGGCGAACTGGCGTTCCCCACTCCGCGGGAGGCGTCCGACGGCGGGATCACCGCCATCACCGACGGCCGGACCCGGTACACCGCCGTCGCCGGCATCCCGCCACTGCGGCAGGCCGTGGCGGAACGGCTGACGCGCGCGTGGCGGGCGCCCTATGCCGGTGAGGAGATCATCATCACCAACGGCGCCAAGCAGGCACTCGCGAACGCCTTCGTCGCGCTGCTGGATCCCGGGGACGAAGTGATCATCCAGGCCCCGTACTGGGTGAGCTTCCCGCACATGGTGACCCTCGCCGGCGGCACACCGGTCATCCTCCCGACGGGACCCGGCACGGGATTCAAGATGACCCCCCGAGCCGTCGCCGAGCGCATCACCCCGCGGACGAAGGTCCTGCTGGTGAACAGCCCCTCCAATCCCACCGGAGTCGTCTACGACCGGCGGGAGCTGGCGGCCCTGGCCGAGGTGGCGCTGGGCGCCGGGCTCACCATCGTCAGCGACGAGGTCTACGGCGACCTGGTCTACCAGGAGGGCCTGTTCGCCGCCACGGCGTCCCTCGGCCCCGAGGTGCGCGCCGCCACCGTCACGGTCGGCGGCCTGTCGAAGACCTTCGCGATGACCGGCTGGCGGGTCGGGTACGCCGCCGGTCCGAAGCCGGTCATCTCGGCCATGGCCGCCCTGCAGGGGCACACGACGTCGGCCGCCTCGACCATCTCCCAGCATGCCGCCCTCGCGGTCCTGCTGGACGAGCCGGCCGCCGAGCTGGACGCCCGCAGGGCGGAGCTCGACGGGCGCAGGCGAGCCCTGTGCGCGGGGCTCGCCGGACTGCCCGGCCTCCGCCTCGACGTCGAACCCCTGGGCGCGTTCTTCGCCTTCGCCGAGGTGAGCGGCACCTACGGCCTCGCCTGGCAGGGCGAGACGATCCGCAGCGCCGCCGACTTCGCCCGTCATCTGCTGAGCGCGGCCCGGGTCGCCGTCGTCCCGGGCGCCGACTTCGGCGCACCCGACCACGTCCGGATCTCCTACGTGGACAGCCCGCAGGTGATCGGCGAGGCACTGGCCCGGATCCGGGCGTTCCTGACCGAGGCGGCGCGAGCCAACGTCGGCGCCGCCCGCCATTGACGCCATTGACGCCATCGCACCGAGCATCGCCGGGCCATCCGGCTGAAAGGACCAGTTGTGAGCGTTGTCGCTACGTACGCGGTGGAAGGCATGACCTGCGGGGGATGCGCGAAACGCGTCAGGAACGCCGTGGACGTCGCCATCCCCGGCGTCGAGGTGATCGAGATCGATCCCAAGAGCGGCCGGATGCGGCTCGGCTCGGATGCTCCCCTGCCCGAGGAGACCGTGCGGGGCGCGGTCGAGAGCAGCGGATACCGCTTCGCCGGGACCCTCGCGTGAAACCCCGCACCAAGCTGGCCGGCTTCCTGGTGGCGCTCGCGGTGGTCTTCGCACTGTCGTACGCGCTCGGGACCGTCGTGCCGCCGGTGGAGTTCTAGGCGCGGTCGGAAGGAGACGAACCAGTGTCCGCATCAGCTCTGCCGATCGCGAACCGCTCCGAGGTCACCCTGTTGATCGGTGGCATGACGTGCGGCTCGTGCTCGGCGCGCATCGAGCGCAAGCTCAACCGCATGGATGGTGTTCAGGCCGAGGTCAACCTCGCCATCGAGCAGGCGCACGTCGTCCACGACCCGGGCGTGTCGGTCGGGGAGCTGATCGCCGTGGTGGAGCGGCTCGGATACACGGCGGCGCTGCCGGAGCCCGAACCCGTCGCCGAGCAGGGCACAGACGAGCGTGAGGACGCGGAGGACACCGGCGACGCGGCGCTCGCCGTCATGCGACGCCGGCTCCTGATCTCCACCGCGCTCGCGGTCCCGGTCGTGGCCATGGCGATGATCACACCGCTGCAGTTCACGTACTGGCAGTGGTTGTCGCTGACCCTCGCGGCGCCCGTGGCGGTGTGGGGCGCGTGGCCGTTCCACCGTGCCGCGTGGAAGAACCTGCGGCACGCCTCGGCCACCATGGACACGCTGGTGTCGCTCGGTGTCATCGCGGCGTTCGGCTGGTCGCTCTACGCGCTCTTCTTCGGATACGCCGGGCTCCCCGGCATGCGGATGCCGTTCGTGATGCGACCGGTGTCCGGCGAGGGACTGCACCACATCTACCTCGAGGTCGCCGCGAGCCTCACGGTCTTCATCCTCGCGGGACGCTACGCCGAGCACCGCTCCAAGCGCCGGGCGGGAGCGGCGCTGCGTGCCCTGCTGCGGCTCGGCGCCAAGGACGTCGCGGTCCTGAGGAACGGCAACGAGGTGCGCGTCCCGGTGGACCGGCTGGCCGTCGGAGAGATCTTCTCGGTCCGGCCAGGGGAGAAGATCGCCACCGACGGCGTCGTGGTCCAGGGCACCTCGGCCGTGGACGTCTCCATGCTCACCGGAGAAAGCGTGCCGGTCGAGGTGGGACCGGAGTCGGCCGTCGTCGGGGCCACCGTCAACACCAGCGGACGACTGATCGTCCGCGCCACCCGCGTCGGCGCCGACACCCAGCTCGCCCAGATGTCCCGCCTCGTCACCGACGCACAGGCAGGCAAGGCCCCCGTGCAGCGCCTCGCCGACCGGGTCGCCGCGGTCTTCGTCCCCGTCGTCGTGACGATCGCCGCCGCCACGTTCGGGTTCTGGCTCGGCAACGGCCTGGACGTCGCGGCCGCGCTGACCGCCGCCGTCGCCGTGCTGGTCGTCGCCTGCCCGTGCGCGCTCGGCCTGGCCACCCCGACCGCGCTGCTGGTCGGGACCGGACGCGGCGCCCAGCTCGGCATCCTCATCCGCGGACCCGAGATCCTGGAGTCGACCCGGCGGATCGACACCATCGTCCTGGACAAGACGGGCACCGTCACCGCCGGAGCGATGCGGCTCGTCGACGTCGTGCCGCGCGCCGGAGAGGACGAGGACCAGATCCTCACCTTCGCCGGCGCACTGGAGGACGCCTCCGAGCATCCGATCGCCAAGGCCATCGCCGCCGGCGCGCGAGAGCGCCTCGGCGAGCTGCCGGCCGTCTCGGCGTTCGAGGGCAACCCCGGCCGGGGAGTCTCCGGCGAGGTCAACGGCGTGCAGGTACGCGTCGGCCGCGCCACATGGCCGGACGCCGCCGCCCCGCTGCCGCCCGAGTTGCGTCAGGCGCACGACGAGGCGGAGCGCCGCGGCATGACCCCGGTCCTGGTCTCCTGGGACGCGGAGGTTCGGGGCCTCGTGGTCGTCGCCGACACCGTCAAGCCGACCAGCGCCGACGCCGTGGAGGCGATGCGGCGACTCCGTCTGCGGCCGATCCTGCTCACCGGGGACAACACGCGTGCCGCCGAGGCCGTCGCCGGACGGGTGGGGATCACCGAGGTCCAGGCCGAGGTCATGCCGGCCGGCAAGGTGGAGGTCATCAAGCGATTGCAGCAGGAAGGGCGGGTCGTCGCCATGGTGGGCGATGGCGTGAACGACGCCGCCGCCCTCGCCCAGGCCGACCTGGGCATCGCCATGGGCACGGGGACGGACGCCGCCATCGAGGCCGGGGACATCACCCTCGTCCGCGCCGACCTGCGTGCGGCCGCCGACGCGGTGCGGCTGTCCCGGCGGACGCTCGCGACGATCAAGGGCAACCTCTTCTGGGCCTTCGCCTACAACGTCGCCGCCGTCCCGCTCGCGGTGCTGGGCCTGCTGAACCCGATGATCGCCGGTGCCGCGATGGCCGCCTCCAGCGTCTTCGTCCTCACCAACAGCCTGCGGCTGCGCCGGTTCCGCGCCCTGGCGGACGGCTCCGCGCCTGCCGGACCCACCGAAGCGCCGGTCCCACCGGACTCCGCGTCCGGCCGTGCGCTGGAGACGGCCACGACGAGCCGGGACGGCTGACGATGTTCCGGCGCGGGACCGGTGTGAGTGTTCGCGGAGATGACGACATGCGAGCCGGGAGCTGAGGCGATGGAATCGGCCGCGTCCGACGGGTACGCGCCACTGACGCGCGGAGTGCTCGACACCTCCGTGGCGGGAGACCTGGCGCCGATGTTCAAGGCGCTGGGTGATCCGGTGCGGCTCAGGCTGCTCTCGCTGATCGCCTCCCATCCCGACCGGGAGGTCTGCGTCTGCGACATGTCCGAGGACTTCGACCTGTCGTCCCCGACGATCTCCTACCACCTGAAGGTGCTCCGGGCCGCCGGTCTCATCACCGCGGACCGGCGCGGAACGTGGGTCTACTACAGCACGGTCGCAACGGCGCTCGACCGCCTGGCGCGGTTGCTCGACTCCCCGGGAGCGGCGCTCTCGGCGGTGCTCCCGGCTGAGATGGGACGTGAGGATCGGTGATCCGGAAGACGGCCTTCGGCGTGCCGATGGCGATCGTCACCCCCGACGAGGCGCTCAACGGGGACTGGTCCGTCCTCGGAGGCGAGGTCGACGTCGTGCGCGTGCAGGACCCGCCGATGGACGGGTGGCCGGACCTGGCGCGCGCGGGATTCTTCCCCAAACCGCAGGTCCTGGTGTGGCGGGCGGCCACGGCCGGGACCGAGGAGGCGTTCCTGGCCCGGTTGCCGAGCAAGGACAGGCGCAACGTCTTCGCCGCGCGCCGCAGGGTCGCGAACAACGGCGTGCGCTTCGAGGTCCGTCCGGTCTCGGCGGCGCTGCTCGACGCGTTCCTCCCGCTGTACGAGAACGAGGTCGGCAAGATGCGCCACGGCTGGGCCGGGGCCAGTACCAACAAGGACCGTATCCTCGCCGCGGCCGACGACTATTTCGCCGTCTGCGCGTGGGACGGCGACGACCTGGCCGGCGCCTGCCTCAACCTCCAGTCCCGGCCGAAGGACGAGGTGCGGGCGCGTTTCTCGGCGGTGACGCCGCGGCACCGCTCCGCCGGGCTGCCTCGTCTGCTGTACATGAGGGTCATCGAGGAGGCCCGCCGGCGCGGCTTCGGCTGGGTGAGCCTCGGGAGCGACCCCAACCTGTACGGCCACATGGTGAAGCCCGGCCTGTTCGGCTTCAAGAGTCGGCTGGGCTTCGTCGCCGTCCCCTCGCATCTGGTCGACCCGGGCTCCGGTTCCGACCAGGCCGATCGGATCGTGCGCTTGAGCGCGCTCACCGATCCGTCGTTCGTGCTGTCCTACGCCGCCGGTGACGATGGCCGGCCGCGCCGCGGACCGGCCCTGCGGCTGGAGGTGTTCGGCTCGATCGAGGAACCGGATCTTCGCCCTTACGCCGCCGGCTTCCTCGCCGAGGTGCGCGCGCACCGTCTCGGCGAAGCGCCTGTTCCCGCGAGAAATCGCTGACCGAGAACGATAGGAAGGAAGAAATGCCGCGCGAACCGTACATTCTCGTGCCTGCGAGGCCTGACGCCGCCGAGCCGGGCACCGTCCACCCGGCCGGGGCGGGCATACCCGCCGGCTGGGACGACTCGCCCCTCCCCCCGCTGATTCCCGGAGCCGGATGGGACATCGCGGCCTGACCGGGCTCACGGCCATGTGGCTCACGGCCATGTGGCTCACGGCCATGTGGCTCACGGCCATGTGAGGTATCCGCTTCGATGTGACGGTCAGCCCGTCGCCTCGCCGGGTGGCCGAACGGCCGCGGACAGCCGGGACACCCGGTCGGCGAGCTCGTGGAAGGCCCGCTCGAAAGCCTCTCCGGTCTCGCGGCTCACCGGATCCGGTACCGACCAGTGCAGGTGGTCGGTGCCGGCGAGTCCTTCGTGGGCCTGGTCGCACACCGCCACGACGAGGTCGTCCGGGCGGACGACCTCGTCGACGCGCCTTGGCCGGGCGCCTTCCAGCGTCAGGCCATGATCGCGCGCCGTCGCCACGGCGCAAGGATGCACTCGCGCCGCCGGTCGGGTGCCGGCGGAGGCCACCGGAACGTCGCTGCCGTCGGCCCACAGCGCCGCGGCCAGCTGTGAACGGGCGGAATTGTGGGCGCAGACGAAGACCACCCGCGGCGCCTGCCGCACGGTGACGGGCGTCAGACCGGAGAGCGTGCCTGGGACCATCCGGAGGTAGGTGCGGCGACGGTCGGCCTCCGACCGCGTCCGCTCCACCAGGCCGACGTCCTGGAGCGTCTTGAGATGGTGGGCCAGCAGATTGCTGGGCAGCCCGAGTGCGTCGCCGATCTCCCGGGGTGAGGCGTCACCGAGCGCGAGCATGTCCATGATCGACAGGCGGATCGGATCACCGAGAGCGGCGTGGACACGAGCCCTCGCCGTGATGGAAAGTGGTCCGTCGCGCTCCATTCACTCAATTCTGGTTGAGTGAATGGAGCGCTGTCAACGGTCGTCAGGACGGCCCGCCGGTCACTTCTTCCGGACGCTGCACGCGAAGCACTTGTACGCCTGCTGGCCGGAGAGGTTGTCGTACAACCCGTCGTCGACCAGCATGTTCGCCGGTTCGTACCGCGGATCGTCGTACAGGTCGCCGACCCGCTGGGCGGGGCCGAAGGTGTTGGGCAGGTAGATGGTGTCGGTACGAATGCCGGCGTCGAGCAGCGCGGTGCCGGTCACCGCGCCGCGCGGGCTCTCGACCACGACGGTGTCGCCTTGCGCGATCCCCAGCTTCTGGGCGGTGCTCGGGTGGATCTGCACCAGGCGGACGCCGTTGAGCCGCTCGCCGGTCGGGGTCCAGTGGGTCACCGAGGCGAAGTGCACGACGCTCGGCCGACCGGTCATTCCCATCAGCGGGAACCTCCGGTGGACGGCGCTGGAGCCCGGCACGCCGAGCCGCACCGGCTGGGTCAGCGCCTGCGGGTTGATGGGGTTGGAGATGTACCGGTCCTCGTAGGCGATGGTCGGGTGCGCGCCGGTGACCTCGGGATGGGTGTAGAAGGTCGGCAGCGCGTGATGGCCGCTCGGCGCGAGCCTGCGCTCGAGGTCCGGGGTGGTGATCTCGATCTTCCCGCTGGGGGTCAGGAACCTCTTGCCGCGGTTGGCGGGGTCGAGCGCCTCGGCGGCCTTGTACCAGCTCGGGTGGTCCAAGTAGAGCGTGCTGACACCGGGATGGTCCGTCGTGGGGCACGGCCAGCGCAGCGGTTCGGTGCGCGCCCGGAGGCGCTCGCGGGTCATGCCGCCCATGCCCGGGGTGTTGGCCACGAAGGTGTCCCAGAGCTTCGGATAGCTCTTCCACTCCAGCGGGAAGGCGTCGGTCCAGTACGAGCTGGGACGCCGGCGGTCGTTGCGGCCCAGGGCGTGCGCGAGGCCGATCCAGATCTCCGTGTCGGACCACGAGTCGCCGACGCGTTCCACGGCGGCGTCCTGCCATCGGATGGCCCGGTCGTCGCGGCGCATGTACACACCCTCGAATTCCAGGCCGCTGCAGACGGGCAGGATGATGTCGGCGTAGTACGCCGCCTCCTCCATGAACAGGCCGGTATAGACGTAGAAGTCGAGCTTCGCGAACGCCTCCCGTACCTTGCCGGTGTTCGCCGAGCTGATCAGCGGGTTGCCCTCGGTCATCACGGCCTTGAGGCGGTAGGGCTTGCCGTTGAGGATCGACTCGGCGAAGGCGTCCGGGCCGACGGGCAGAGCCGGTCCGCGCTCGGGGGGAGTGACCTTCAGTGCCGGGAGGTCGAGGCCGCCGGGCCAGGTGTTGTGCATGAAGTTGCAGCCGCCGCCTGGAACGCCGATGTTGCCGGTGATCGCGGCCAGCATCGTGAGCGTCCGGTAGGTGTCGAAGGCGCCGAGCTGATGGGAGATGCCGGCATTGCAGAAGATGGCGGCCGGGCGCGCGGTGGCGTAGTCCACGGCCAGCCGCCGGATCGTCGCGGCCGGCACCCCGGTGACGCCCGCGGCCCAGTCCGGAGTGTACGCCTCGGCCTCCAGATGCTTGCGCAGATCCTCGAAGCCCAGCACCCAGCGTGCCACGAACGCCTTGTCGTAGAGGTCCTTGGTCACGATGTGGTGCAGCATGCCCAGGACGAGCGCGAAATCGGTGTGCGGCTTCGGCGCTATCCACTGGTCCGCGTGCACGCTCGTGGGCGTGTGCCGAGGGTCGACGACGACGAGCTTGGCGCCGGTGCGCTTTCTGCCGCGGAGGAGGTGGGCGAAGGTGACCGGGTGGGTCTCTCCTTGATTCGTCCCGAGGAAGAGGAAGAACTTCGCCGCCCCCAGGTCCTCCTTGCCGGTGGCTCCGTCGACGCCGTAGCCGTTGGTGAAGTTGCCCAGGCCGAAGGTGGTGGCCAGGGCGTTGCCGCCGGCGTCGTTGCAGACCGGGCCGACATCGGTGTCGTTGGGGCTGCCCAGCAGGGAGAAGACGCGGCCGACCAGCGATCCGGTGCCGCGGGGCAGTCGGCCGGTGGTCCGGTTGGCGATGGCGCGGGCTTCTCCGGCATCGCGGAGCGCCAGCCAGCGCCGGGCGATGACGTCCAGCGCGTCGTCCCACGAGATGGGCTCGAAGCGGCTGTCGGGGTCACCCTTGCGTCCCGAGACGCGCCGCAGCGGCGTGGTGAGCCGCAGAGGGTTGTAGACGAGCTCGGTCATCATGGGGGCCTTGACGCACAGGTTGCCGTCCTGCACGGGGTCCTTGTGCTCGCCTCGGACCTCCAGGACCCGGCCGAGCTTGAGTGATACTTCGAGCCTGCAGTTGCTGTTGCAGAACTGGCACGCGCTGTGCACCACCTTGTCCGGCGTCAGCGCGGCCGAACCCTCACTGAAGTCCGGCATGGAGGTCCCACCCGAACCTGCGGTCACCGGCGCCGCCGCGTATGCCGCTTGACCCGTGAAAGGGACAATGCCCGACACCCCGCCCGCGGCCGTGCCGGCGCTCGCGAGTATCGCGCCGCGCAGGACACCTCGGCGCGTGACACCGTCGCCTTCTCCGGGCACAGCGCCCTCCTGCTCCACCATGACGTCTCTCCCATCGCGATGGGCCGCTCACGGGGAACACTCTGATGTTCAGCGCCGGATCATGAAAGTGATCCACCCAGGCAGCATCCTGCCGGGCAACTTCGTGCCTTGCTCAGGCGCGGACCGTCGAGGGGCCCTCATCCCGGCCGGGTCGCCGTTGCCGGAAACCTCCTGCGCATGGCGAGAGAGACATAGACCAGGGCGACCAGGACGGGAACCTCGATCAGCGGGCCGACGACACCTGAAAGGGCCTGGCCCGAGGTGACGCCGAAGGTGGCGATGGCGACCGCGATCGCCAGCTCGAAGTTGTTGCCCGCCGCGGTGAAGGCCAGCGTGGCGGTGCGGTCGTAGGGCAGCCCGATCGCCCGGCCCACCGCGAACGAGCCGCCCCACATCACGGCGAAGTACGCCAGCAGTGGCAGCGCGATGCGGGCCACGTCACCCGGCCGGGCGGTGATCGTGTTCCCCTGGAGGGCGAACAGAATGACGATGGTGAACAGCAGGCCGTACAGGGCGGCAGGGCCGATCCTGGGCAGGAAGGCGGTCTCGTACCAGTGGCGGCCCTTGACCTTCTCCCCGGTCCGGCGGGTGAGGTAGCCGGCCAGGAGGGGGATCCCAAGGAAGATCAGCACATTGACGACGATCTTCACGACCGAGAACCGCAGGTCGTCGGTGGGAAGGCCGAGCCATCCGGGCAGGATGCCGAGGTAGAACCAGCCGAGCAGGCCGAAGGCGAGCACCTGGAAGACCGAGTTCAGCGCGACGAGGACGGCGGCGGCCTCGCGATCGCCACAGGCCAGGTCGTTCCAGATGATGACCATGGCGATGCAGCGAGCGAGACCCACGATGATCAACCCGGTGCGGTACTCCGGCAGGTCGGGCAGGAAGACCCAGGCCAGTGCGAACATCACCAGCGGACCGGCGAGCCAGTTGAGCACCAGCGAGGTGACCATGAGGCGCCGGTCGCCGGTGACGGTGTCCAGCCGGTCATAGCGGACCTTCGCCAGCACCGGGTACATCATGACCAGTAGGCCGAGGCCGATCGGCAGCGACACCCCGCCGATCTCGACCCTGCTCAGCGCGTCGCCAAGCCCGGGGACCACCCTTCCCAGCCCGAGCCCGGCGGCCATGGCGGCGATGATCCACGCCGGCAGGAAGCGATCCAGGGTGGACAGCCTTCTTACCAGGCCGGCCTCGATGGCGGCGGGCTCGGCGGTCATGTGGGCCTCTTTCTGCTCCGCGTCAGCGGTGTCCGGTGACGTCTTCGACGGTGCCCCAGGGGACACGGCGCGCTGGGTTCCTTCCGGGCGGTGCCGGTGGAGGCTCCGCCGCCGTTGACGGTACGATAGAAGCTCAATAATCATTGAGTCAATCTTCTATGACTGAATTCGGTCCTGTCTGGGGCCAAGGAAGGTCGCTCATTGTTCGCCGCCAAGCCCCGCGTTCTGCTCGTCTGCGTCCACAACGCCGGGCGCTCCCAGATGGCCGCCGGATGGCTGAACCACCTCGCGGGGGACCGGATCGAGGTACGGTCCGCCGGGTCCATGCCGGCTGAGTCCATCAATCCGCTGGCCGTCGAGGTCATGGCCGAGGTCGGCATCGACATCGCCGGCGAGCAGCCCAAGGTCCTCACCCCCGAGGCCGTCCAGAGCTCCGATGTCGTCATCACCATGGGCTGCGGTGACGCCTGCCCGATCTTTCCGGGTAAGCGCTATGAGGACTGGCAGTTGGACGACCCCGCCGGCAAGGACCTCCACACCGTCCGCCGCATCCGGGATGAGATCCGGGCGCGGATAGGACAGCTGATCGCCGAGCTCGGCTCCGGCGCGGTCTGAGCTTCGACGCTATCCGCGTGACGCGCGGTGGTAGGCGACGAGCGCGGTCGCCCCCGCCGCGCAGGCGGCGGCGACCACGCCCATCACGGCCCCGTACCCGACGATCTGCGCCAGGGCGGCGGCGCCCAGCGGCGCGCCGGCTCTCGCGGTCATCGAGAAGAACGCGATGCGCCCTGCCAGCGTGGCGTAGGCGGTGGTGCCGTACCGTTCCGCGAGCAGGTGCGGCTGGGTGACGGCCGCGACGCCGAAGCCCATCCCGAACGCCAGCACGCAGCCGACCGCTCCCACCGCGCCGCGCCCGACCACCGGCAGCAGGAGCGCCGCCACGCCTTGGACGGCGAGGATGACGGCGGCCACGACGGCGATGCCCACGCGACGCTGCAGGCGGGTGGTGACCAGCCGTCCGGTCACCGAGAGCACCCCGAGCAGCCCGGCGATCCCGGCGGCGAAGACGGGGGGATGACCGAGGCGGATGAGATAACTGATCAGCAGCACGGCGACCGTGGCGACCGCGGCGGCGTGCGCGGTGAAGGCGGTGACCAGCAGCCAGAAGGACCGCTCGCGTACTGCGGCGCGTGCCACGGCGGCCCGCTCGGACTCCGCATCGGACGCCGCGGCTTCGGAGCGCGAGCGGCCGCGGCGGCGCAGGACCAGGGCGTGCAGCGGAACCGCGGCGGCTCCGTACAGCAGGGCCAGGACGACCGCGGCGTGGCGCCAGCCGTATCGGTCGACCAGCAGGCCCGACAGCGGCAGGAAGATCGAGGAGGCGAACCCGGCGACGATCGTGACGGCCAGCAGCGCCCCGGCCCGCCGGCGCGCGTCGAACCAGCCGATCACGACGGCGAACGCCGGCTCGTACAGGACCATGGCCGAGGCGAGCCCCACGGCCACGAACACGCCGTAGAGCTGCGGCAGGTTCTCCACGCGCGACCAGGCCAGCAGGGCCAGCGTGCCGAGCACCGACCCTGCGGTCATCAGGACACGGGCGCCTCGTGCGTCGACCCACCGTCCGACCAGCGGCGCGCACAGGGCGCTCGTCAGGACCGCCAGGGTGAGCGCCGTGGCGACCTGCGGGGCGCCGGCGTGCAGGTCGCGTCGCATGGGTGTGAGGAACACCGAGAAGGCGTAGTAGAGGACGCCGTAGCCGATGGTCTGGGTCACGGCCAGGGCGGCGACGATCCGCCGGCCGTGGCGGACCCGAGGCCGATCGCCGCTCCGGTTCTCCGAGGCGGCGATCGGTGGAACAGAACTCACTCCGGAATCCTGGCGCCCCGGTCAGCCGCAGCAGCCGCCACCGGAGTCGACGCTCACCAGTGACAGCGGGTTGGCGAGGAGCCCTCCGCTGACGCCCGTCGCCAGGCCCACGCGCGCTTCCTGCGCCTCGGCGAGGTTGGAGGAGCACACGCCCGTCTCGGGAAGGTCGAGCTGGACGTCGCGGGCCGCCTCCCAGTCTCCGGCGAGCGCCGCCACCACGGAGCGGACCTGCTCGTAGCCGGTGGCCATCAGGAAGGTGGGGGCGCGGCCGTAGCTCTTGACGCCCACCGTGTAGTAACCGGTCTCGGGGTGGGCCAGCTCGTCCACGCCATGAGCCGGCACGGTGCCACAGGAGTGCTGATTGGGGTCGATGAGCGGCGCCAACGCGCGGGTGGAGCCGAGGATCGGGTCCAGGTCCAGCCGCAGCTCGCCGGCGATGGAGTGATCGGGACGGTAGCCGGTGGCCGACACCATGCGGTCGGCGGTGATGGACCGCTCCGCCCGGGAGGGGTCACGGCTGATCACCTCCAGCCCGTCATCGGTGACCGTGATGCGGTGGGTGTAGAAGCCGGTGACCAGATCGATGCGTCCCGACTCGACCAGGGCGTGCAGGCGCGTGCCCAGCGCGCCGCGCGCCGGCAGCGCGTCGGCGTCGCCTCCGCCGTAGGTGCGCGCGGCGCTGCCTGCCCGGATGGCCCACGTGATCGGCGTGTCCTTGAGCTCGGCCAGGGCGAGCAGCGTGGTTGCGGCGGAGTGACCGGCGCCGACGACCAGGACGCGACGGCCCTCGTAGGCGCCGCGGTCGGCGCCCAGCACGTCGGGCAGCGCGTGGTCGACGAGCGTGACCGCCTCGGGCTCACCGTGAGCGGGCAGACCGCTCGCTCCCAGGGCGTTCGGGGTGGCATAGGTGCCGGAGGCATCGATGACCGCCTTCGCCTGCACCTCCTCTCCACCGTCCAGACGGATGAGGAACGGCGCCTGCTCGCGTCCCTTGGTGCGCACCCGGTCGTACCCGAGGCGGCTGATCGCCGTGACCTTCGTGCCGAGCCGGAGTTTGGGCGCGATCGCGGGATGGGCGGCGAGCGGGGTGAGGTAGTTCTCGATCAGCTCGGCGCCGGTCGGGAGCCAGTCGGGGTCCGGGGCCGTCCAGCCGCTCGTTTCGAGAAGACGGCGGGCGGCGGCGTCGATGTTGTACCGCCAGGGACTGAACACGCGCACATGCCCCCACTGGGCCACCGAGGCGCCGACCTGACCTCCGGCCTCCAGCACCAGGAAGTCCAGGTCGCGCTCGGCGAGATGAGCGGCGGCGGCCAGCCCGACCGGTCCCGCGCCTATCACCACGATGGGCAGGGCATGCGAATCGGCCTTGGAGGGGAAGGGCTCGATATCCAGGGTCACCGGGCCGCAGCATCCGTCACTCATGATCGCCTCTCCGTATGATCGTGTATGCCGATCCCAGCCGGTCGTGCCGGGACTGTTTCGAAGTCTGTCTAAGCAACTCAAGTGTGCCGCAGTGGTTAGAGCGCTGTCAAATTAGATGAACTTCAAAACATCCTACTCCTCGGATCGCGACCGCACTCCTTGTGGCGATGGACGGCAAGGGCTTCTCTAGGGGTACTTCATCTACTATCGTCGATGAAAGATGAACAGAGATGTCGTCCCTCTCGAACGGGACTCGGCAGAGGAGTACGCGGGCTGGTTCAAGGCCCTGGCCGACGCCACTCGCATCCAGATCGTGTCGCTGTTGGCCCGGCACCGGGAGCCGCTGACGGTGGGGGAGATCGTCCAAGCCGTGCACATAGGCCAGTCGACGGTGTCCCACCATCTGAAGATTCTGGCCGAAGTGCGGTTCGTGTTGGTGGAGCGACGCGGCACCGCGAGTCTGTACCGCATCAACGAGACCTGCGTACGTTGCTTTCCCACCGCCGCGGACGTGGTGATGGGCCGTCCCGCCCCGGTGACCCCCACCTGCGAGTAAGGACCACGCGATGGCACACGATGAGGCCGTGCACGACTGCTCGGATCTGACGAGCGCCGCGCTCTCCGGCGAGTCGGTCTCTGACTGCGCAGCGGACACCTTCGGCGGGGTGGGCTACGAGGAGGCGACCAGACCGTCCGAGGGAGCTGTACGGACGAGCTCGGCCTCCTCGCCGGGTATCACCATTCGCCCCATGCGCGAGGCGGACGCCGCCCGGGTCCTGGCCATCTACCAGGCCGGGCTCGACACGGGGAACGCCAGCTTCGAGACCACCGCCCCCACCTGGAACCACTTCGACCAGGGCAAGCGCCGCCGGCTTCGCTATGTCGCCGTCGACCCGGACACCGACCATGTCGTGGGCTGGATCGCGGCCTCGCGTGTGTCGAACAGGTCCGTCTACGCCGGAGTGGTCGAGCACAGCATTTATGTCGATCCGTCCTGCCGTGGGCGTGGTATCGGCCGTGACCTGCTCAACGCCTTCATCGACGCGAGCGAGACCGCCGGGGTATGGACCATCCAGACCGGCATCTTCCCCGAGAACGGTCCCAGCCTGCTGCTGCACCAAGCCTGCGGGTTTCGCGTCGTCGGCACGCGCGAGCGCATCGGCCGGCATCATGGCGTCTGGCGTGACGTGCTGTTCCTGGAACGCAGAATGCGGGACGATCCGCCATAGGCGAGCGGTCGATGGTCGTCGTGATGCGACGAGAACTCAGCCCCAGCGACGCCGGGCATGTGATGGTGAAGCCGAAGAGCTACTACTTCGGTGCGGTGCTACTGGGTCGTAACGAGGTGCGGGAGCCGGGCAAGAAGGTCAACGACCGGGATGGCATCGCGGTGGCGAAGTTCCGGATCCAGGGTGACCGGATGTACTACCTGTTGCAGTGGAAGCGCACCGCCAAGCCATCGACAGACATGCCGACTGGTTGAGTGGCCGATATCGGGAGCCGGAGTCCCGTGACCTCGCCAGGTCGGTAGGCGATATCCAGGACTACATGGGCTTCACTGTGGCCGGTACCAAGGCCGGCCTTCCTCGCCAGGGGACCTGTCATGCCTGCTGTCCGGCGCTTGACTTCAAGTCGACTTGAAGGCGCATGCTCGCCCCATGTCCGAAGACGGTGCGACGAGCACCATAAACGATTCCGTCGAGTCCCTGATCAAGATGCTTGATGCGGCCGATTCTCTTCCGGGTGTCGCGCGGCTGCGAGCCCGCTCGTACGAGCTTCTCAGGCCGGCGCCGGGTGCCGCCGTAGTGGACGTCGGTTGCGGTACCGGGCGCGCGGTCGCCGAGATGAGCGACGGCGGCGCTCGGGCGATCGGAGTCGACGTGAGCGAACAGATGGTGACGGTGGCGAAGCGCCGCCGCCCTGACCTGGATGTCCGCCTCGGCGGCGCCTATGCCTTGCCGCTCGAGGACGGCGAGGTCGTGGGCTACCGGGCCGACAAGGTGTATCACGCGCTCGACGACCCGGCGCGGGCTCTCGCCGAGGCCACGCGGGTGCTGGCTCCTGGAGGCCGCGTTGTTCTCATGGGCCAGGATTGGGACACCTTCGTGATCGACTCTGACGACTCTGCCCTCACGCGCACCATCGTCCACGCCAGGGCCGACGTCGTACCGAGCCCGCGAGCGGCACGCCGCTACCGCAACCTGCTCCTCGACGCCGGCTTCGAGGACCTTTCGGTGGAGGTGCACACCGCGATCTTCACCGACTCGTTGATGCTCCCCATGCTGTCCGGCATCGCACAGGTGGCGCGCTCGGCGGGCGCGATCAGCGAGGACGAGACCGAAAGGTGGACCACCGAGCAGACCATACGAGGACAGGAAGGCCGGCTGTTCTGCGCTCTGCCTCTGTTCGTGGCCGCTGCGTCTCGCCCGTGACGACGACGGAATGATCAGCTTGTAGCCGTTCGCTGGAACGCCATCGCCGCCGGATCGGCAAGCGTTCCGGCGTCACGGAGCTGATAGGTGCTCTGCGTGTTCGGCTATGAGCTGCTCGAAGGACGTGCCGCCCACCATCCTGTCCAGTGCCTCGGTCATGTAAGTGCACTCTCGGGTCGGGTGTTCGGTGGGGCACATCAGTGCATGCTGGAGGAAAAGCTGCGCGTCCTGAGCCCGCCTGATGAGCTCTTCGAGCTTCTCGATCTGCTCGCGTACGGTCTGCCGCCACTGTTCTCCGGGCTCGTCGAGCACGGCGGCGGCAGTGTCGAGGTTGAGGCCCAGCCGCTGCATGATCTGGATGAAGGCCAGCCGGCGTAGTTCGTCCGGACCGTATCTTCGATGGCCGTGGCTGCGTTCGGCCGGAGGCACCAGACCGCGCTCATCGTAGTAGCGCAAGGCTGAGGTGCTCACGCCCAGCCGTCGGGCGGCCTCACCAATAGGGATCAGCTCCATGTACTCATTTCACTGCATGCAGGGCTCAATCAGCCATCTGTCGAGGGAGGAGGCATGACGGCACAGGCCGTCGTGGCAAGGCGTGTTGCGGCTGATCAAGGTTCCCGGCAGAACCAACCGAGCGCGATGGGAGAAGCGGGGCGTGCGGCCGGGGGGCGCGGTGGAGTCGCGTTGGGACGACCGGGCGTTGGAGCGGTCAGGAAGTCCGCCTGAAACTTACAGCGGCATCCGTCGCGGACCAGCGGTTCGAGCGGGTCGTCTCCCTTTCTGTTGACGCACTTCCGCCTCATCTCTAGCGTGAGGCCCCCGTGGGTGATCGACATTTATTTGTTAACGCTAACAATGGGAGAGGTGTGGAGACAAGGAGAGCCGGTCCTTTCCGATGTTTCCGACCGGCCCACCCGCCGTTCATCCATAGCCATGCCCGCCCTCCCGCCCGTTGTTCCCGTTGCCGCTTCATGGCTGCCGGCTGCGGCGAGGCGGCCGCGACGTCGCCCGTTGTCTCCGGGCGGCCGCAGCTCACGACGCTGGAGGTCTCCTGTCATCGTCTTGCAGCCACCGTCAGCTCTTCCAGGCCGCGGGCGGCACCGCCGTCCATCGGTGGACCATGATCAACAATGGTTGGAACCCGAGCGGCAGGCCGGTGCTGGGCATGCCCGACATCTCGTGGCTCGGACGTACGTCAGCACCACGATGTGCACAAGTGCACGTTTGTGCCCAGTAATTCAGATCCAGTGATGGGAGTTTCATGGCAATGATCATGGCCTCTGATGGTCACTCATCAGGACCATCGCGGAGCACCCGGCCGTTACACCGCTTGCTGATCGGGCTTGTGGTGACCGCGCTCACCGCAGCGGCAGCCCTCGTGTCCGCGCCATCGGCCCATGCCGCCACCAGCCAGTTCCGGGGCATGAACTGGGCCGTGCTGGGTGACAACTTCAGCACCGGCCCGCTCGTTGTGCAGGGCCTGAGCCAGTCCGACAGCAACGCGACGGTACGGGCCAAGGCCAACTCGATCTACGACAGCATGGAATACCTGATGGGGGTCAACACCGTCCGGCTGCCCATCAACACGCACACTGTGGCCAACACGACCTGGTGGAACGCCTACCGCGGCGCCATCGACGCCGCCGCCGACCGTGGATTCAAGGTCATCCTGGCCTACTGGGAGGACGGCGCCGCCTCCGGCGGCAGGATCACGAACCTCGCCGCATGGAACGCGATGTGGTCCAGCGTGGTCGGCACGTACGGTTCGAACGGCAACGTCTACTTCGAGCCGATGAACGAGCCGCACGGCTATTCGTCGTCGGAGTGGCGCAACGTCGCGGCGAACTGGCTCAGCACTCACTCCTCGGCGGCGCCCGGCCGGGTGCTCATCGGCGGCACCGGCTTCAGCCAGGACCTGCGGGACATCTGCAACGACAGCCGCTTCAACTCGACGTTGCTGTCCTTCCACTACTACACCTTCTTCTACAGCGCGATGACCTACGACGGCTTCCGAAGCCACATGCAGTCGCTTCTGGGCAACTGCGCCTCCCGCGCGATCGTGACCGAGTTCGGCGCGCCGATGTCCGATGGCCTCAACTACGGCGACGCGAACAGCACCGACAACTTCGTGCGTTACCTCCGCGCCGTGACCCAGGTGATGCGGGACAACCAGATGGGCGGCACCTACTGGCCGGCCCTCGGCGGCAAGGTGACCGCAGGCCTCGGCTACGACCACTACTCGATGTTCGCTCTCGGCGGCAGCGGCACCACCCTCAACCTGTCCACCCGCAACGGCTACGGCGCCAACCGGGTCCGGTACGCCTGGGGCGACAACGTCGGCGACCCCACCCCCACCCCCACCCCCACCCCCACGCCAGAGCCGGAGACGTTCTACAGGCTCAACGTGCGCCACAGCGGCAAGGCCATGGACGTCCAGCAAGCGAGCACGAGCAACAGCGCGCGCGTCGACCAGTACACCTACGGCGGCAACGCCTGGCAGCAGTGGAAGTTCCAGGACGCCGGCAGCGGCTACTGGCGCATCATCAGCCGCCACAGCGGAAAGTGCCTCGACGTGACCGGCGCCTCGACCGCCGACGGCGCCGAACTCATCCAGTACACCTGCGGCACCGGCAACAACCAGCAGTTCCAGATGGTCACCAACGGCGGCTACTTCCAGCTCCGCGCACGCCACAGCGGCAAATGCGTGGACGTGCCTTCCGCCTCGACCGCGGACGGCGTGGTCCTGAAGCAGTACACGTGCAACACCGGCACCAACCAGCAGTGGTCGCGCACGGCCGTCTGACGGTCGTCTCGACGTAAGCGCGGATTCCGCGGTACAGCCCGCACGCCCCCGGTGCCGATCTCCTGCTGTGCGCTCCGTGCCGGGGGATCCGGATCGTGGCGCTGCGCGGGCGGCCCGGGGTGCGGTGTCGGTGTTGCCACCAGGCCGTTGCCCCGGGCAGCCGTCCTGAACCGGACGTGCGAATCTCGCCACTGCGGCGCAGGCCGCCGGTGCGTAGGTGGAGACGGGGGAGGAGTGGCGTCCTCGACATGGGATGTCTGCGCGGTCGGCTTTCCTGGGCTCGTACCTTCGCCGGGGCGGCGGTCACCCGGTGATTCGGGGGTGCCCGGGGGATGCGCGGTCGCGCGAGGTGCGGGGGAGAGGGGGCCGTCGTCATCCCATGTCACCGGGAAACTTTCAGAGCGGGCGCGTCACGCCCGGCCTCTTCCCGCGTCCGAAGAAGCCCTCCTCCGGCCGGCGCCGGCGTCGAAACTCCTGGTCCGGGGGCGACGCCGCACCGCGCTGAGGTAGAGGTCCGACCTGTCCCCGCACAGTATGGCGTCGGCCCCGCTTGACACCTGGAAATGCCCGCTTAACGTCGGGTGTCTGGCAACGAGATCCTTGTGCGAAGCAGGGGCGGCACCTCTGCGAGCAACGCCCTATTTCGGCAGCGCGGCGGCGCGCGTCATGCCTGACTGGACGTTCATGTCAGGAAGGAACCATCCGTCCAATGCCCCGACGTCCGTGGCTCCCGACGCCGGCCGCTCCTCTACAGTCGCCGGCTGCGCCCCGCGGTGTTCGCCGGGGCTGGAGCACCGTCCGCAACCCCTTCGGGATGGAGAAGCAATATGTCTGATTTGTCGCGTCGGCAAGTGCTGCGATTCGGCGCGGCCGGCGCCGGCGCCGCGATGTTGCCGTTCCAGTGGACGGCGGCCGCGCGAGCCGCGTCAGTGGCGCCCGCGCAGGTGGCCGCCGCGAACGATCTGGCGCTGTGGTACGACGAGAGCGCCGGGACCGACTGGTTGCGCGCGCTGCCGATCGGCAACGGGCGCCTGGGCGCCATGGTGTTCGGCAACGTCGACGTCGAACGGTTGCAGCTGAACGAGGACACCGTGTGGGCCGGCGGGCCGTACGACCAGAGCAACACGCGCGGCGCGGGGGCGCTGGGGCAGATCCGGCAGCTGGTCTTCCAGAACCAGTGGAGCCAGGCCCAGACCCTGATCGACCAGAACATGCTGGGCAGCCCGGCGGGCCAGCTGGCCTACCAGACCGTCGGCAACCTGCGGCTCACCTTCAGCGGCGGCTCCAGCGGAGTCTCGGGGTACAACCGGCTGCTGGACCTGACCACGGCCACCACGGCGACGACGTACTCGCAGAACGGCATCAACTACCGGCGTGAGACGTTCGCCAGCGCGCCCGACCAGGTCATCGCCATCCGCCTGACCGCGGACCGGGCCGGCTCGATCACCTTCTCCGCGACGTTCGACAGCCCGCAGCGGACGACACGCAGCAGTCCCGACGGCACGACGGTGGGCCTCGACGGCATCTCGGGCGACTTCGAGGGCAAGAGCGGCTCGGTGCGGTTCCTGGCGCTGGCCAGGGCGGTCGCCGACGGCGGCACCGTCACCAGCTCGGGCGGCACGCTGCAGGTGCGCGGCGCCAACAGCGTGACGTTGCTGATCTCCATCGGCTCCAGTTACGTCAACTACCAGAACGTCGGCGGCGACTACCAGGGCATCGCCCGCAACTACCTGAGCGCGGCCGTGGCCAGGACCTACGACGACCTGCGCTCGCGGCACGTGGCCGACTACCAGCGGCTGTTCGGGCGCACGACGCTCGATCTGGGCCGCACCTCCGCGGCCGACCAGCCGACCGACGTGCGCATCGCGCAGCACAACAGCACCAACGACCCGCAGTTCTCGGTGCTGCTGTTCCAGTACGGCCGCTACCTGCTGATCAGCTCCTCGCGCCCCGGCTCGCAGCCGGCCAACCTGCAGGGCATCTGGAACGACTCGCTGACCCCGCAGTGGGACTCCAAGTACACCATCAACGCCAACCTGCCGATGAACTACTGGCCGACCGACACCACCAACCTGTCGGAGTGCTACGAACCGGTGTTCAAGATGATCAGCGAACTCGCGGTCACCGGCGCCCGCACCGCCCGGGTGCAGTACAACGCCGGCGGCTGGGTGACCCACCACAACACCGACGCGTGGCGCGCCTCGTCGGTCGTCGACGGCGCGTTGTGGGGCATGTGGCAGACCGGTGGCGCGTGGCTGTCCACCATGATCTGGGACCACTACCAGTTCACCGGCGACCTCGGCTTCCTGCGGGAGAACTACCCCGCGATGAAGGGCGCCGCCCAGTTCTTCCTCGACACCCTGGTGAGCGAACCGAGCCTCGGATACCTGGTCACCAACCCCTCCAACTCCCCGGAACTGCCGCACCACTCGGGCGTCAGCGTGTGCGCGGGCCCGACGATGGACAACCAGATCCTTCGCGATCTGTTCAACGGCTGCGCCCAGGCCAGCCAGGTGCTCGGCACCGACGCCGACTTCCGTACGCGGGTCCTGGCGGCGCGTGACCGGCTCGCGCCGATGAAGGTCGGCTCGCGCGGCAACATCCAGGAGTGGCTGTACGACTGGGTGGAGACCGAGCAGAACCACCGGCACATCTCCCACCTGTACGGCCTGCACCCCAGCAACCAGATCACCAAGCGGGGCACGCCCTCGCTGTACACCGCGGCGCGGCGGACGCTGGAGTTGCGCGGCGACGACGGCACCGGCTGGTCGCTCGCCTGGAAGATCAACTACTGGGCGCGCATGGAGGAGGGCAACCGGGCGCAGACGCTCATCCGTCTCCTGGTCACGACGGCCCGGCTCGCGCCGAACATGTTCGACCTGCACCCGCCGTTCCAGATCGACGGCAACTTCGGCGCCACCTCCGGCATCGCCGAGATGCTGCTGCAGAGCCACACCGGCGAGCTGAACGTGCTGCCGGCACTGCCGTCCGCCTGGCCGGCCGGGAAGGTGCAGGGTCTGCGAGGGCGCGGCGGCTACACCGTGGACGCGACGTGGGCCTCCGGCGCGGCCACCGAGATCCTCGTCAAGTTCGACCGCGACGGCACGGTCAACGTGCGCAACCGGATCTTCACCGGCACCTCCCAGGTGGTCGACGTGGCGACCGGCGGCGCCGTCACCGTGACCAAGCCCGAGACCGACGTCGTCCGGTTCACCGGCCAGGCCGGCCAAACGTACAAGCTGACGGGCACCGGCACGACGACGCCGCCGCCGTCCACCTACGTGCGGGTCTCCAACGCCGCCACCGGGCTGGTGCTGGACGGCGCCGGCAACGTCGCCTCCGGGTCGAACCTGAAGCAGTGGAACTGGAACGGCGGCAACAACCAGCAGTTCCAGCTCGTCGACCTGGGCAGCGGCTGGTACCGCATCGTCAACCGCACCAACGGCCTGGTCATCGACAGCCAGGGCAACGGCTCCAACGGCGCCATCGCCAAGCAGGCATCGTCGAACGGCAACAACAACCAGCAGTGGCGGCTCAACGACACCGGCAGCGGCCGCTACCAGATCATCAACCGCGCCACCGGCACGGCCCTGGACGGCATGGGCTATACCGGCGCCGGCTCCGACGTCGGCATGTGGACGCCGAACGGCAACGGCAACAACCTGTGGACCATCACGAACCTGTGACGGTCGCGGGCCCGCCGCACCTCTGAGCGGCACCACGCGCTGCGCCGCGACCGGCCACCGGTCGCGGCGCAGCGCCTCAACTGGTGGCGCCCCAGGTGAGCGACAGGCCGGTGGCGGCGCGTTCGGCGCGGATCTCCATCATGCTGCCCAGGATGGTGGCATGGTCCGACACCACGGGCGTGGCGTCGAGCGCGTAGGTGATCCGGTGGCTGACGAGCACCGGGCTGCCCTGCGGCTCGTCGAGATGGCGGGCGGCGGCGGCGTCGAGCAGACCCGGCCGCACCACCTCCGACGCCCGGGCGACCGTCACTCCCGCGTCGGCGAGGGCGGTGTAGAGGGAGACGGCGGTGAAGTCGCGGTCGCGGATGCGGTCGGCCACCGGCCGCCGGACCCAGGACACCTGGTGCACGGCGGGACGGCCCGCGAACTCGCGGACCCGCTCCAGTCGCAGGGCGGTGTCGCCGGGACGCAGCCGCAGCTCCGCGGCGATGCGGGCCGGAGCCCGGCGCACCGCCCGCCCGGCCACCGCGGTGCGCACGTCATGGCCCTGGTTGCGCAGGTCGTCGACCAGGCTGCGGAGCGAGTCGAGCTGGTAGGCCGTGTGCGGCGGGGCGACGAACGTGCCTCTGCCGGGCTGCTGCACGATCAGCCTCTCGTCGCTGAGCTCCCGCAACGCCTGGCGCAGCGTCATCAGTGTCACCCCGTAGGAGGCGCTCAGCTCCCGTTGCGGCGGCAGGGCCTCACCGGGGGCGTAATGTCCCGACCGGATCTTCGCGGCGAGGTCGGCGGCGATGGCGCGGTATCTCGCCTCGTGCCCGGCGTCGGGGGTCATCGTGGTCGGTCACTCTCCTGGTCGAGGGCTCGCCGCAGGGTCGCGAGGAAGGCCCGCAGGTCGTCCGGCCCGGCGCCGTCGAGCACCCGCCGCATGACCGCGGCGCCGACCACCACGCCGTCGGCGTGCCGGCGGGCTTCGCGTGCCTGGTCCGGGGTGGAGATGCCGAATCCTAGCAAGACCGGCCGGTCGGTGAGGTCCCTGATCCGCTCGGTGAGCTCCGCCGCCGAGGCGGCGAGGGCGGCCCGCTCACCGGTGGTGCCCATCACCGACACCGCGTAGACGAATCCGCGGCTGCGGCGCGCGATCTCGGCCAGCCGCGGCCGCGGCGTCGCCGGCGACGCCAGCAGCACCGGCTCGATCCCGTTGGCGGCGGCCGCGCCGGTGAGCTCGTCCGCCTCGTGCACCGGCAGGTCGGGCACGATCAGGCCGCCGACGCCGGCCCGGCGCAGCGCCGCGCAGAACGCCTCGGGGCCGTCGTGCAGCACCAGGTTGTAGTAGGTGCTGGCGACCAGCGGCACGCCCGGATCACCCGCCTCGGCGAGGTCGGCGAGGATCCGGCGCGCGCTCGCCCCCCGGCGCAGTGCCGCGTCATTGGCCTGCTGGATGGTGACGCCGTCCAGCGTGGGGTCGGAGAAGGGCAGGCCGACCTCGATCGCGTCCGCGCCGGCGGCGGCGAACGCCCGCAGATAGTCCGTCCAGCCGGCCGTGATCCCTCCGGTGACGTACGGCATGAGCAGGCCGCGGCCGGTGTCCCGGCGGGCGCGCAGGTGGCGCTCGACCGCGCCCGCGGCCAGGGTGGTGGGGTCGGTCACAGCAGCTCCTTCAGGGTCGTGAGGTCCTTGTCGCCCCGGCCGGACAACGTCATCAGCACCGTCGATCCCGCCGGCAGGTCGCCGCCCGCCGCGCGGATCACCCAGGCGAGGGCGTGCGCCGATTCGAGCGCCGGGACGATGCCTTCGGTGCGCGCCAGCCGTACCGCCGCGCCGACCGCCTCCTCGTCGGTCACCGTGACGTAGCGAGCCCGGCCCAGGTCGCGCAGGTGGGCGTGCTCCGGTCCGACTCCCGGATAGTCGAGCCCGGCGGCGATGGAGTGCGGTTCGGTGATCTGCCCGTCCTCGTCCTGCAGGAACAGCGAGCGGCAGCCGTGCAGGACGCCGAGCCGGCCGCGGGCCGCCCCGGCGCCGCCCTCCGCCTCGACGCCGACCAGGCGCGCCGGGGTGTCGGCGAATCCGGCGAACGTGCCGGCCGCGTTAGAGCCGCCGCCCACGCACGCGACCACGTGGTCCGGGACGCCGGTCCGCAGCTCGGCGGCGCACTGTTGCCGGGCCTCGTCGCCGATGATCCGCTGGAACTCCCTGACCATCCACGGGTACGGATCCGGCCCGACGACCGAGCCGATGCAGTAGTGCGCGTCGCCGGTCGCGCCCACCCAGTGCCGCATGGCCTCGCTGGTCGCGTCCTTGAGGGTGCGGCTGCCCGTGGTCACCGGGACCACCTCGGCGCCCAGCATGCGCATCCGGAACACGTTCAGCGCCTGCCGCTCGATGTCGCGCTCGCCCATGAACACCGTGGCCTCAAGCCCGAGCAGCGCGGCGGCGGTCGCGGTGGCCACCCCGTGCTGGCCCGCTCCCGTCTCGGCGATCAGCCTGCGCCGTCCCATGCGGGTGGCCAGCAGGGCCTGGCCGAGCACGTTGTTGATCTTGTGGGACCCGGTGTGGGTGAGATCCTCGCGCTTGAGGTACAGCCGCACGCCCAGCGCCTGCGACAACCGGCGGGCCGGTGTGAGCGGGGTGGGCCGCCCGGCGTGCACGGCGAGCAGCCGCGCCAGGGCGCCGCGGAAGCCCGGATCGGCCCATGCCTCCCGGAACGCCTCTTCCACCTCGCGGCACGCCTCGACCAGGGACTCCGGCGCGTACCGTCCGCCGTACCCGCCGAACCGTCCTCCCGCCCGGGGCTCGCCCATCGTCCCGTCCGGCGGGACCGGTTCCCGCCATGGAGACATCTCTCGCATGCCATGCTCCGATCGTTCTATAACTCTTGAGTGAGTTCTATAACAGTCAGTGTGGCATGGGAGGCGTGGAGGCGCCACCGCCGATGTCCGGTCCTAAGGCGCATGGCGGGCGGATGGGCCCCCGATGTGGAACCCCTGGTGGTACGCGATCAAAGGGCGAGGTCCGGACCGCCTGACGCGGCATGGCACTCGGTCATAATTGGCTGAGATCGCTAGGGAGGAGCGCCGTGACCGACACCCCGCGCGAGGGCGGATACCGGCCGGGCTACGAGGTGGCGGCCGAGCAGGTGCTGGAGCTCATCGCCCGGCTGGGCCTGCGCCCGGGCGACCGCATGCCGACCGAGAACGACCTGGCGCAGCGGCTGGGCACCAGCCGCACCGTCGTCCGCGAGGCGGTGAAGATCCTCTCCGCGCTCGGCCGGGTACGCGCCCAGAAGGGCCGCGGCCTGTACGTGGCCGACGACGAGGGAATGCTCGGCGCCGGGCGGCTGGCATCGCTGTTCCTCCCCACCGACCTCGACCACGTCTACATGCTGTTCGAGTTCCGGCGGGCGCAGGAGATGGAGACCAGCCGGCTGGCCGCCCACCGCGCCACCCCGGCGGAGCTGCGGGCCATCGAGGAGGCGGCCGAGGTGTGCCGCCACGGGTTCGAGACCGGACGCGTGGATGTGTTCAACGAAGGCGACGATGCCTTCCACGCCGCCATCGCCACCTCCTCGCACAATGTGTTCCTGCAGATCGCGGTGGGGGAGGCCCGCCGGCTCCAGGCCCAGTCCGCCATCATCGGGCTGCGCGGCTCCGTGGGCGGGCACGCGGCCAAGGCCGTCGAGGAACACGGCGCCATCTACCGGGCCATCCGCGCCGGCGATCCCGAAGCGGCGGCCCGCGCCGCGGCGGCCCACATCGACAACACGCTGGAGGACTACCGCAGGGAGATCCAGCAGCTCCTGTTCTCCTCGGCCGACGGTCACCACCCGGCCGCCCGCACCAGCGGTCCGGCTCCGCAGTGACTCCGGCCCGTCGTGGCCGATGGTCGCCACGACGGGCCGTCCGTGTCAGGTCAGGTGCGGGTCCACTTCTGGTTGGTCCCGCCGTTGCAGGTCCACAGGATCACCGTGGTGCCGTTGGCGGTGCCGGCGCTGTTGGCGTCCAGGCACAGCCCGGACTGGACGTTGGTCACGCTGCCGTCGGCGTTGAGGTTCCACTGCTGGCTGGACTGCCCGTTGCAGTCGCCGATGACCGCCCGGGTTCCGGCCGAGGTCCCGCCGTTCTCGGCGCTCAGGCACTTGGTGCCGTACACCTGGAGCTGCTTGGCGGAGGTGAGGGGCCACTGCTGGTTGGCGCCGCCGTTGCAGTCCCACAGCGCCACCTGGGTGCCGTTGGTCTGCGACTGGTTCGGCACGTCGATGCAACGGCCGGAGGCCTGTCCGCGCAGCAGGTTGCCGTTTCCGGTGCCGCCGCCCTGGCCGGGGGTGATCGTGAGGTTGTCGAACTGGGCGGTCTCGGTGGTGCTGGTGCCGATGCCGACCTGGCCCGCGCCCCAGGTGCCGTCGGTGACCGAGCCCACCTGGGCGCCGTCGATGCCGGCGGTGATGGTGCCGCCCGAGAAGCCGAGCGTCAGGGTGTGCCAGCGGCCGGTGCCGAGGGAGGCGACGGTCCCGCTGCGCAGCGTGGTCATCTGGTTGTCGATGTTGTTGCGCAGGATCTGCCAGGTGCCGGTGTCGCTGACGCGCAGGTAGTAGGCGTTCAACCCCTCGGGGCCGAAGGAGTGCTGGCCGCCGGCCCTGCCGATCACCTCGGCGTAGCCGCTCTGCTCGAGCAGCACGTCGGTGGAGACGGTGTAGTTGGCCCAGCCGAGGTCGCCCAGCAGGGCGTAGGGGTGGGAACCGCCGGTCCACAGGATCGGCTGGCGGGGGGCCATCTGGCGCACGCACTGCCCGGTGCGCCCGCCGCCGCAGCCGGTGATCTCGAAGGAGCCCTGCATGTCCTGCAGGTACTTCGCCTCGCGGCCGGTGGCGTAGGAGTCGAAGGTGTCGGAGTACGGTAGGGCCAGCGAGCCGCGGGCGGGGCTGGTGGCGGTGCCCTTGCCCTGGCCGGTCGTGGTGGTGATCGTGTACACGTAACCGGGCTGCACGGTCAGCGAGAACGCGCCGCCCGAGGGCGTGAGGTCGGTGGTGTGGACGAAGTGGTCGGAGGCGTTGCCGGAGTTGAGGTTGGTCGCCCACACGTGCACCTGGCCGGTGGACAGGCCTCCGGTGACGTTGAAGTTCAGCGTCTGGGCGGCGGTGGCGTCCATGGTCTCGATGATCGTGCTGTAGTCGGAGTTGTTGGTCGACTTCAGCGAGACGTAGCTGCCGTTGTTGCGGTTGCCGCCGATGTAGCCGGTGGAGGAGTCGAGGTACTTCCACCCCGGCGTGGTGAACTGCGTGGTCTGCGCCATCACCCAGGCGTTCTTGCCGATCGCGTAGTACCCCGACCACGGCTGGGGAGCCACCGCCACGCCCATCGTGGAGAAGGGCAGGTTCGGCGGGATCGCGGCGATGACCGGCCAGTTGATGTAGGCGGTCATCTTCCCGTCGATGTAGTCCCGGTTGATGCCCCGCGCCAGCGCCTTGGCGCCGTCGTTGTAGTCATCGGAGCCGTTCTCGCTGGCCCACAGCACCTTGCCGGAGTTGATGGCGGTGGTGGAACTGGGGCAGTTCTGCTGGGCGCCGCGGTAGCCGCACACGTAGTGGCCGCCGAACACGTCGACGGCGTTGCGGAAGGCGGTGTTGTTCGCCGCGTCGTTGGCCACGTCGAAGCCCCAGTCGTCCGAGGCGATGATCTTGACGTTGCCGAAGCCGTTGGAGTCCAGCGCGCTGTTCAGGTTGACGTACCAGTTCAGGTTGCGGCCCTTCTCGTTCCAGCCGCCGAGGTAGTCGATGGTCAGCCCGTGGCTGTTCTTGGCGCAGCCGAGCCAGTCGACCAGGTAGTTGATGGTGTCCTGGGACCAGAAGTTGCCGTTGCCGAGCCAGCCGGGGGCGCCCCACGAGAGGCCGACCAGCTTGATGTTGGGGTTGCGGGCCTTGGCCTGCTCCATCAGCCACCACTCGTAGCCGCGGTTGCAGTTCAGGTCGCCGGAGGTGTGCCGGTGGCTCGGCTCCGCGCCGTCGGTGGAGTTGGTGTCCCCGCCGATCTCGACCTTCAGGATCTGCATCGCCGCGCCGTACCCGGGCTTGAACAGGTAGTCCAGGATCTGGCTGCGCTGGGGCTCGGGGTAGTCGATGAGCAGGCGGCTGTTGCCGCCGCCGCCGCTGATGGCGCCGACGCCGTCGAAGGTGCGGCCGCCGGAGCCGCCGTTGATCGTGATCCCGACGGCGGCATGGGCGGCCGAGGCGCCTATCAGGGACATCATCGCGATGGTCAGCAGCGCGACCACGGCTCTAGCGGCGACGCGCACCGTGCCTTCTCTTCGCCGGCTCATGGGGGGTCCTTTCGGTGAGGGGCGAAATCGATGTGATGAGACGCCGGCCGGGCCTGCGTGACCAGGGGCGGCCGAGGCCTTGAGGGACCGGCCGTCGGGAGATGTGCCGCCGGCCTCCGAGACAGTGTTAGCGCTAACAATTCTGTACGCGTCCTTGCGGACTCGATGTGATGGCATGCGAGGTCGAAGAAAACCACTCGGCGCCATCGGCGTTCCCCCGCCTCCTGCGCCTGTTCCGAGAGATCCTCTCGGGAGACATAGGTACTAATTACCGGCCCGAGGTGACCGTCCGTCAAGACACAAGTTTCAGACTTAGCACACCGGGCTCCGTGTGCCGTGCGGCCTCTCCAGGCCCCCGCCTCGCCGTCGCGCCTCCGGGAACCCGTCCGCCGCCGCCGGCCCCACATGGCGTCCACGACGCCATATGCCCTGCTCAACATCGGCGGTTCCCCTCGGGGGCGCCGTCGGTCGCGCGGGCGGTCGTCACGCGAGCGCGTCGCGGCGGCGGTGGGGAATCGCCCCCGCCTCTGCCGGTCGGCCGAAATGTAAGTTTCACACTCACCGCCACTGCGATGCCGAGGCGTGCGCGTGTGTCATCGGTATTGACGTAGGACGTCATACGAGTTACGTTCCTGCGCGGATGGTGATCAACAGGACATTCAGGACGTATACCGGCGGTCGCACCGAGTGAACCCAGTTCGACGTGGACCGCCGTGCAGCCATCCCTGTCCCCGTGCCGAACGAAAGGAGCACACGTGCGTTCGTCGCTCATGTCGCACAGGCGAACATCGGTCGCGGCATCCGCCGCCCTGCTGATCACGATGGGATCACTCATCGCACCGGTCGCCGCGCAGGCCGAGGCGGCCAGGGCGGGCCACACGATCGTGGTCGCCCCCGCCGGAGCCGAGAACGCCGACGACAGAGGTCCGGGCAGTGCCGGCCGGCCGTTGGCGACCCTTGAGGAAGCACAGAGACGGGCGCGCGAGGCGGCGGCCGGAGGGAAGCGCGACGTCACCGTCGAACTCCTCGACGGCACCTACCGGCTGACCTCGCCGCTGCGGTTCGACGCCGCCGACTCCGGCCGCGCCGGGCACACCGTGACCTGGAAGGCCGCGCGTGGAGCCAAGCCCGTACTGAGCGGCGCCAAGCCCGTCACCGGCTGGGAACCCGACGATGCCGCCACGGGCGTCTACAAGGCCCAGGTCGGCAGCGGATTCGACAGCCGGCAGCTCTATGTCGACGGCGTTCTCGCACAGCGGGCGCGGACCAAGATCGCGCGCAGCGACATCACGCTCAACGCGAGCGGTTTCACCGTCAACAACCCCGCCCTGGGCTATCTGGCCACGCTGCCCGACCAGAAGCGCGTCGAACTCCAGGCGATGTTGTCCTTCACCAACCGGTTCGCGCCGGTGCAGAGCATCTCGGGTTCCACGGTGGTCATGCAGCAGCCCGCGTGGGACAACAACACCTACGGCTACGACACCATCCAGTCGCCGCTCCGCACGCCGACGTTCTTCCTGCTGAACTCCAAGAGGTTCCTCGACGAGCCCGGCGAGTGGTATCTGGACACCACCGCCGGGACGCTGTACTACAAGCCGCTCCCCGGACAGGACCTCTCGCGTGCGCGCGTGGAGCTGTCGCGGCTGGAGTCGCTGCTCCAGGTGGGCGGCACCTACGATCAGCCGGCACGCGACCTGCGGTTCGAGGGCCTGACCTTCACCGGCACCACGTGGCTGCACCCGAGTTCGCCCGACGGATACGCCAACCAGCAGACCGGCGTGTTCATCTCCGGTGTCCAGCCCGACCGTCCGGCCGACGCCTTCACCTCCTGCGCGTTCGGCTGCAAGGGATTCGAGGGCTCGCGCAACGGCTGGGCGCAGTCGTCCGCGGCGGTGCAGGTGTCGGCGGCGCAGGGCGTCCGGTTCACCGGTGACACCTTCGTGAACCTCGGCTCGCTCGCGCTCGGCATCGGCAACGACGCCAACGCCCACGCCTCCGGTGTCGGGCTGGGCGCGCACGACATCGCGGTCGAGGGCAGCACGTTCACCGCGAGCGCCGGCGGCGGCATCATGGTCGGCGGCGTACGGCCCGACGCCCACCACCCCTCCGACCCCCGCATGGTCAACAGCGACATCCGGCTCAGCGACAACCGCGTCTACGCGACCGCCCGCGAGTACCTGGACCAGGACGCGATCTTCGCCAGCTATGTCACGCGTCTGACCATCGAGCACAACTACGTCTCCGACATGCCCTACACCGGCATCGGGCTCGGTTACGGCTGGGGCGCCAACGACCCCGGGGGCAGCCCCGAGTACCTCAACCGCGGGCTCTACGACTTCCAGCCGGTCTACGACACGCCGACGACCTCCAGCGATGTCCGCGTCGTGGGCAACCACGTGCGCAACGTCGTCCAGACGATGTTCGACGCCGGCTGCATCTACACGCTCTCGGCGATGCCGCGCAGCACCATCGACGAGAACTTCTGCGAGAACAGCGGGCAGCTCGGGCTGTACTTCGACGAGGGGTCGCGGTACCTGAGTGCGAGCCACAACGTCTTCGTCAACACCGCCGCGCAGTGGGCGCACGCCAACAACCAGAACGGCAACCACACCGGCGACTTCACGCTCGTCGGCAACTACACGACCAACCCGGCCATCACCGGGATCGTCAACGGGAGCCGCGGGAACCTCACCCGCGACAACGTCACCATCTCCGCCGGCAACCCGCCGATCGAGGCCGGCCGGGTGATCTACAACGCCGGCCCCAGGGGCCCGTACCGCGGGTCCCCGGACCCGCAGCGGCCTCCGCTCGGCGCCTATCTCACGGTCGACCCGGCCAACGTGAGCGCCGGCGAGACCGCCACGCTCACCGCCACGGTGGCGAACGTGAGTGAGGGCCGCGCCGACAAGCTGAGCGCCTCGGTCACCGTCCCCGAGGGCTGGCAGGCCGAATCGGCCGGCAAGCCGGCGAAGCCCGGGCTCGCTCCCGGAGCCTCGGTCACCGCGTCCTGGAAGATCACGGCGCCCGCGTCGTTCGCGGCGCCGGTCAGCCGCGCGCCGGTCGCGGTGTCGGTGAGGTTCCGGGCCGGCAGGACCGACTACGAGCTGAAGCGGTCGGCGATGGTGACCGCGCTCAACCCGCTGACCTCCCTCAAGGGGCACGGCTCGGTGCCGAGCCGGTTCGCCGAGGCCGCGGGCGCGTACGCCATCCTGACCTCCGGGACCGACATCTGGCAGGACGGCGGCGGCTCCTTCGACGAGTACGGCGCCCTCTACCAGGACGACGCGGTCGCGGGAACCGCCACCGTGACCGCGCGGGTCACCCAGATGGACAACACCAACGCCTGGGCCAAGGCGGGTGTGGTGATCCGCAACGACCTCACCGCCGCCGCGTCGTCGCCCGGATACGCCGCCCTGGTCGTCACCCCCGGCAACGGGGTCGCCTTCCAGTGGGACGCCAACGGCAACGGGTACCTCGACTCCTTCGCCGGAGCCTCGGGGGTCAAGGCGCCGGCCTGGGTCCGTCTCGTCCGCGCCGCCGACGGGGTCAGCGGCTACTACTCCACCAACGGCACCGACTGGACCAAGGTGGGGCCGACCGTCACCCTGCCCGGCATCGCCGAGACGCAGGACGCCGGACTGATCGCCACCTCGCACGCCGCCGGCGTGACGGGGCAGTTCGGCTTCAGTGACTTCAGCGTGACCCGGTAGGGACGACGCGGTGTGGGTGCGCCGCCACAGCGGCGCACCCACACCGTCGTCAGGGTGCCGCCGTCCTCACGGGCTGGTGCAGGTGAGGGTCGGCGTCGACGGGCTGCCGCCGCCGGTGAAGCCGAACGTCGTCGAGGCGGACGCCCCGAGCGAGCCGTTGTAGGAGGCGTTCTTCACCGTCACGGCGGAGCCGCTGGTGCTCAGCGTGCCGCTCCAGAGCTGGGTGATGCTCTGCCCGCTCGCCAGGGTCCACTTGACGGTCCAGCCGTTGATCGCCGAGCTGCCGGCCGTCACCGTGACCTCGCCCTGGAAGCCGCCCGACCAGGAGTTGGTGGTGCGGTAGACCGCGCTGCAGGCGCCGCCGGGGGTCGGCGTGGGCGTGGGCGTCGGGGTGGGAGTGGGGGTCGGCGTGGGAGTGGGGGTGGGGGTCGGCGTGGGGGTGGGCGTGGGCGTCGGAGTGGGGCTCGGGCCGCCGGAGCCGGTGAACTGCCACCAGTTCACGTTGAACAGGGTGCCGCTGCCGCCGGTGTACCTGAAGTACAGGTCGTGGGTTCCCGTCGCGCCGTTGACCGAGCAGGAGACGGTCGTCCACGCCTGCCAGCCGCCGGTGCCCGGGACGGAGCACGTCCCCACCAGCGTGCCGCTGGTGCCGTCCAGGCGCAGCTCGATCTTGCCGCCGCCGGCGCCCGAGGCGACCCTGGCGTTGAAGGTGGTCGCGCCGCTGCCGAAGGCCACGCCCTTGACCTTGACGTAGTCGCCGTTCTCGATCCAGCCGACGTTCATGCCGCCCTCACTGGCGGCCTCGGTCTCCACGCCGGACTCCCAGGCGATCGTCTCGGCCTCCTGCCGGACGTAGGGGTCGAGCGTGCCCACCTGGGGAGCGCCGGTCGTGGTCATGTTGATCGTGGGAATGGTGCCGTCGGATCGGTAGCTGAACTTCTCCACGGCGACCGAACGGGTGTAACCGCCGCCTCCCGGCAGCGCGCCGTTGTGGTAGAAGAAGTACGAATTGCCCTTGTAGTCGATGACGCCGGGGTGGTTGGTGAAGCTGCCGCCCTGCGTCGGCATGATCGTTCCCCGGTAGGTCCACGGGCCGGTCGGGCTGGTGGCCGTGGAGTAGGCGATGAACTCCGAGCAGCATTTGGCCGCGAACACGATGTAGTACAGGCCGTCGCGCTTGTAGACCCACGGCCCCTCTTCGAACAGGGTCGGCCGGTTGGCGTCCCCGCTGCGGCTGCCGAAGCCGGCGGTGGTGAGCTGGATCTGCGACACGCCGCCCGAGTAGGAGATCATGTCGGTGTTCAGCTTCACGTACGACAGGTGCGGGTTGCCCCAGTACAGGTAAGCCTGGCCGTTGTCGTCGATGAACACCGTGGGGTCGATCTCACCGTTCTCCACCAGCGGGCGGCCGATGGCGTCCTTGAACGGCCCGGTGGGACTGTCGGAGACCGCCACCCCGATGGCCATCCGGCCGGTCGACCGGTTGGTCGTCGGGACGTACCAGTAGAACTTGCCGTTGCGGTAGATCGTCTGGCCGGCCCACGCGTCCGACTTCGCCCAGCTGAAGGTGGCGACGCTGAGCGGCGAACCGTGGTCGGTCCAGTTGACCATGTCGGTGGTCGACCACACCCGCCAGTCCTTCATGGTGAAGTACGTCGAGCCGTCCTCGTCGTGCCCGGTGTACAGGTACAGCCGGCCGTTGTACTCCAGCGGAGCCGGGTCCGCGGTGTAGACGGTCTGGACGATGGGGTTGTCCGCCCGGGCCGCGGCGGCCGGGAGCAAGGTCATCATGCACAGCAGGGCCGCGAGCCAGGCGGCTGCGCGCCTGAACCCCGCTCTGGCGGGCTGTGGAATCGCTGGTCTCACGTTCACTCCTGAGGTGGTGAATTCTCCCTCTGCGCCCCGTCGTCCCGGGGAGCGGCCCTCTGGCGGGCGCCGGGCCCCGCACGTCTCCGAAGACGGGATCCGATGCCTGTTAGCGCTAACATCGGTGCCTCATGGTGCTCGTGCTCACGGGAGACGTCGTCGGCCCGCCTGTCCGGCGATCACGATCGGCCCGGCGCCTGTTACCGCTAACACCAACCGCGTCGAGGCCGGGGGCGTGATTGGTGGTGTGCGGCGGAGCAAATATGACGCGGCCCGGCCCCGTCAAGGCGGTGCCGGGCCGCCGGGCGCTCCGCGCCCGCGTCTACCTGGGCCAAGCCGGCTTACCCGCCCGGTCTCCGCCGTGAATATTTCAGCGGTCCCGTCCGGAGCGCGAGTCGCTCCGGACGGGACCGCCCCGGCGGGGCCGGAGGATGTCAGGCGCGGGCCCAGCGCTGGTTGGCGCCGCCGTTGCAGTCCCAGATGACGATCTTGGTGCCGTTGGCCGTGGCGTTGTCGGCCGCGGTCAGGCACTTGTTCGCGCCGACGGCGGTGATGGTGCCGTCGGAGTTGAACCGCCACTTCTGGTTGTTCTGCCCGTTGCAGTCCCAGATGATCACGCTGGTGCCGTTGGCCGTGCCCGCGCCGTTCACGTCCAGGCACTTGTTGCCGTAGACCCGCAGCTCACTGGCGCTCGTGGAGCTCCACTGCTGGTTGGTCTGGCCGTTGCAGTCCCAGATGATGACGCCGGTGCCGTTCGCGGTGCCGGCGTTGTTCACGTCCAGGCACCGTCCCGACGCCGTGCCCTTGATCGAGCCGCCCGCCGGCAGGGTGGGCGTGGGGGTCGGGCTGGGCGGGGTGCCGCCGCCGGACACGATGTACATGGCGGCTCCGTGGGCGGGCACCGAGGCGCTGATCGTCCCAGAGGAGGAGCCGGTGGTGTGCGCCCACAGGTCGCGCACCGAGTAGGAGGAGCCGGAGCCGAGCCCGAGGGCGGTGGCGGTGGTGGAGACGGTCGCGGTGCTGGTGCCGCGGTTGAGCAGGACGGTCGCGACCGAGCCGTTGGACATGGGCTTGCGCCACACCTCCAGGTTCCCGTTGTCGCTGATCTTGGTGCCCTGCCTGCCGCCCCAGTCCTGGTTCACCGCGATGACCTCGGTGTTGGTCAGGGTCGTGCGGGTGTCGGAGCTCATCGAGCGGATGTCGTTGCCGGCGATGAGCGGGGCGTTCAGCAGCGCCCACAGGCTGAAGTGCGCCCGGCCCTCGGTGGCGGTCAGCGAGCCGACGCCGACCTCCAGCATGTCGGGGTCGTTCCAGCCGCCGGGCCCCGAGTAGGCGTCCAGCCCGACCTGCTGGTCCAGCAGACCGGTGATGGAGTTCCAGTTGGCCTGGATGTCGCCGGTGGTCCGCCAGGAGTTGCCCGTCGCCATTCCCCAGG
Organism: Sphaerisporangium sp. NPDC005288; assembly: GCF_040607475.1. Classification (NCBI taxonomy): domain Bacteria; kingdom Bacillati; phylum Actinomycetota; class Actinomycetes; order Streptosporangiales; family Streptosporangiaceae; genus Sphaerisporangium; species Sphaerisporangium sp. NPDC005288. The sequence continues at coordinate 34,608 of NZ_JBEXGT010000035.1, read as the reverse complement.
TCCAGACGCTCTCCTGGCCCCAGTTGCACAGGCTGTACAGGATGGAGCGGCCGGTGGCGGCCAGCGCGTCACGCATGGCGGTGTAGCGCTGCTGGCCGTTCTTGCCCTGGTGGTCGCCGCAGTTGTCGTACTTCAGGTAGTCGATGCCCCACGAGGCCCACAGGTTGGCGTCGCGGCGCTCGTTGCCCAGGGCGGCCGGATACCCCGCGCACGTCGTGGTGCCGGCCGAGGAGTAGATGCCGAGCTTCAGCCCCTTGCCGTGCACGTAGTCGGCCAGGGCCTTGATGCCGCTGGGGAACTTCTGCGGATCGGCCACCAGGTCGCCGTTGGAGTTGCGGCTCTTGGTCGACCAGCAGTCGTCGATGTTGACGTACTGGTAGCCCGCCGCCGCCATGCCGCTGGACACCATGATGTCGGCGGTCTGCCGGATGAGCGTCTCGTTGACGTTGCAGCCGAAGCTGTTCCAGTCGTTCCATCCCATCTGGGGGGTACGGGCCAGCCCGTTCTCCAGCGCGGCGACCGGCGACGTCGCGCCGCCGACCGCGACCAGGGACCCGGCGGCCAGTGACGCCGCCAGCGCCCATTTCAGAATCCTGCGCATCTGATTCCTCCGTGATAAGCCGATGATCGTGGTCGGTGCCGTTCTCGTCCCAGAGGCCCGCGCGATGGGGCGGCCGTCGTCACCACGGCCGGCGGGACGGCGCCCATGCACGGCGGCCGGTCGCGGCGAGGGTGGCGGACGGGATGTTAGCGGTAACATTCACTGGACGGGGCCGGCCCCTCGCTCGTGGACAGGTGATGCGGCGGAGCAAATACGATGTGCTGAGCTGCGTCAAGCGCCGGCCCGGGTGCTCGCCGGCGCCGCGCGGGACTCCGGCCGCTCCTTGCTGGGCCGGATCACATCATCCGCGAGCGCCTTGTGCTGAAAGTTTCATCGTGATGCCGCACCGATGCGCCACTTGTTTGAGCTCGGGGGACGCGGAGGGGATCGCCGGAGCGCCCCACCCCTGTGGCAGGTGTTATCGCTTGCGCCACGAGGTGAAGGGAACCCTTGCAAACATAATACGTATGGTCTTATATTTCGACCCGATGAACAGCTCGTCAACATGACCGTCCAGACAGGGACACTCCTATGGTCGATAGCACAAAGGCGGGACGTACGCGCCGATGGATGGGCATCGCCGGTGCCGGGTCCATCGCCATCGCACTGACGGTGGCCGGCTGCGGAGGCGGCGGCGGCGCCTCCTCCGGGTCCAACGGGGCTCCGAAGGCCGCGCAAGATGACAAGGCCCCCATCACGGTGTGGGTGGACGCCGACCGGTCGAGCGCGGTGGACGCCTTCAAGAAGGCCAACCCCGACGCGAAGCTGAACGTGGTCACCTACGACGGCTCGGCGAACGGCTCCAACTCCTTCCGGACCAAGATCCAGCTGTTCGACCAGGCGGGCAGCGGCTGGCCGGACGTGGTCTTTTCGTCGCAGAACAACGACGCGGCGTGGGCGAGCCAGAAGACCAACGGCAAGCAGGCGTACGCGGCCGTGCTCAGTGACGGGCTGGTTCCGCAGAGCACGCTCGACAACTTCACCAAGGGCTCGCTGAACCCATGCACCGTCGAGGGCAAGGTCTACTGCCTCCGCAACGACCTCGCGCAGGTGGTGCTCTGGTACAACAAGAGCCTGTTCGACAAGTTCGGCTACTCCGTCCCCACGACGTGGGAGGAGTACCAGGCGATCGGTGAGAAGGTCGCCCAGGAGCACTCCGGCTACATCGTCGGGACCGTCGGAGACGCCTTCGCCCCAGAGATCTACATGTGGAGCGGCAAGTGCCAGGCGAACGGCGTCACCGGTCCCAAGGAGGTGACGGTCAGCACCGGCACCAATGAGTGCAAGCGGGTCGCCGCGATGCTCGACACGCTGGTCAAGAACGGCACCACCCCCAACATCAGCGTCTTCACCCCCGAGTTCGTGAAGAAGTACGCCGACAAGGTGCTCATGATGCCGGGCCCGGCCTGGTACGCGGGCGCCATCTTCAACAACCCGCAGTCCCTCAACGTCCCCAAGGGTCAGCTCGGCGTCGCCGCGCCGCTGGCGTGGAAGGGCGAGGAGGCCGTGACCGGCAACGTCGGCGGCGGCACCTGGTTCGTCAGCAGCCACTCCAAGAACCTCAAGGCGGCCGAGAAGTTCGTCGAGTTCGTCACGACGGCGGACGACTACCAGGTGAACCTCGCTCCCGGCTTCCCGGCCTACGCTCCGGCCGCGGACAAGTGGATCAAGAAGCAGGAGTCGAGCGGCTACTACGCCGGCGACCTGCAGGCGCTGGTCAAGGCCGGCTCGGAGATCTGGACCGGATGGGGTTCGGGGATCTTCAGCCAGGAGGCGATCTGGGCCAAGACGGTCACTCCCGCGATCGCCGGTGGCAAGAGCCTGGTCGACCTGCTTCCCGAATGGGAGACCGCCATCAAGAACCAAGCCCAGGTCAATGGTTACACGATCAAGTGAGATGACGACGGCGGGCGAAGCCGCCCCGCCGGTGGTGAACGCGCACAGGCGGCCGGCCGGCCGCGGTGACGGCGCAGAACGCAGCGCGATGAGCTACGCCTTCATCGCCCTGTACGCGATCCTCGCGGTCGCGTTCGGGATCATGCCCGCGTTCTACGCCCTCTACCTCGCCTTCACCACCGGCGACGGCGGCTTCGCCGGCGTTGACAACTTCGTCAAGGTCGTCGGCGACTTCCGTTTCGGGCCGGCCGTCACGCACGTCGCGCTGTACCTGGTGATCTGGCTGGTCGCCCTGGTGGTGCTGGTCTCGTTCCTGGCCATCGTCGTGCACGCGGTGCGCGTGCGGTGGATGAGCCGGACGCTGCGCTTCATCTTCTACCTGCCGGGCGCCCTGGCGGGCGCCTCCAGCGTGCTGCTGTGGCTGTTCGTGCTCGACCCGACCGCGAGCCCGGTATCCGGGCTGCTCCACCTGCTGGGCTTCTCGAGCTTCGTGCAGACCATCGTGCCCGGCAACCTGCCTCCGGTCTTCGCCATCATCGCCTTCTGGACCGGCGCCGGCGGCTGGATCGTCATCATGTACGGCGCGCTGAACAACATCAGCCACGACGTGATCGAGGCGGCGCGCATCGACGGCGCGACCACCGTGCAGATCGCCTGGCGCGTCCAGCTGCCGCTGCTGCGCAAATGGATCTCCTACATGGGCATCATGTCGCTCGCCGCCGGCACGCAGCTGTTCGTCGAGCCCCAGTTGCTCTCGCAGGCCAGCAACGCGGTGGTGCCCAACGACTATTCGCTCAACCAGCTCGCCTACCAGTACGCCTTCCAGCAGAACGACTTCAACGGAGCGGCGGCCATCTCGCTGCTGCTGCTGGTCATCGCCCTCGCGCTGTCGGCCGTCTTCGTGACGCGCGGCGGCCTGTTCGAGAGGGGCTGAGCCCATGACGACAGTGGACGCCGGCCGCCACGCCAAGAGCCGCAGCGGCCTGGGTGGCTGGAGCGGCCGCACGATCGTCGCGGTCGTGGTCGTGGTCTTCGTGCTCTTCTTCGCCATCCCGATCGTCTGGCTGCTGCTGGCGACGACGAAGTCGGCGCGCGGGCTCATCATCGACAGTCCGTTCCTGCCCGGAAGCCTCGGCGAATTCGCCGCCAACTGGGACCAGCTGTTCGGCTTCCAGGACGGCGCGGTGACCGCCTGGGTGGGCAACTCGGCGCTGTACGCGCTCGGCGCGCTGGTCATCACGCTCATCGCCAGCATCCCGGCGGGCTACGCGATGGCCCTGACGGAGTTCCGCTTCCGGCGGCTGCTGCTGGTGCTGACGCTGATCGTGATGCTGATCCCGAACACCGCGCTGGTGCTGCCCATCTTCCTTGAGCTGAACGTGGTGGGGCTGATCGGCAGTCCGCTCTCGGTCATCCTGCCGATGTCGTTCTTCCCGTTCGGCGTCTATCTCACCTACATCTACTTCTCGACGAGCGTTCCGCGTGACCTGCTCGCGGCGGCCCGCCTCGACGGGTGCAGCGAGCTCCAGGTGTTCACGCGGGTCGCGCTGCCGCTGGCCGCGCCGATCATCGCGCTCGTCGCGTTCTTCAGCTTCGTGCAGAGCTGGAACAACTTCTTCCTGCCCTTCGTGATGCTGCCCTCGAGCGAGGGGTACCCGATCCAGGTCGGGCTGACCTCCCTGCTCGCCTCGACCCCGGCGTTCAACCCCAGCTCCGCCGGGGCCCAGTCCGTGCAGTTGCCGACGCTCGCGCTCGCGACCGTCATCTCGGTGCTGCCCGTGCTGATCGTCTTTCTCTTCGCGCAGCGCTTCCTTGTCGCCGGCATGACGGCGGGCGGCACCAAGGAGTGAGCCGAAACCCTGCCAAAGGAGCAATGTGAAGGTCACCGGCTATCGCAGCCTGACAACAGAGCACGACTGGGGACGCCTGATCGGCGACGCCAACGGGGTCATGCCCGAGCCGCGTACCGAGGTGCACGTGCTGATCCTCGAGACCGACAGCGGTCTCGAGGGGGTCGGACTCGGTGCGCACGGCGACATCGACCGCGTCTTCGGCGCCGTCGAGGGCGAGGACCCCCGGGCCGTCTCGGCGCTTTACGACCGGATGCTGGCCCGGGTGTTCAAGACAGGCCATTCGGGCGCGACGTTCGGCGCCATCGGCGCGATCGACATGGCCCTCTGGGACCTCAAGGCGAAGGCGGCCGGCGAGCCGCTCTGGCGCACCCTCGGCGGCCTGGACCGGTTCGTCCCCGGCTACGCCTCCGGGCTCGACATCGCCCTCGACGACGACGCCCTGGTACGCCTGTACGAGCGCTTCGCCGACCGCGGGTTCAGCGCCGGCAAGCTCAAGGGCGGCCGCAATCTGGCGCACGACCTGCGCCGGCTGGAGGCGTTGCGGGACGTCCTCGGGCGCAACTCGGCGCATCCCGCCCTGATGTTCGACGCCAACGAGTCGTGGAACCGTTCGCAGGCGGTCCGGTTCGTCACGGCGCTGGAGCGCACGGTCGACCTCACCTGGATCGAGGAGCCGGTGCGGCGCTGGGACGCGGCCGGGCTTGCCTCGGTCCGGCGGGGCATCCGCGCCGCCGTCGCGACCGGCGAGAACCTCACCGGCCTCGAACAGTACCGGCCGCTGCTGGACGCCGACGCCGTCGACATCGTCCAGGTGGGCAACGTGTGGGGCATCACGCACTTCCTGCGCGTGGCCGCCGTGGCCCACAGCCTCGACCTGCCGGTGAGCCCGGTGGCCTACCACGGCAACCCCCTGGCGCACGCCGCCGTGGCGGTGCCCAACCACCTGACCTTCGAGGTCCAGGACCTCTCCTCGCCGGTCGGTCTCACGATCGACCAGGAGTTCGCGGACGGCGGGATCGTCCTCGGCGACGAACCGGGCATCGGCATCCGGGTGGACGAGGAGCACATCAACGCCGTGCGCGCCGCCAACCCGCCGGCCGCCACCACCGGGCCGCATGTCCGTCCCAACCGGGCGGGCCTGCGCATCGTCCCCGACTCGCGTCAGGACGAGCCCCTCGGCGCCCCCGCGGTGGAACGGGTGGGGTCGTGAGCGCCGGGCGCCGCGTCGAGCGCCACGCCCTGGTCGTCGGGGTCCGGCCGGAGCGCCGCGAGGAGTACCTGGAACTGCATCGCGACGTCTGGCCGCAGGTGGAGCAGACCCTGCGCGAGGCGAACGTGACCAACTACTCCATCTTCATCGTCGGCGACACCCTGTTCGCCTACTACGAGTACGTCGGCGAGGATCACGCCGCCGACATGGCCCGCATCGCCGAGGACCCCGTGACACGCGAGTGGTGGACCCACACCGATCCGTGCCAGGTGCGCATCGTCGAGGAGCGCGATCCCGGCGCCCTGTGGCAGCCGCTCGACGAGATCTGGCACCTGCCGTGAGCGGTTCCATCGACGCGCACGTCCATCTCTGGAACCGGCGGACCGACCCCCAGCCGTGGATCGACCCGGCGACGATGGCGGCGATCGACCGGGACTTCGCGCCCGGCGATCTGGAGCGGATGCTCGATTCGACGGGCATTCAGGCCGCCGTGGTCGTGCAGTCCAGTAACAGCGCCGCCGAGACGCGGCGGCTGCTGGCCCACCCGAGCCCGCGCATCGCCGGGGTGGTGGGCTGGATCGACCTCACGGGCGATGTCGCCGCGCAGGTGGACGCGCTGGACCCCGCCGCGCGCGCGAGGCTGGTCGGCATCCGCCACCTGGTGCACATCGACCCCGACCCCGGCTGGCTGTCACGGCCCGAGGTGGCGACGGGGTTGAAGGGGCTGGCCGCGCGCGGCCTCGGCTTCGATCTGGTCGTGCGGTCGTGGCAGCTGCCGTCGGCCGCGGCCGTCGTGTCCGCGCACCCTGAGGTCCGCTTCGTCGTCGACCACCTCGGCGGGATCGCCGAGACCGGCGACACCGCCGGCTGGGAGGCCGGCCTGCGCGAGCTCGCCGCCCGGCCCAACGCCTACGCGAAGATCTCCGGGCTGGCCGGAATGCCGCGCGGCGGCGACCGGGCGGGGCTGCGCCGCGTGGTCGGCGTGGCGCTGGAGGCCTTCGGCCCGGAGCGGCTGATGTACGGATCCGACTGGCCCCTCGCCGAGCTCGGGACCGGTGCCGTCGCCTGGCGGGGCGCCGTGGAGGAGCTGATCGGCGAGCTGGCCGTGCCGGAAAGGCAGGCGATCTGGTCGGGCACCGCGTCGGCGTTCTACCGGCTCGGCGCCTGACGGCGGGGGCGCGGATCGGCTGGACCAGGAGCCGCCGGGGCGTGCCGGTGATCGGCCCCGGCGGACCGCCGCTTCGGTGACCTCACCCACCTCGTGCGCGGCGGTGTGGCGTCCCGGGCGGGGCGTCAGGTGACCGGGACGGCCGTGGCCGAAGTCACCGCTGCACGCGCACCCGTGCGCCCGGAGTCACCGCTGCACGCGCACAAGTGCGCCCGGTGCTATCGCTGCAGGCGGACGGGTGCGCTTCGGCCGGTGCGGCGGACCAGCCACGCCTCGGTGATGTGGGTGAACATCGCCTCGGCGGCGCCCGCCGGGTCCCTGGCCGCGATGCGCTCGTAGACGCGCCGGTGGCCCTGGTTGGAGGCCACGCACAACGCGGGCTCGGTGCGGCCCATGTAGCGGGCGGTGTTGATGGCCTGCTTCTCCAGGGAGCGGACCACACCCCTGGCGATGCGGTTGCCGGACCTCTGCATGATCGTGTCGTGGAAGGCGCGGTCGTGGTCGGCGTAGGTGAGCGGATCCTCCACCAGTTCGTCCATGCGGTCGACCAGAGCGCGCAGCCGCTCGACGGTCTCCTCGTCCGCCAGGCGCGCGGCGACGTTCGCCATGTCGGACTCCAGCAGGCGCCGGGTGACGACGAGGTCGTCGAGGATGGCGAGGGACTCGTCTTCGGCGATGGTCACCCCGAGGACGAGTTCGTCGAGCATGTCCCAGTTCGTCGGCGGAGTGACGAGGGTGCCGAAGCCCTGACGGACCTGCACCAGGCCCTTCTCCTGGAGGATCTTCACCGCTTCGCGGATGACGGTCCTGCTGACCGAGAAGGTCTCGCACAGGTCGGCCTCGCGGGGCAGTGCCACGCCGGGAGGGTGCACTCCGCGTACGATGCGTTCCACCAGCTCGGCGGTGACCGCCTTGGCGAGATTGGCCGGTCGTCGCGCCCACGCCGGGGGAGTGGTAGCACTCACCTCTGCATGCTGTGATGCCGTCATGTCCCCTCCGGATGGCGCGCCGCAGACGGCGTCACGACTTGACCCCCACTGTACTTCACCGTAAAGACATTACACATCATACGGGTGATGTTTGGCGAGCCCCCCTGTCCGATGTCGCTCCGGTCAGAGCCTCGGCCGTGATCGCCGCCGGTGCGCCGTGACGAAGAGCCCGGCAGGCGGTGGTCGCGCGCGTCGGGGCGGAGGCGGCCGGGCCGCCTCCATGAAGCTTTCATGCCCCTGCGGGTCCGCATCCCTGCGGAGCGGTGAACGGGCCCGGCGGCTTGGCCTGCGCGTCTACCGGGCGTGCCGCCGGCGTCTGGTCCCCGCCTCCGCTCTCGCGCGGCGGGCGCGGCCGCGGACACCCTATTGACGGCTTACGTCATACGAATTACCTTCCGCAGCAGAGGGCCGGGATCACCGGCCGCTCTGGGGAAAGTGAGCGGCGATGGGCGGCGGGCGCCGTGGCCGGCGGTGCCGGTCGCGGAGCGGCCGCGCGCCTCCCGGCACCGCTTGACGAAGACCTGCGCCGAACCCGCTGGACCGGCTTCGGTAGGGCGTTCCGCCTTCCGCACCCCCCACCCCTATCAGGAGGTCCCATGTTGCAATTGTCGAAATCCGTGGTGCGGAGGTTGGTGTCGGCCGGGGTCGCCGCGCTGGGACTGACCGCCGCGGCCGCGCTGGTGGCGCCCGTCCTTCCCGTCTCGGCGGCCACCACGACGCTCTACGCCTCCCCTTCCGGCACCGGCACCGACTGCACCGCCGCCCAGCCCTGCTCGTTGACCGGCGCGCAGACCGCGGTGCGGTCGCGCGTCGGCGGGATGTCCGGTGACATCGTCGTGGAGCTGGCCGACGGGGTGTACCGGCAGTCCGCGCCGTTGCGGCTGACCGCCGCCGACTCCGGCGCCAACGGATACCAGGTGGTGTGGCGGGCGGCCGCGTCGGCGCACCCGGTGATCAGCGGCGCCAGGGCGGTCACCGGCTGGTCGATCGCCGACTCGGGCAAGAACATCTGGCGGGCCAGTGTCGGGACCGGGATCGACGCCCGGCAGCTCTACGTCAACGGCGCCCTCGCCACCCGCGCGCGCACCCAGGTCAACCGGGGCGACTTCACCGCCGGCAGCACGGGCATGAGGTTCAGTAACTCCGCTTTGAGCTACCTGAACAACCTCGCCAACCAGAACCGGGTCGAGATGGAGAGCATCGGCTCCTTCACCGACCGGTACGTGCCGGTGCAGAGCATCAGCGGCGGCATGATCACGATGCAGCAGCCCGCCTGGAACAACAACAACTTCGGCTACGACGTCTTCGCCAGCCCGCACCGGGCGGGGCCGCTGTACCTGGAGAACGCCTACGAGTTCCTCGACTCGGCGGGCGAGTGGTACATCAACCCCGGGACCGGCGTCCTGTACTACATCCCGGCCTCCGGGCAGAACATGAGCAACCTCAGCGTCGAGCTGCCGGTGCTGCAGTCCCTGGTCGACGTCGGGGGCACCTACGACGCGCCGGCGCACCACATCACCTTCAGCGGCATCACCTTCACCGGGACGAGCTGGCTCGGCCCGAGCAGCAACCAGGGATTCGTGGACCAGCAGACCGGCTCCTACATCGCCGGCAACTGGAACTGGCCGAGCTTCGGCTCCTGCAACGAGGGCTGCCAGCAGTTCGAGGCCGCCCGGCCGAACTGGTTCCAGATGCCCGCCGCCGTCCAGGTCTCCGCGGCCAACAACATCACCTTCACCGACTCCCAGTTCACCAACCTCGGCCAGACCGCCATCGGCATCGGCAACGACGCCAACGCCCACGCCAGCGGGGTAGGCCTCGGCGCAAGCAACATCACGGTCACCCGGTCGGAGATCGCCCGCAACTCGGCGGGCGGCATCGTGATCGGCGGCGTGCGCGCCGACGCCCACCACCCGAGCGACCAGCGCATGGTGAACCGGAACATCACCGTCAGCAACAACCGCATCCACGACCTCGGCCTGGACTACCGCGGCATCGTCTCGGTGCTGCCCACCTATGTCAGCACCGCCCTGATCTCGCACAACGAGGTCTACAACCTGCCCTACACCGGCATGTCGATCGGGTACGGCTGGGGCGCCAACGAGCCGGGCGGCAACACCTCGTACACCAACCGCGGTCTGTACAACTACCAGCCGCGCTACACCACGGCGACCACCGCCTCCAACAACCAGCTCGTCGGCAACTACGTGCACGACGTGATGCAGCAGATGACCGACGGCGGGTGCATCTACACGCTCTCGTGGAACCCGAGCGCGGTGATCAGCGACAACTACTGCCTGCGGACCAACGGCTACTTCGGGGTGTACTTCGACGAGGGCTCCAAGTACTACACCGTCCGCAACAACGTGTTCTCCTCCATCGGCACGTGGGCGACCGCCAACTACTGGGGCGGGGAGAACATGGGCAACTTCACCGTCACCGGCAACTGGACGAGCAACAGCAGCACCAACATCACCAACGGCGACCGCGGCAACGTCGTCAACAACAACGTCACCGTCTCCAACGGCAACTGGCCGTCGGGCGCCCAGTCCGTGATGGCGTCGGCCGGACCCCAGAGCGGCACCCCCTCTCCCTCGCCGTCACCGAGCCCGGGCACGGGAACCGCGATCAGGGGCACCGGGTCGGGCAGGTGCCTGGACGTGCCCAACTCCAGCCAGACCAACGGCACCCAGGTCGACATCTGGGACTGCAGCGGGCAGGCCAACCAGAAGTGGACCTCCACCAGCGCCGGTGAACTGCGCGTCTACGGCAGCAAGTGCCTGGACGTGAACGGCGCGGGGACCGCTGACGGCACCGCGGTCATCATCTGGGACTGCAACGGCCAGAACAACCAGAAGTGGACCTTCAACAGCAACGGCAGCGTCACCGCCGTCGGTTCCGGCAAGTGCCTGGACGTGTCGAACAACGGCACCGCCAACGGCAGCAAGATCCACATCTGGACCTGCCACGGCGGGACCAACCAGCAGTGGACCCGCAGCTGAGCCTCCACGGCTGAGACGCGGCGACCCCGCCGAGGCGACCTGCCTCGGCGGGGCTTGCCGGTCCGTGGCGGAGCGCTCTCTCAACCGCCTGGACGTCGCTCGCCCGCGCCGTCCACCGCCGCGGACCCCGAGCGCTGATCATAACAATTCAACATACGTCATACATCCGACGTCTCACCTGTAGTCCCGGCCGGGGGAAGCCGGTCAGAGCGGAAGCAGCGGAAGCAGGGCGTTGAGGCGGCCGGAGGCGAAGCCGGACAGGTCGAGCGAGCAGAACGTGAAGCCGGCGTCGCGGACGGCGGCGTCGATGCGGGCGCGGAGCCCGGCCGCGCGGGGGATCTCCTCGCTCGGGACCTCGACGCGGGCCAGCGTGCCCTGGGCGTGGGCGCGGACGCGGCAGACGGGGAACCCCAGGTCACGCAGGGCGGCCTCGGCGGTCTCGATCTTGCGCAGGATCTCCGGGGTCACCGGGTCGCCGTAGCTCACCCGCGAGGCCAGGCAGGGCGCGGCGGGCTTGTCCGCCGTGACCAGGCCCAGCTCGTGGCTGAGGGCGCGGACGTCGGCCTTGGTCAGCCCCGCGTCGACCAGCGGGGTGACGGCGCCGCGCTCGGCCGCCGCGCGCTGACCGGGCCGGTGGTCGCCGAGGTCGTCGAGGTTGGTGCCGAGCGCCATGCGGGCGCCCATCGCGGCCGCCAGCGGGGCGAGCGCGTCGAACAGCGCCGACTTACAGTGGTAACAGCGGTCGCGGCCGTTGGCCGCGTACTCGGGCCGCTCGGCCTCGTCGGTGCAGACCTCCAGGTGCGCCAGGCCGTGGCGCCGGGCGAACGCGCGGGCGGCCGACCGCTCGGCGGCGGCCAGGCTTGGGGAGACCGCGGTGACCGCGAGCGCCCGCGCGCCGAGCACGCGGGCGGCGGCGAAGGCGAGCAACGCGGAGTCCGCGCCGCCCGAGTAGGCGACGACCAGAGCGGTCTCGGCGCTCAGCCGGTCGTTCAGCCGGCGCAGGAGGTCATCCATCTGTGATCCAAACATCCGATCAATGTGACGTGAATAATGGTGCCATACGAGGTCGTCGGCGATCTGGACGATCCACTCGGGGTGTGAGGCTTTACCGCGACCCGATGAATCTGCCAGGCTCGCCATAATTCGTACCATCCCTGAACCAAGCGGAAGAAGGCAGTTCGTGAAGCTGTTGCGAGTGGGCCCGGCGGGCGGAGAACGTCCCTGCGTGCTCGCGCCCGACGGCCGCGTCCTGGACCTGTCGTCGATCACACCGGACATCGACGGCGGGTTCCTGGCCGGGGGCGGCGTCGAGCGGGTGCGCTCGGCCCTTTCCGAGGGCGGCCTGCCCGAGGCCGGGCCGTACGAGCGCGTGGGCGCCCCCGTGGCCAGGCCCGGGAAGGTCGTCTGCATCGGCCTGAACTACTCCGACCACGCCGAGGAGACCGGGGCGGCCGTCCCGGCGGAGCCGGTGGTGTTCATGAAGGCGTCCAACACGATCGTCGGCCCCGACGACGAGGTCCTGGTGCCGCGCGGCAGCGTCAAGACCGACTACGAGGTCGAGCTGGCCGTGATCATCGGCCGCACGGCCCGCTATCTGTCCTCGCCCGAGGAGGCGGCGGGGGTGATCGCCGGATACGCCGTCGCCAACGACGTCTCCGAGCGCGAGTTCCAGATCGAGCGCGGCGGCCAGTGGGACAAGGGCAAGTCGTGCGAGACGTTCAACCCGCTCGGCCCGTGGCTGGTCACGGCGGACGAGGTCGGCGATCCGCAGGCGCTCGGCCTGCGGCTGTGGGTGAACGGCGAGCCGCGCCAGAACGGCGACACCAAGAACCAGATCTTCGGCGTGCACCACGTGGTCTGGTATCTCAGCCAGTTCATGGTGCTGGAGCCGGGCGACGTGATCAACACCGGCACCCCGGCGGGAGTGGCGATGGGCATGGGCCCGGAGGCGTACCTGCGCGAGGGCGACGTGGTGGAGCTGGAGATCGACGGCCTGGGCCGCCAGCGTCAGCGGATGGGGCAGGCGTGAGCGCCGGCCGAGCGCTTCCGAGGCGCACCGCCGGCCCGCGCGCGTGCGAACCGGCGCGGGAGGGACGATGAGCGGGGGCGAGTTCGACGGGCTGGTGGCCGTGGTGACCGGCGGCGCCTCCGGCATCGGGCAGGCCGTCGCGGAGGAGCTGTCCGCGCGGGGCGCGCAGGTCGCGGTCCTGGACCTCAGGGACACCGAGTTCGTCTGCGACGTCACCGACGACGCCGCCGTCCGCCGGGCGGTCACGGCGGTCGCCGAGCGGTACGGCCGCATCGACGTGCTGGTGAACAACGCGGGCATCGGCGCGCAGGGCACGGTCGCCGACAACGACGACGCCGAGTGGCTGCGGGTGTTCGACCTCAACGTCGTGGGCATGGTTCGCGTCACGCGCGCGGCCCTGCCCTACCTGCGCCGGTCCCCGCACGCGGCGGTCGTCAACACCTGCTCGATCGCGGCCACGGCCGGACTGCCCCAGCGGGCGCTGTACTCGGCATCCAAGGGCGCGGTGCTCGCGCTCACCCGCGCGATGGCGGCCGACCACATCCGCGAGGGCATCCGCGTCAACTGCGTCAACCCCGGCACCGTGGACACCCCCTGGATCGGCCGGCTGCTGGACGCCGCCCCCGACCCGCAGGCCGAACGGGCCGCGCTGGCCGCCCGGCAGCCGCACGGCCGCCTGGTCGGCGCGCAGGAGGTCGCCGCCGCGGTCGCCTACCTGGCGAGCCCCGCCTCCGGCTCCACCGTCGGCATCGAACTGGCCGTCGACGGCGGCATGGCCGGCCTGCGGCTACGGCCGACGGGGTCATGAGAGCCGGCCTCGGGGCGTACGGGCTCGGCACCGCACCGCTCGCCGGGCTGTTCGCCCCGGTGGAGGAGGCGCAGGCGGAGCGGACGCTGGCCGCGGCGTGGGAGTCGGGGATCCGCTACTTCGACACCGCGCCGCACTACGGGAGCGGGCTGGCCGAAGAGCGCCTCGGGCGTTTCCTGCGGGGACTGCCCGAAGGCGCCGGCGAGGCGGTCGTCTCCACGAAGGTCGGCCGCGTGCTGGTCCCCGGCGACGGCGAGGAGGACGGCTTCCCCGGCCGGACCGGGTATGTGCGGATGCGGGACTACAGCCGCGACGGCGTCCTGCGCTCGCTGGAGGACAGCCTGCGGCGCACCGGGCTCGACCGGTTCGACCTGGTGTTCATCCACGACCCGGACGACCACTGGGAGCAGGCCGCGGGCGAGGCGTACCCGGCGCTGGCCGAGCTGCGCGACCAGGGCGTGGTCGGCGCCATCGGGGCCGGGATGAACCAGGCCGAGATGCTGACCCGGTTCGTCCGGGAGACCGGCGTCGACGCGGTCCTGGTGGCCGGCCGCTACACGCTGCTCGACCGGTCGGCGGCGGCGGAACTGCTGCCCGAGTGCGAGCGCCGCGGCGTCGCGGTCATCGCGGGCGGGGTCTTCAACAGCGGTGTGCTCGCCGGGGGCGCCACCTACGACTACGACGCCGCCCCACCCGAGGTCCTCGCACGGGCCGGCGAGCTGGAGCGGATCTGCGCGTCGTACGGGGTGCCGTTGCCGGCGGCGGCGCTGCGGTTCCCGCACCGGCATCCCGCCGTGACCACGGTGCTGATCGGCGCCCGCAGCCCGGAGGAGATCACGCAGGACGTGAGGCTGACCGAGACGGACCTGCCGGACGCGCTGTGGAAGGAGCTGGACCATGCGGGTTGACCTGGCCTACGGCACCGGCGGGCTCGCCGTGGACCTGCCGGACGAGCGCACCACGGTGATCACCCCGGTGGACAGGGCCGCCGCCGGTGACGAGGCGGCGGAGCTGCGGCGCGCCCTGCGCGAGCCGGTCGCCGGTCCGCCGTTGCGTGAACGGGTGAGCCGCGGGCAGACCGTCGCGATCTCGGCGTGCGACGGCACCCGGCCGCAGCCCCGCCATCTGATGATCCCGGCGATCCTGGCCGAGCTGGACGGCGTCGTCGACCTGGACGACGTGGTGATCCTGGTCGCCACCGGCACCCACCGGGGCAACACCGACACCGAGCTGCGGGCGATGTTCGGCGATCAGGTGGTGGACGCGGTGCGGATCGTCAACCACGACGCGCGCGACGCCTCGTCGCTGCGCTGGATGGGCCGCTTCGGCAAGGACGTGCCCGTCTGGCTCAACCGTGAGTGGGCCGACGCGGACGTGCGGATCACCACCGGCTTCGTGGAGCCGCACTTCTTCGCCGGCTTCTCCGGCGGTCCCAAGCTGGTCGCGCCCGGGCTCGCCGCGCTGGAGACGGTGCTGACGCTGCACGACGCGGCCCGCATCGGCGACCCGCGCGCCACCTGGGGGGTCATCGAGGGCAACCCGGTCCACGACGACGTCCGGGCGATAGCCGCCGGGACCGGGGTCACCTTCGCCCTGGACGTCGTGCTCAACCGCGAGCAGAAGATCGTGCGGGCGTTCGGCGGCGACCTGGCGCCTATGCACGCCGCCGCCACGGCCGCCGCCCGCGCCGCGGCGATGCGGCCGGTCGCCGAGCCCTTCGAGGTGGTGGTGACGACCAACGCGGGCTTCCCGCTCGACCAGAACCTCTACCAGGCGGTGAAGGGCATGAGCGCCGCCGCCCAGGTCGTCCGGCCCGGGGGGACGATCATCTGCGCCGCCGAGTGCAGGGACGGGTTCCCCGACCACGGCTCCTACCGGGAGGTGCTCACCTCGGCCGCCTCGCCGGAGGCGCTGTTCCAGGAGATCTCGCGCCGCACGGTGACCGTTCCCGACCAGTGGCAGGTGCAGATCCAGGCCCGCATCCAGCGCGCCGCCCGCGTGATCATGCACACCTCGCACCTGAGCGACGCCGATCTGGCCACGGCCCACCTGGAGCAGACCGACGACATCGCCGCCACCGTAGAATCCTTGCCGGGCCGGGTGTGCGTCCTGCCGGAGGGGCCGATGACCATCCCGTACCTGGCCGAGGAGGTGTAGTGCTCCGCCGTCCGCCGATCCGCCCGCCGATCCGCCCGTCGATCCGCCCGCCGATCCGGTCGCCGCTGCCGGGGGCCCGCGCCGCCCGGCCGTCCGCCGTCCGCCGCACGGGCCCCGCATGAGCGAGTCGACGGACCTCGGGTACGCCCGGGTCGACATAGACAGGGAGGCCCGCCAGGGGCTGCCCGAGATCGTCTACGGTCCGGGAAAGCAGGTGGCCGAGATCGCCGGGATCGTCACCGCCCTGCTCGACCGCAACACCGGCCCGGTCCTGGTGACCCGCGTCGAGCCCGGCGCCGCCGCGGCCGTGCTCGCGCTGGTCCCCGGCGGCCGGTACGAGGAGGCCGCGCGCCTGCTCGTCTGGCGCGAGGCGCGGCCGATCGGCCACACGGTGGCGGTGGTCACGGCGGGGACGGCGGACGGCCCGGTGGCCGCCGAGGCCGCCGCCGTCGCCGCCGCGCTCGGCCTGCGCACCACGATGGTCAGGGACGTGGGGGTGGCGGGCATCCACCGGGTGCTCGCCGCCGCCGACGACCTGCGCGCGGCCGACAGCGTGATCGTCATCGCCGGCATGGAGGGGGCGCTGGCCAGCGTCGTCGGCGGGCTCGTCGAGACGCCGGTGGTCGCGGTGCCCACCTCCACCGGCTACGGGGCCGCGCTGGAGGGCGTGACCGCCCTGCTCGCCATGCTCACCTCGTGCGCGGCCGGGATCACCGTGGTCAACATCGACTCCGGGTTCGGCGCCGCGCTGGCGGCCTACCGCCTCACCAGGCGGCCAAGGTGATCCTCTATTTGAATCCGTTCACCGGCCTGGCCGGCGACATGCTGCTCGGCGCGCTCCTGGACGCGGGCGCCTCGATCGACGCCGTGCGACGGGCCGTCGCCATGACCGGCCTGACCGGCTGGCGGCTGGAGGCCGAGCGGGTGCGCACCGGTGCGCTGGTCGCCCTGCGGGTCCGCATCGACGTCGACGACGACGCCACCGAGCGCCCCGCCTCGGCCCTGATCGAGATGGCCTCCCGCGCCGGACTGCCCGTCGCCGAGGCGGCGCTGGCCGCGATCGCCGAGGCGGAGGGCGCACTGCACGGAGTCCCGGCCGCGGAGGTCCACCTGCACGAACTCGGCGGGCACGACTCGCTGATCGACATCGTCGGCTGCGCGGCGGCGCTGCGGGACCTCGGCGTGACCCGCGTCCACTGCGCGCCGCTGCCTCTGGGCGGCGGCACCGTGCGGACCCGCCACGGCACGCTTCCCGTCCCCGCTCCGGCCACCCTCGCCCTGCTCAAAGGGGCACTGGTGCGAGGCGGGGAGGCGGGGGAGGCCGTCACGCCGACCGGAGCGGCCCTGCTGCGGGCCGCGGGCGCGGTGTACGGCCCGGCGCCGGAGATGGAACTGCTCGCCACCGGATACGGCGCCGGAACCCGGGTGCTGCCGGACCGGCCCAACGTGACCGTGGCCATTGTCGGCCGGCCCCTCGCCGCGCCGGGCCGCCAGGTCGTCCTGTCGACCAACCTCGACGACGTCACCGGAGAGGTCCTCGGGCACGTGATCGCGCGTGCCATGGCCGCGGGCGCGGCCGATGCCTGGGCCACGCCCGCCGTCATGAAGAAGGGCCGTCCCGCGCACGTCCTGCACGTGCTCGCGCCGCTCGAGTCGGCCGAGCGCCTGCAGGAGCTGGTTCTCGCCGAGACCGGGAGCCTCGGCCTGCGCCGCCACGTGGTGGAGAAGGTCGCGCTGCCCCGGCACTTCGAGACCGTGAAGCTTTACGGACACCAGGTGCGGATGAAACGCGGGCCGTGGGGCGTCAAACCCGAGCATGACGACCTGGTCGTCCTGGCCGAGGCCACCGGAAGGCCGCTGCGGGAGCTGGCGCGAGAGGCCCTCGACGCCCTGTGACCCGCGTGCGGGCACTTCCGGTGTCCTCTAACAGGCGGAGCGAACCGGGGTCAGCGGTAGCCGGCCGCGGTGATGCTGGCGTGGACGGCGTTCTCGGTGGCGTCGGAGGGGTAGCCCGCGACCATGGCCCCCTCGTAGAAGGTGCCCGCGCTGAGGTTGGCGCCGCCGCCCGGCTTGCAGCAGTCACCGCCGCTGCCCAGGACGATGGCCCCCTGCTTCTTCATCGGGCTGTATCCGTTGGGCAGGGAGCCGTCCCACAGGGTGGTCAGGCCGCCGGACTGCGCGTTGCCGCCCTTGATGGCGAAGCGCGAGGTGCCGTTGTTCTTCAGCGTCGCGGTGACGAACTTGCTGTTGAACGCCCGCTGGTTGGGGTTCCAGGAACTGCTCCCCCCGGGGAACAGGCCCCACTCCAGGTCGGCCTGGACCCAGGGACCGGAACCTGAGCAGCCGCCGAACCAGCAGCTGGTGCCGAAGTAGATCGCGTCCATTGCCCCGGCGGCGTCGGCCTTGCGGGTGGTCTCGCTGTTGCCGTAGTCGAAGCAGCATCCGCTGTTGACGTGCGTGCCGCTGGTCACCATGTACATGCCCTCGGGGGCGGTGCCGGTCGGGACGCCGGTCAGGTGGCCGTCGCGCCAGTAGCTGTTGCCGGGGTTGATGTACAGCGAGTACGCCTTGCTGTTGCCGACCGTCAGCGACTCGGTGGTCGCCCGGGCGGGGCTGCTGGACGTCGAGCCGGGAACCTGGCTCGATCCCTGGTACCACAGGTCGTTCCCTCGGCCCGACTGGTCGTACAGCACCGTGATGACGCACGTGGTGCCCGAGCAGAAGGAGTCCTGGGACGCGGCGTTGGCGACGCCGCCCTGGCTCAGCACGCCGATGTTGCGGGTGGTGTTGTCCGACGAGCGCCTGACCTGGTACAGGTTTCCGTTGTAGGCGCTGTACAGCGCCCGCGTCGTGCTGTGCGCGGCCACACACGGGGTGCCGCCCGAGGCGTAGATGTCACACGGCAGTCCGGTGCCCGGCGAGGGGGTGGTGGTGGGGGTGACCGTGGGAGTGGGCGTGGGGGTCGGCTGGGCCGAGGTGGTCCATCTCTGGTTGCTCTGGCCGTTGCAGGTCCACAGGATGACCGCGGTGCCGTTGGCGGTGCCCCCGCCGTTCACGTCCAGGCACAGCCCCGACTGGACGCCGGTGATCGACCCGTTGGAGTTCTGCCGCCACTTCTGGTTGTTCTGCCCGTTGCAGGACCAGATGACCACCTGCGTGCCGTTCGAGGTCTGGTTGTTGTAGGCGTCCAGGCAGCGCGTGCCGTTGAAGGTCCGCAGCTCCCCGGCCGAGGTGAACTCGAACGCCTGGTTGGCCTGACCGTTGCAGTCGTAGATCTGCATCGCCGACCCCTGCGTGTCGACGTTGCCCCGCACATCCAGGCAACGTCCCGACGACGCGCTGACCAGCGGCGCCGTCGCCGCCGACGCCGGCACCGACCACAGCAGCGTGGCCGCCAGCAACGTCATGAGACCGGCGGCCATGGCCACCGGCGACCATGGCCGGCGACGGCCGGACGGGGGAACGGGTGATGAGCGCATTGTTCAACTCCTTGGGGGGTGGAGGCACGGCGGTGACAGGGCTCGTGCACGCCGTGGCCGCCTCGGGGCCGGCGATCGCCGTGTCCCGGGCGGAAGGGTCACCGTGCGCGCGGCCGGAGGGGGCGCGGCACACCCGTGACCGGCGAATCGATTCGCGATTCAGGTCTTCTTCCGTCCGGCCGGAGCGGGCGGACGGCATTGTTAGCGCTAACACATCGGGACGGGCCAGCGCTCCCTTCCGTCGGCTGAGCCGGAGGTGCCTATGCGCACCGAAGCACATAGGACGGGCCGCGTTCTGTCAAGATCCAGCCAGGGGCGGTTAGTCCCGTTTGTCGGTAAAAGGCAGAGTCATCTGCCTATTTCGCCGCGTGCGGATGTTCCCGTCGGCGAGCGGCGGTGAAACGTTCATTGGTGACGGCGGGCGCTCGGTGCCGAATCCGCCGGGTGGACGCGGCTGACGCGCCCGCCGTCACCGCAAAACGGCTCGTCGTCCCATGGCGTTTTTCGCGCAGGTTTCCGCGCTCGCTTACGGCGGACGGGGCACCGAAACACCCCATTCATGTCTCCGACACCCGCCATTGACATCGCGCCGCAGCGAAACCTAAGCTGCGTGCGAATCGGTTCGATGGATCGGTTGTCCCCCCAGCACGAGCCGTCCGCCGGGCCGAGCTGCTCACATTCGCGCCCGCCGCCCGGAGCCTTTCGTGAGGAGTGCGAGATGAACATCGGCGTGTCGTCAGGCAAGTCATCCGCGGACACCACCCCCGGCAAACGGCGCAGACGCCGGTACGGCCTGGCCGCCCTGCTCTCCTTCGGCGCGCTCGTGGCCGCCTCCGTCCTACCGACGGCACCGGCCCAGGCCGCCGACCAGTCCATCACCGTCAACTTCTCCACCGCCGGCGGCGCACCGACCTACCGGGCCTCCGGCTGGATCTACGGCATGACCGAGAACGGCGCCGCGCCCGCGGACAACTTCTTCACCGACGTGAAGTTCCGGTACATGCGCGCCGGCGGGGCGCAGCTGGACAGCCCGGGCGGCTGGGTGTCGGGCAAGTACGACCGCCGGTGGAACGCCACCCGCGCCCAGTTGCTGCGCACCCGGTCGCTCGGCGGGCAGTTCGTCCTGCTGGTCCACGACCTGTGGGGCGCCGACGGCTACCCGATCTCCCGCTTCCCCGGCGACAACGGCAACTGGACCGACTTCGACAACTTCCTCACCCGCCTGATCAGCGACGTGCAGGCGACCGGCGCCCCGGTCCAGTGGGACCTGTGGAACGAGCCCAACATCACGATCTTCTGGAACCGTCCCCAGTCGCAGTACTTCGAGATGTGGCGGCGCGCCTACCAGCGCGTCCGCGCGGCCTTCCCCTCCCAGCTCATTGTGGGCCCGAGCCTCGCCGGCGTCCCGTCCACCGGCGGCTGGTGGACCCAGTACCTCGACTACGTCAAGGCCAACAACGTGGTCCCCGACATCGTCAGCTGGCACTCGCTGCCCGGCGACCCGGTGGCGAACGTGGCGACGGCGAACACCACCCTGGACTCCCGCGGCATCGCCCACCCGCGCCCCTACCAGATCAACGAGTACGGGGCGTCCAACGAGCAGAACCCGGCCGACGGCGCCTGGTACATCGCCCGCCTGGAGAGGGCCGGCGCCGACGGCCTGCGCGCCAACTGGGCCAGCGGCGGCAACCTGCACAACGACCTGGGCAACCTGCTGATCCACAACTCCTCGGGGCAGTACCAGACCAAGGGCGAATGGTGGGTCTACCGCTTCTACGGCTCCCAGACCGGCCAGATCGCCTCGGTCACCCCGAGCGCAAACTACGACGCCTTCGCCACCAAGGCGAGCGGCAACGCCAAGGTCCTGGTCGGCGGCGGCACCACCACCGGGAACGTCGCGGTCAACCTGCAGGGCCTGAACACCACCAGCGGCATCGTGGAGAACAACCAGGTACGCGTCCTCGTCGAGCGCATCCCCTACAACGGCGGCGGCGCGGTGAGCGGTCCTGTCACCGTCCAGAACTCCGTGGCGACCCTGTCCGGCAACGCCACGACGGTCAACCTGCCGCACACCAGCGTCGACGACACCTTCACCATCACGCTCCTGCCCCCCTCCTCGGGCCCCGGCCCGAGCCCCACTCCCAGCCCCAGCCCCAGCACCGGGGCGTCATCGGTGCTGCGCAACGTCAACGCCGGCCGGTGCCTGGACGTCCCGAACTCGTCCACCACCAACGGCACCCAGCTCAATCTGTGGGACTGCGGCACCGGCGCCAACCAGCAATGGACCCTGACCTCCGGAAAGCAACTGCAGGTGTACGGCAACAAGTGTCTGGACGCCAACGGGCAGGGCACCAGCAACGGCACCCAGGTGATCATCTGGGACTGCAACGGACAGACCAACCAGCAGTGGAACGTCAACTCCGACGGCACCATCACCGGTGTGCAGTCCGGCCTGTGCGTGGAGGCGAGCAACTTCGGCACGGCGAACGGCACGAAGGTCCAACTGTGGTCCTGCACCGGCACGACCAGTCAGAAGTGGACCCGGAGCTGACCCGGCCGGCGCCGGCCCGCCGGGCATGACGGACTCATGACGCGGGAACGGCGCCACGCTCGTGAGTGCGACGGCCCGGCGGCGGGATCTCCCGCCGCCGGGCCGGCACGCGTCCGGGCCGAAGGGGAGCCGATGCCGCCGCCGGGCGGACGTGCGTCACGTCCCGAGGTCGAGTGATCTCCGCCGGTAGGTGTTTCACACCTATTTTCGGTGGTAGTCGAATCGATTCGTCATCGACCGAAACCTTCTGACCCCGCACCTCCAGGGAGCACGTCCGCACGCCGCCGTGCCGGAAGCGTTCTTCGCGGGCTCGATTCGACCTACGATGTGCGTGTCGGGTCGGTTGGGGTGAGGAGCGCCGTGAACATCGGGGAGATCGCCAGGCGGTCGGGGGTGTCGCGTAGCACCGTCTCCTACGCCTTGAGCGGCAAGCGTCCGGTGTCGCAGGACACGCGGCGGCGCATCCAGGCGGTCATCGACGAGCTGGGCTACCGGCCCAACGCCGTGGCCAAGGCGCTGAAGGAAGGCAAGACCCGCACTCTCGGGCTGGTCATCCCTCCGGCCAGCAGGCGGCTGACCGACATGCAGCTCGGCTTCGTGGCCAGCGTCGTCGACGCCGCGGCGCGCGCCGACCTGGACGTGCTGCTGTCGCCATCGGGGGGCGAGCACGACCGTTCCTTCGAGCGGGTGGTCGGCGGCAGGCGGGTGGACGGCGTCATCCTCATGGAGATACGGCTGGAGGACGACCGGGTCACCCGTCTGCAGCAGAGCGGGCTGCCGTTCGTCGGCATCGGCCGCACCGGCCACCCCGAAGAGATGTCCTGGGTCGACATCGACTACGAGACGCTGATCGCCAGGTGCGTGCACCACCTCGCCGACCTGGGGCACCGCCGCATCGCCCTGGTCAACCGGTCCGCGGAGCTGGTGGCGGCCGGGTACGGCCCCGGCCACCGCGCGCAGGCCGGCTTCACACGCGCGGTGGCCGAACGCGGCCTGCAAGGCGTGCAGAGATGCTGTGCCGACGAGGCCCAGTCGGGGGTCACCTGCGTCGAGCGGCTCCTTGACGACCACCCCGATCTGACCGCCGTCGCCACGATCAACGAGGCCGCCATGCCCGGCATGTACCGTGCCCTGGCCCAGGCGGGCCTGGCCGTGCCGCGCGACTTCTCCATCATCGGCGTCGCCGCCCGCGACTGGGCGGAGAACCTGCACCCGCCGCTCACCGCCGCCGACGTGCCCGCCGACGAGCTCGGCGCCCGCGCCGTCGAGATGCTCATCCAGCGCATCGCCGATCCCGCCATCCCGCACCGCCACGTCCTGGTCGCCCCTCCCGTCTCCCTGCGCGGGACCACCGGCCCCGCCGGTCGGCGGCCGGAGGCGGGAGATCCGGGGGCGCGCTGACCGGTGACCCCGGCCGCGGGAGGCGGCCGGTGATCGGGGCGGGACCGGTGATCGGGGCGGGACCGGTGATCGGGGCGGGACCGGTGATAGGGGACGGGACCGGCGATCGGGACGGGGCCGGGGGAGAGGCGGGGGCGGGAGATGCGTCACGCCGGCCGGTGGGGCGGTTACTGGAACGAGGCGTCGTCGACGGAGAAGCCGTCGGTGCCCGCCGCCGTCTCGACGTAGAAGCTCGCGCCGGTCAGCGTCCCGCTCCACGACACGGTCGCCGTGCCGGAGAGCTGGGTCCAGCCGCTGGAGGTGACCGCCGCCGCGGGGGTGAGCTGGATGTAGCTGGTCGTGCCGCCGGCGGTCACCGCCAGGGTCGCCTTCGCGCTGGGCGTGCCGCTCTGCGCGCGCACCCAGACGCTCGTGGTGTAGCTCTTGCCGTTGGTGAGCTTGGAGGTCACGTCCTGGGTCGTGCCGTTCCACGACGCCGTGCGCCCCGTGATCGACAGCGACCGTGCGCCGCCGTGCGGCGTGGTGGTGCTGGAGGAGAGGGTTCCGCCGGAGGCGCCCCAGCCCGTGGTGCCGCCTTCCATGTCGCCGTTGGTCAGCAGGTTGCCGCCGCCGCTCGTCCCGCCGGCGAACTGCCAGTAGTTCACGTTGAACAGGGTGCCGGAACCGCCGGTGAAACGCAGGTACAGGTCGTGGGTGCCGGTGGCGCCGCTGACGGGGCACGAGACGGTCGTCCAGGTCTGCCAGCCGCCGGTGCCGTTGACGGTGCAGGTGCCGACCAGGGAGCCGTTGACGCCGTCCAGGCGCAGTTCGATCTTGCCGCCGCTGTTCGCCGAGGCCACTCTGGCGCTGAAGGACGTCGCGCCGGAGCCGAACGCGACCCCCTTGACCTTGATGTAGTCGCCGTTCTCGATCCAGCCGACGTTCATGCCGCCTTCGCTCGCGGGTTCGGTCTCCACGCCGGACTCCCAGGCGATGGTCTCCGCTTCCTGGCGGGTGTAGGGGTTGAGCGTGCCCACCTGGGGCGCCCCGGTGGTGGTCATGTTGATCGTCGGGATGCTGCCGTCGGAGTTGTAGGTGAACCTCTCGACCGCGACCGAACGGGTGTACCCGCCGCCGCCGGGCAGGCCGCCGTTGTGGTAGAAGAAGTAGGAGTTGCCGTTGAAGTCGATGACCCCCGGGTGGTTGGTGAACGAGGCGCCCTGGGTCGGCATGACGGTGCCGCGGTAGGTCCACGGCCCGGTGGGGCTGGAGGCCGTCGAGTAGCCGATGAACTCCGAGCAGCACTTGGCGGCGAAGACGTTGTAGTAGGTGCCGCCGCGCTTGTAGACCCAGGGGCCTTCCTCATACAGGGTGGGACGGCTGGTGTTGCCCGTGCGGGTGCCGAACCCGGAGGTCGTGAGCGGGATCTGGGTGGGGGAGCCGCTGTAGGAGATCATGTCGGTGTTGAGCCGGACGTACCACAGGTTGGGGTTGCCCCAGTAGAGGTAGGCCTGGCCGTTGTCGTCGATGAACACCGTCGGGTCGATCTCCCCGTTACGCACCAGTGCGTGCCCGATGGCGTCGGTGAACGGGCCGGTGGGGCTGGTGGAGACGCCGACGCCGATGGCCATCTGGCCGCTCGCGCGGTCCTTGACCGGGACGTACCAGTAGAACTTGCCGTTGCGGTAGACGGTCTGGCCGGCCCAGGCGTCCGAGGCCGCCCAGGAGAAGGTGGACAGGCTCATCGGCGAGCCGTGGTCGGTCCAGTTGACCATGTCGGCCGAGGACCAGACCCGCCAGTCCTTCATGGTGAAGTAGGTGGAGTTGTCCTCGTCGTGTCCCGTGTAGAGATAGACCCGGCCGTTGTAGACCAGCGGAGCGGGGTCGGCGGTGTAGATCGTCTGCACGATCGGGTTGTCGGCCCTGGCGGGCAGGCCGGGCAGGAGTGTCACGGCGCACAGCAGGCCGATGACCAGCAGCAGGCCCCGTCCGAGCCGGTGCCCGGCTCGGAGCTGGAAGGCGGTTCTCAACGTCGACTCCAGAATTGTTAGCGCTAACAACTGAGGTGATGAACCCGTGCCGGGATGGCGGGCCGGTGGAAGGGGGGTGACAGCCAGGCAGCCCGGCGGCGAGAATTTCGCCGCCGGGCTCCCGGTTCGTACGCCGCGAACGGTGATGGTCAGACGCGGGTCCACTTCTGGTTGTTCTGGCCGTTGCAGGTCCAGATCTGCACCTTGGTGCCGTTGGCGGTGCCGCCGCCGTTGACGTCCAGGCACTTGTTGGCGCCGACCGCGGTGATGCTGCCGTCGGAGTTCAGCCGCCACTTCTGGTTGTTCTGCCCGTTGCAGTCCCAGATGATCACGGCGCTGCCGTTGGCGGTGCTGCCGCCGTTGACGTCCAGGCACTTGTTGCCGTAGACCCGCAGCTCGGTCGCGCTGGTCGCCGTCCACTGCTGGGCGGCCGATCCGTTGCAGTCATAGAGCACCGCGGCGGTGCCGTTGGTCTGCGACCCGCCGTTGACGTTCAGGCACCGGCCCGACCCCACGCCCCGGAGTGCGTTGCCGGTCGGCGTCGTGCCGCCCAGCTCCTTGATGCGGACGTTGCGGAAGGCCGCCGTGTCGCCGGACCCGTGGTTCTGGATGCCGATGTACCCCTGCTGGAGGGAGCGCACCGAGTCGGTGTTGGTGAAGTCGTTGATCTTCACGCCGTTGAGGAACACCTGCAGCCGCTCGCCCTCGACGAGCAGCTCGTAGGTGTTCCACTGACCCGCCGGGTTCAGCGCCGCGTCGCGGGCGGCGGTGTCGGCGGCCTTGGCCCCGTTGACGGCGCCCGTCGTGTAACCGGCGGTGTCGCTGGCGTCGATCTGCACCTCATAGCCGTTGCTCAGGGCGGCGTTGGGGTCGCTGGTGGACGGGAAGCCGATGACCACCCCGGAGTCGGAGTCGCCGGTCAGCTTCCAGTCGAGCTTGAGCGAGTAGGACTTGAACTCCTTGGCGCTGTACCACAGCATGCCGAGGCCATCCTGCGAGGTCAGCGTGGCGTCGCTGTTGGCGAAGGACCCCGAGCCGGCCTGCGACCAGCCGGTGGTGGAGCCGTTGTACAGGGTGGTGTACCCGGTCTCCGGACGGCAGTCGGCCTTCACCGCTCCGGCGGCGTAGCGGATGCCGCCGAGGAGCAGCGTCCGGAAGTTGGTCTCGGAGAAGGAGTCGATGGAGTGCCCGAGGCCGGTGTAGAAGGCGCGGCCGGCCGACTGCGGGTGACACCAGGTGATGGGGTGGTCGCCGCTCATGGAGCCGCCGCTGTAGCTGGACTCGTCCAGGTTCTGCAGCACGTGCACGCTGGAGCGCGGATTGGTGCGGTAGTTGTACCACTCGTCGGTGCGCGACCAGGTGGCCCCGAGATGGGACGTGGCGGCGTGCGCCCGGTCCTCGGTGCGCACGGTGGCCCGCTGGATCGCGGGGTGGTTGTTGAACCAGGCTCCGACCAGCCCGCCGTAGTAGGACCAGTTGTACTCGGTGTCGGCCGCGGAGTGCACGCCCACGTAACCGCCGCCGCCGTCGACGTAGGACTGGAAGGCGCTCTGCTGGGAGTCGTTCAGCACATCTCCGGTGGTGCTGAGGAAGACGACGGCCTTGTACTGCGCGAGGTTGCCGGAGTTGAACGCGCTCGCGTCCTCGGTGGCGTCCACCGAGAAGTCGTTGGCCGCGCCGAGGTCGCGGATGGCCTGGATGCCGGCGGGGATGGAGTCGTGCCGGAACGCGGCGGTCTTGGAGAACACCAGCACCTTGTAGCTGGCGGCGTGGGCGGGGGCGACGGCGATGCCGGTGACGGCCGCGGTGGCGAGCGCGGCCACCAGCGCCAACCGGCGCGGGGCCGACCTCTTGCTGCCGCTCCCTGCGCTACGCCCGGGGAACAGATGTCGGAGCATGGGGGGTCCTTCCAGGTCGTGACGTCGTGACGCGGCAGGGGGCCGCGCCACGACGTCACATGAGCCGATGAACAGGGAGGGTCAGACGCGGGTCCACTTCTGGTTGTTTCCGCTGTTGCAGGTCCAGATCTGGACCTTGGTGCCGTTGGCGGTGCCGCCGCCGTTGACGTCCAGGCACTTGTTGGCGCCGACGGCCGTGATGGTGCCGTCGCTGTTGAACCGCCACTTCTGGTTGTTCTGCCCGTTGCAGTCCCAGATGATCACCGCGGTGCCGTCGGCGGTGGCGCCGCCGTTGACGTCCAGGCACTTGTTGCCGTAGACCCGCAGCTCGGTCGCGCTGGTCGCCGTCCACTGCTGGGCGGCCGATCCGTTGCAGTCCTGGATCACCGCGGCGGTGCCGTTGGTCTGCGACCCGCCGGTGACGTACAGGCACCGGCCCGACCCCGTGCCCTTGATCGTGGTGGAGGTCGGGTTGGTGACGGTCCCGGTGTCCAGGGTGAAGGCGTCCAGGTCGAACAGGTAACCCCCGCCGGTGGAGCCGCGGAAGACCAGGTACAGCGTGGTCGTGCCCGAGGGCGCGCCGCTGAGGTTGGCCGTGGCGTCGACGTAGGTCTCCCAGTTCCCGGTGACCGGCACGGTGACGGTGCCGAGCAGGGTGCCGCTCGCCGAGCCGGCGCGCACCTCGATGCGGCCGCCCGCGCCGGCCGAGGCCACGCGTGCGGTGATCTTGGTGGCGTTGCCCAGCGCGTACGGCTGGAAGGAGATCCAGTCGCCGTCGTCGATGTAGCCCACGGTGTTGCCACCCTCGGCCGGGGTGTGGGCGGTGGCCTGGACGCCCTGCTGGGCGCCGAAGTGCTCGGCCTGGCGGTGGCGCGGCTGCAGGGTGCGGGTGCTGGTCGTGGTCAGGCCGCCCTTGTCGGTGTAGGAGGCCACGAACACGCCGTAGATGTTGGCCGCGGCGTCGTGCTCACCGTCGGTCGGCACCGTCAGGGTGCCGCTGCAGCCGTTGGCGGTGGTGATCTGGTGGCGGTGGCTGTCGTGTCCGAGGAAGTAGGTCACCGACACCGTCGAGCAGTCGATCGTGCCGTCCTCCGGGTCGCTGACGCTGACCGTGAAGGGCACCGTGTCGCCGAAGGAGAACAGCTGGCCGTCACCCGGGCTCGTCAGCGTGACCGTCGGGGCCGTGTTGCCCACGCTCACGCTGACGCTCGCGCTTCCGGTCAGCCCCTGCGGGTCCCGGACGGTCAGCGTCGCGGTGTAGGAGCCGTCGCTCGAGTAGGTGTGGCTCGGGTTGGCCGAGGTGGAAGTGCTCCCGTCGCCGAAGTTCCATGAGTAGCTCAGCGTGCCGCCCTCGGGGTCGGAGCTGCCCGAGGAGGAGAAGTTCACCGTCAGCGGCGCGGGTCCCGAGGTCTTGTCGGCGGCCGCCTTGGCGATCGGGTTGCGGTTGGCCGCCGTGCCGATGTACTCGATGCGCCACAGCGCCTGGTTGTTGCTGCCCGTCCCGTAGTCCAGGACGTACAGGGCGCCGTCGGGGCCGAAGGCCTGGTCCATCACCTGTGTGCCCGACCAGGGGAACGCGGAGATCTCGCCCCGCGAGCCGTCGCTCTTGACCTCGATCGCCTTGATCCACCGGCGGCCGTACTCGCCGGCGAAGAACCTGCCGTCCAGCGACGACGGGAACTTGACGGAGGAGTTGAGCGAGGCGTCGTAGCGGTAGACCGGGCCGGCCATCGGCGACTCGGAGCCGCTGCCGAACTCCGACGGGGAGCCGGAGTCGCCGCCGTACTTGATCCAGGCCGGCTTGGCCGCGGGAAGGGTGGTCAGGCCGGTGTTGCGGAAGGAGTTGTTGGTGGGGCCGCCGGAGCAGTTGTACTTCGAACCGGTGCTGTTGCTGTTGAAGTCCCACTCGTTGTAGGTCTCGCTGGTGGTGTTGGTGCCGGTGCAGTACGGCCAGCCCATGTTGCCCGGGCCGGTGATCCGGTTGAACTCCACCTGGCCGCTCGGCCCGCGGTTGGAGTTGGTCGAGCCCGCGTCCGGGCCGTAGTCGCCGACGTAGACGACGCCGGTCGCCTTGTCCACCGACATGCGGAACGGGTTGCGCAGGCCCATGGCGTAGATCTCGGGGCGGGTCTTCGCCGTCCCCGGCGGGAACAGGTTGCCGCTCGGGATGGTGTAGCTGCCGTCGGACTCCGGGTGGATCCGCAGGAGCTTGCCGCGCAGGTCGTTGGTGTTGCCCGCCGTGCGCTGCGAGTCGTACTGCGGGTTGCGGTTGGTGCGCTCGTCGAGCGGCGCGTACCCGGCGGAGTCGAAGGGGTTGCTGTCGTCGCCCGTGGTCAGGTACAGGTTCCCCTGGGCGTCGAAGTCGAGGTCGCCGCCGACGTGGCAGCACAGGCCGCGGTCGTTCGCGACGACCAGCACGACCTTCTCACTGCTCATGTTGAGCGTGTCGTCGGAGTTGAGGGTGAACCGCGACAGGTGCAGCTCGCCCTTCCAGGAGTCGAACTGCGACTGCGTGCCGGTGGCCGGCGCGTCGCCGCTCGGCGTGCTCAGCCGCGGCGAGAAGTACAGGTAGATCCACCGGTTGGTGGCGAAGTTGGGGTCCACGGCGACGCCCTGCAGGCCTTCTTCGTCATGGGTGTAGACGTTGAGCTTGCCGGAGACCTTGGTGTTGCCGTTGACGTCGGTGACGCGGAGTGTGCCGTCGCGAGCCGTGTGGAGCACCGACCGGTTCGGCATGACGGCCAGCGACATCGCCTCGCCGAGCTCGTTGCCGCCGGAGGCGAGGTTGATCTGCTGGTAGTCGGACGCGGGGATGGTCAGCGCGTTGGCCGCCGGAGCGGTGAGAACGAGGGCTCCCGGACCGACCAGCGCGAACGCGGTCAGTAGCGTGAGCCACCAACGTCGGGACATAGGGGGATGGGTCCTTCCTGCCGTGCGAAACGCCATGGTTTGTCGAGATCAGCTCGCGCATGCTCTGCGCGCAGAGGCGACGGACGTGCGCGCGAGTGGGGGCCGCCGCCCGCGCGCACGTCCGTCCGGGGTCACCCCCCGGCGCCTCTCAGTTACGGGTCCACCTCTGGTTGGCTCCGCCGGTGCAGGACCACACCTCGACGAGCGTGCCGTTGGCGGTCGCCTCGCCGGTGACGTCGAGGCACAGGTTGGACTGCACGCTGGTGACCGTGCCGTCGGCGTTGAGGTTCCACTGCTGGTTGGTGCCGCCGCTGCAGCCGTTGATGACGACCCGGGCGCCGGCGTTGGTGCCCTGGGCGTCAAGGCACTTGGTGCCGTACACCTGGAGCTGCTTGCCCGAGGTCGCGATCCACTGCTGGTTGGCCTGCCCGTTGCAGTCCCAGATCGCCACCTGGGTGCCGTTGGTCTGCGTCTGGCCGGGGACGTCCAGGCAGCGGCCCGACGCCATGCTCCGCAGCACGTTGGTCGGGGTGCCGCCCGAGCCGGGAGTGATGGACAGGTTGTCGAACTGCGCCGTCTCGGTCGCGCCGGTGGCGAGGCCGACCTGGCCGGCGCCCCACATCGTGTCGGTGACCGTGCCGACCGTCACGCCGTCGATCGCGGCGGTGATGGTGGACCCGGAGAACCCGAGGGACAGGGTGTGCCAGCGGTTGGTGCCGAGGGCCGCCACGGTGCCACTGCTCAGGGTCGTGGTGGCGTTGGAGGCGGTGTTGCGCTGGATCGACCAGGCGCCGCCGTCGGTCACCCGCAGGTAGTAGGCGTTCTGCCCGGCCGGGCTGTAGTGCTGGGTGCCGCCGCGGCCGATGAGCTTGACGTAGCCCGACTGCTCCAGCAGGACGTCGGAGGAGACGGTGTAGTTGCTCCAGCCCACGTCGCCGAGCAGCGCGTAGGGGTCGTAGTCACCGTCCCACGTGATCGGCATGCGCGGCGCCATCTGGCGCACGCACCTGCCCGCGCGGCCCCCGCCACAGGCGGTCACCTCGAAGGCCCCCTGCTGGTCCATCAGGTACTTGGCCTCCTTGCCGACCTCGTACCCGTCGTAGTTGTCGGAGTAGGGCAGCGGCATCGAGCCCTGCGCGGGGCTGGTGGCGGTGCCCTTGCCCTGGCCGGTGGTGGTGGTGATGGTGTAGACGCGGCCGGGCTGGACGGTCAGCGAGAAGGCGCCGCCCGAGGGGGTGATGTCACTGCCGCGCACCATGTGGTCGGCGGAGTTGTTGGAGTTGAGGTTGGTGGACCACACGTGCACCTGGCCGGTGGACAGGCCTCCGGTGACGTTGAAGTTCAGCGTCTGGGCGGCGGTGGCGTCCATGGTCTCGATGATCGTGCTGTAGTCGGAGTTGTTGGTCGACTTCAGCGAGACGTAACTGCCGTTGTTGCGGCTGCCGCCGATGTACCCGCTGGAGGAGTCCAGGTACTTCCACCCCGGCGCGGTGAACTGGGTGGTCTGCGCCATCGTCCAGGCGTTCTTGCCGATGTTGTAGTACCCCGACCACGGCTGGGGCGCGATGGCGACGCCCATCGTGGGCCACGGGATGTTCGGGGTGATGGCGGCGACGATCGGCCAGTTGAGGTAGGCGGTCATCTTGCCGTCGATGTAGTCGCGGTTGATGCCGCGCGCGAGGGCCTTGGCGCCGTCGTTGTAGTCGTCGGACCCGTTCTCGCTGGCCCACAACTGCTTGCCGGAGTTGATGGCGTTGGTGGTACTGGGGCAGTTGGTCTGCGCGCTGCGATAGCCGCATACGTAGTGGTTGCCGTAAATGTCCACGGCGTTCCGGAACGCGGTGTTGTTCACCGCGTCGTCGGCCGAGCCCCAGTTGGTGTCATCGGCCACGATCTTGACGTTGCTGAAACCGTTGGAGTCCAGGGCGGCGTTCAGGTTGATGTACCAGTTGAGGTCGCGCCCCCGCTCGTTCCAGCCGCCGAGGTAGTCGATGGTCAGCCCGTGGCTGTTCTTCGCGCACTTGAGCCAGTCGACCAGGTAGTTGATCATGTCCTGGGACCAGAAGTTGCGGTTGCCGATCCAGCCCGGCGCGCCCCACGAGAGGCCGGCCAGCTTGATGTTGGGGTTGCGGGCCTTGGCCTGCTCCATCAGCCACCACTCATAGCCCCGGCCGCAGTCCAGGTCGGCGGAGGTGTGCCGGTGGCTCGGCTCGGCGCCGCTGGTGGAGTTGGTGTCGCCGCCGATCTCCACCTTCAGGATCTGCACCGCGGCGCCGTACCCGGGCTTGAACATGTAGTCCAGGATCTGGCCGCGCTGGGGCTCGGGGTAGTCGACGAGCAGGCGGCTGTTGCCTCCGCCGCCGCTGATGGCGCCCACGCCGTCGAGCGTACGGCCGCCGGAACCGCCGTTGATCGTGATCGAGACGGCGGCGTGCGCCGAGGAGACGCCGATCAACGAGAGGGCGGCGGTCAGCAGCGCGACCACGAGCGCCGGGAGGAATGCCCTTGTTCTACTTCGTCGGCTCATGTAGCGAACCCCTTCTCGGGTCGTCTCGGCAAGGAGGTCGGTCCGAACGAGCAGGTGCGAACGAGGCCGGATCCGGTTGACCGGTCTGGCGTTCTCGCGCATACCTGAACCTCCAGTGCTGGTCTCGATGGGATACGCGGGGGAGCTCCGTGCGTCACGACATGGGGCATCGTCGGCCCGTGTCTCAGCCGGGGCTCCTGCCGCTTCACCACCGGCCCGGCAGGAGGCAGCCGCCGTGAGTGCTCAGTGTGGAAATAAGTATGAAACATGTCAAGAACGTATCGGCGAACCGATTCGACCCCAGTGGGGACCGTGCGGCCCGTGTTAGCCGGTCCCGCATGTCGTCGACGCGAGACCGCCCGTCGGAAGGAGGCCGCCGCCTCTGAACGTTTCATCGCCGGGCGGTCCCGGGCCGGTCCTCGTCTCGCGCGTCAGATCTCGCCGGTGAGTCGCGTGGGGACCTGGCCGAGATGGCGGCAGGCTGACACATTCACCGGCGGCCGGCCGCGGCCGGTACGCATCTGTATGGAGCGCGCCGCCGGTTCTAGGGCGTGGCGCAGATGGCCGAGCCGATCAGCGAGGTCACCGCGGCCGGGTGGGAGATCAGCGTGAGGTGCGACCCGCCCTCGAACCGGCTGACCCTGGCGTGCGCCCGCCGGGCCATGGACAGTTCCGCGGACGGGGTGATGATCCGGTCGCCGGTGCTGATGAAGTACCAGGACGGGATCGACTTCCAGGCCGCGGCCGTGGCCGGCGTCGTGAACGCGCTGGTCGAGGCGGCTCGCTGGGACGCCCACAGGCGCAGGGCGGTGTCGCGCGGCAGGTCGGAGGCGAACGAGCGGACGAAGACGTCCCTCTTGAGGTACAGATCGGCCGCTCCCTGAGGCGCGCCCGGGTAGGGGACCTTGTCGTAAAGGGAGCCGGGATCGGCGTTGAGCGCGGAGTCCGGCCCGCTGAGCCGGCCGGTGGCCTCCCCGACGTCCGGCGCGGCGGCGTCGACGTACACCAGCGCTTTGACCCCTGGAACGCCCGCCGCGGCCTCGGTGATCACCGAGCCCCCGTAGGAGTGCCCGACGAGCACGATCGGGCCGGAGATGGTCTTCAGGAAGTCCGCGACGGTCGCGGCGTCGGTGCCGAGGCCGCGCAGGGGGTTGGCGATGGCGCGCGCGACGTAGCCCGCCCGGCGCAGGGCGTCCACCTCTCCGTTCCAGCTCGAGGTGTCGGCCCAGGCTCCGTGGACCAGGACGACCGTCGGCTTGGTCCGGCCCGGCGACCGGCACGGCAGAGGGGTGCTTGTGAGGGCGGACGACGCCGGCGCCGTGGCGGTGGCCCGGGCGCCGGCCGTGGGCGCGGCGGCCACCGGCGCGGCGGCGACCGACGCGGCGACCATGGTGAGCGCGGCCACGGATCTCGTCGTCTTCCCGGCACGTGAGCGGTTCATCGGTCCCCCTGGGCGCTCTCTCCTGATCGCCATCGCGTTCCGGGGCACGGCGGGTGCCACCGCTCACCCTCGGACTCCACTGACGAGAGTCTGCTCTCCGGGAGGCGGGGAACCAACCCGGAGCCGGCCAAGACATGGCCAGCCTTCCCCTGACCTGCTTGGCCGTCCCACGGGAGGGGGCATAGGGCGCACGGGCGGCGCGAGTCGCCTTCTCCCCGCCGAGGGTCCGCGTGCCGCCAGATAGTATTGAATGATACTGTATCGACTGATACAGTCTTTGATGTGACGAAACCGGATGCGTCGAGCGGAGGGGGCGTTGATCATGGAGGTGTACGAGGCGGTCACGAGCCGCAGGGCGGTGCGCGGATTCACCGGCCGGGAGGTTCCGAGGGAGCTGCTGGAGCGCGTGCTGGCCGCCGCGGCCTGGTCGCCGTCCGGATCGAACCTCCAGCCCTGGCACGTCTACGTGCTGACCGGCGAGCCGCTGGCCGAGCTCAAGAAGCGCGCCGGCGAGCGCCTGGCCGCGGGCGACTCCTGGGACGAGCGCGAGTACGAGATGTACCCGGCCACGCTGAAGTCTCCGTACCAGGAGCGCCGATCCGCCTTCGGCCGGGAGCGCTACAGCGCGCTCGGGGTCTCGCGCGAGGACTGGGAGGCGCGCCAGAGGGCCGCGGGCGAG
>NZ_JBEXGT010000034.1:0-113213 GCF_040607475.1 Sphaerisporangium sp. NPDC005288 | reverse complement strand
CTGGTGGAAGCGGGATTCCCCCGGCACTTCGTCCCCAGCCGGTGGGGCGGGACGGTCGGCCGGGGCCGGGCGCTCGCCGCGGGGGGCGGCGTCGCGGCGGTCGCCGTCCTCGCGGGGACGGTCGTGGAAGCGGCGCGGACGGCGGTCGCCGCCGCCGTGGCCGCCCTCGCGGCGCGGGCGCTTGGCGACCGGGGCCGCCGGCTCCCACACCGGGACCTCCACACCGCTCGGCCGCTGCGCGCCCGCCACCTCGGCCAGGCGGGGGTGCCCCGGCGTGGCCTTCAGGCGGAACGGCTGGACGCCCGCCCGGCGGGTCATCGTCTCGGTGGAGCGGCGCTCGTTGGGCAGCACGAGGGTCAGGACCGTGCCGCGCTCGCCGGCGCGGGCCGTGCGGCCGCCGCGGTGCAGGTAGCTCTTGTGGTCCATCGGCGGGTCCACGTGCAGGACGAGGCTGACGTCGTCCACATGGATGCCGCGCGCGGCCACGTCGGTGCAGACCAGCACGCCGATGGCGCCCTCGCGGAACTCCGACAGGATGCGCGTGCGCTGGTTCTGCCGCTTGCCGCCGTGCAGGCCACCGGAGCGGACGCCGACCCGGGCGAGCTGCTTGACCAGCCGGTCGACGCCGTGCTGGGTGCGCACGAACATGATCGTGCGGCCTTCGCGGGCGGCGATCTCGGCGGTGACGGCGAACTTGTCGTCCCGGGTGACCTGGAGCACGTGGTGCTCCATCGTCTCCACCGGCGAGGTCGCCGGGGCCAGCGAGTGCGTCACCGGGTCGTGGAGGAAGCGGCGGACCAGCTTGTCGACGTCCCCGTCGAGCGTGGCGGAGAACAGCAGGCGCTGGCCGTCGGACGGGGTGCGCTCGAGCAGGGCGCTGACCACCGGGAAGAAGCCGAGGTCGCACATGTGGTCGGCCTCGTCGATCACCGTCACGCGCACGTCCTGCAGCGAGCACTCGCCCTGCTGGATGAGGTCGGTGAGCCGGCCGGGGGTGGCGACGACGATCTCGACGCCGCGCCGCAGCGCCTCGATCTGCCGGCCCATGGACATGCCGCCGACGACGGTCTTGATGCGCAGGGACAGGCCACGGCCGAGCGGCTCGAGGGCGTCGGTCACCTGCATCGCCAGCTCACGCGTGGGGACCAGGATGACGGCGAGCGGCCGGCGCGGCGCCGCCTTGACGCCACCGAGCAGCGCCATGGTGGGCAGGCCGAAGGCCAGGGTCTTGCCCGAGCCGGTCTGGCCGCGGCCAAGGACGTGGCGGCCGGACAGGATGTCGGGGATGGTGGCCCGCTGGATGGGGAACGGGCTGGTGATGCCCTGCCGGGCCAGCGCGGAGATGAGCGGCTTGGGCAGGCCGAGCAGGGAGAACTCCGCCGGCGCGTCGGCGGCGGACTCGGGGAGGGTCTCGCCGGAGGCGGGGAGGGCCTCGGCGGGGACGGCCTGCGGCCGGGTCTCGGCGGGGGCCGTGGACGCGGAGCCCTTCGGACTGGACACCGCCCGCGCGGACCGCGCGGTCGGCGCGTCCTGGTCGTGCCCCGCGCCGGTCATGGCGTCGGCGGGCATGGCGGTGTTGATGATGGTCACGATTGGTCGTGCCTTTCGATCGAAGAGAGATGGCGCGTCACTTCTGCGAAAGGACGAGCCGGGGGCGTGCGGCCTGCGCCGCACTCGAACACGGGCACCCGGAAGGATGCGAAGCGGTGCGCTCATGGCACACGCGAGCACCACTCGAAACAGTGGGCGAACTGAAGTCTAGCCTATCCTCGCCCGGAGGCGATCAAGCGGGTCGCGGCCGAGGCTCCGCGACGGGCCGTACCAGGGCGCGAAAGCGCGCGGATCGCCGTACCGAGGTCTCGCAGACAGGGAGAACGGCGTCCAACAGGACGCCCCGCACCGATCCCGGCGACGGGGCGGCGGCCCGGCAGGGCCGGGCGCCGCGGGCCGGTCTCGTGGGGGCGTCAGGAGATGTGATGGTCAGACGTTGAATCCGAGCATGCGGAGCTGGTCGCGGCCGTCGTCGGTGATCTTGTCCGGGCCCCACGGGGGAAGCCAGACCCAGTTGATCTTGACGTCGGACACCATGCCCTCAAGGGCCGAGTGCGCCTGCTCCTCGATGACGTCGGTGAGCGGGCAGGCGGCGCTGGTGAGGGTCATGTCGATGGTGGCGACCGGCGGCGCACCGGGCTCGCCCTCGTCGAGGTTCACGCCGTAGACCAAACCGAGGTCCACCACGTTGACCCCGAGCTCGGGGTCGACGACGTCCCTCAGGGCTTCGAGGACCTCCTCCAAACTCGCCTCACCGTCGAACCCGGTGACGGTCCCCGTCGGGGTCTCCACGGGCTTGCTCACGCCGCCTCCTCGCCTTGCCTCGCACATGCCGCCCCGCGCGCGGGGCCGTCCAATCCAACCGGCCGCGGGACGCTCATGCCGAGCTCCTCGCCACGGCGTCCTTGTAGGCCATCCATGCCAGCAGGGCGCACTTCACCCTGGCCGGGAACTTCGCCACACCCGCGAAGGCGACGGCGTCACCCAGCACGTCCTCGTCGGGTTCGATCTGACCCCGGCCCTGCATGAGCCGGGTGAACTCGTCCACCACCGCCAGAGAATGGACAACGGTGGAACCGGTGGCCAGCTCGTGCAGGACGGAGGCGGCGGCCTGGCTGATCGAGCACCCCTGGCCGTCGTAGGACACGTCCTCGACCTGGCCGCCGTCGCCCAGCTTGACCCGCATCGTCACCTCGTCGCCACACGTGGGGTTCACGTGGTGCACCTCGGCGTCGAACGGATCGCGCAGGCCACGGCCCTGCGGGTGCTTGTAGTGCTCGAGGATCAGCTCCTGGTACAGCGACTCGGCGATCATCTTTTATCCGAACACCTTCTGGACGTAATGGATGCCCCGGACCAGTGCGTCGATCTCGTCCGTGGTGTTGTACAGATAGAAAGACGCCCGCGTCGACGCCGGTATTCCGAAGCGCAAATGCAGCGGCCGGGCGCAATGATGCCCGACGCGCACGGCGACGCCGAATTGGTCATCCAATATCTGCCCCACATCGTGGGGATGAATGTCCGGAATGGTGAACGACAGAAGGCCACCGCGGTCCTCAGCCGTGGTGGGCCCGATGATGCGCAGGCCCGGGACCTCGGACAACGCCTTCAGACCGTACACGGTGAGCTCGTGCTCGTGCCGGCGGATGTCGTCCATGCCCACCGCGGTGAGATAGTCGACGGCCGCGCCGAGCCCGATCGCCTCGACGATAGGTGGGGTGCCGGCCTCGAATTTGTGGGGTACCGGAGCAAAGGTCGAGTGGTCCATCCAGACCGCCTCGATCATCTCGCCGCCGCCCAGGAACGGCGGCATGGCCTCCAGCAGCTCCCGCCGGCCCCACAGCACGCCGATGCCGGACGGGCCGACCATCTTGTGCCCGGTGAAGGCCACGAAGTCGACGCCGAGCGCCGCCACGTCGACCGCGCGGTGCGGCACCGACTGGGAGGCGTCAAGCATCATCAGCGCGCCGACCTCGCGGACCCTGGCCACGATGCCGTCCACCGGGTTGACCGTGCCGAGGACGTTCGACTGGTGCACGACCGACACGATCTTGGTGCGCTCGTTGACCAGCTCGTCCAGGCCCGACAGGTCCAGGCGGCCCTCGTCGGTCACCGGGAACCAGCGCAGGGTCGCGCCGGTGCGCTGGGCGAGCAACTGCCAGGGCACGATGTTGGAGTGGTGCTCCATCTCGGAGATGACGATCTCGTCGCCGGGTCCCATGCGGAACCGATCGTCGGCGCAGGTCGGGTTGCCGAAGGAGTAGGCCACCAGGTTGAGCGCCTCGGAGGCGTTCTTGGTGAAGACCACCTCGTCGCGGTCCGGCGCGCCGATGAAGGCGGCCACCTTGTCGCGCGCGCCCTCGTAGGCCTCGGTCGACTCGCCGCCGAGCGTGTGCAGAGCGCGGCCGACGTTGCTGTAGTGCTGTTCCATGTGCTCCCGCATGGTCGCGATGACCTGCGAGGGCTTCTGGGAGGAGTTGCCCGAGTCGAGGTAGACCAGCGGCCTCCCCCCGGGCAGCTCGCGCGACAGGATCGGGAAGTCCTTCCGGATCCTGTCCACGTCGAACATGCCGTTTGTCATGCGGTCGCCTTCGTGTAGCGCTCGTAACCCTCGGACTCGAGCCGGTCGGCCAGTTCGGGGCCGCCCTCCTCGACGACCCTGCCGCCCGCGAAGACGTGGACGAAGTCCGGCTTCACATAGCGCAGGATGCGCGTGTAGTGCGTGATCAGCAGCACGCCGGTCTCGCCGGAGGCGCCGAAGCGGTTGATGCCCTCGGAGACGACGCGCAGGGCGTCGACGTCCAGACCGGAGTCGGTCTCGTCGAGGATGGCGATCTTCGGCTTGAGCAGTTCGAGCTGCAGGATCTCGTGACGCTTCTTCTCGCCGCCGGAGAAGCCCTCGTTGAGGTTGCGCTGGGCGAAGGCGGGGTCGATCGACAGGGCGTCCATGCCCTGCTTGAGCTCCTTGGTGAACACCCGCAGCTTGGGCGCCTCACCGCGCACGGAGGTGACCGCGCTGCGCAGGAAGTTCGACACCGAGACGCCGGGCACCTCGACGGGGTACTGCATGGCGAGGAACAGCCCGGCGCGGGCGCGCTCGTCCACCGTCAGCGACAGCACGTCCTCGCCGTCGAGGGTGACCGTGCCGGAGGTGATGGTGTACTTCGGGTGGCCGGCGACGGCGTAGGCGAGCGTCGACTTGCCCGACCCGTTGGGGCCCATGAGGGCGTGGGTCTCCCCCGCGCGGACGGTCAGGTTGACGCCGCGCAGGATCTCCTTGTCCTCCACGGCGACATGCAGGTCACGAATTTCCAGCGTGGACACTTAAGACTCCCCATTTTCAGCATGGTCTGCGCTGTCGAGCGAGACGAGCACGTCGTCGCCTTCGAGCTTCACTCGGTAGACAGGGACCGGGCGCACCGCGGGCGGCCCGGTGGGCTTGCCGCTGCGCACGTCGAAACACGACCCGTGCAGCCAGCACTCAAGGGTGTCGTCGTAGACGTCGCCCTCGCTGAGGCGCACCTCGGCGTGCGAGCACACGTCGTGCAGGGCGAACACCTCGCCGTCCTTGCGGACCAGCGCGACCGGCGTGCCCTCGACCTCGACGCCGACGACCCCGCCGTCGGGGATGTCGGAGATCGTGCAGGCCTTGATGAACGTCATGAGCCGAGCTCCGCCTCCACCGCGGCCAGAACCCGCTCGCGGATCTCCTCGACCTCGATCTTCTGGATGAGCTGGGCGAAGAACCCGCGGATGACCAGGCGGCGCGCCTCGTCGAACGGGATGCCCCGTGCCTGCAGGTAGAACAGGTGCTCGTCGTCCAGGCGGCCGGACGCCGAGGCGTGGCCGGCGCCGGCGACCTCGCCGGTGAGGATCTCCAGGTTCGGCACCGAGTCGGCGCGGGCGCCGTCGGTGAGGATGAGGTTGCGGTTGAGCTCGTAGGTGTCGGTGCCGGTCGCCTCGACGCGGATGATCACATCGCCGATCCAGACGGCGTGCGCGTCGTCGCCCTGCAGGGCGCCGCGGTAGTCGACGTTGCTGCGGCAGTCGGGGACGCTGTGGTCGACCAGCAGGCGGTGCTCGATGTGCTGGCCGGCGTCCACGAAGTACAGCCCGCTCAGGTCGGCGTCCCCGCCGCGGCCGGTGTAGGTCACCGACGGCGACAGGCGCACCAGGTCTCCGCCGAGGGTGACGACGAAGCTCCGGTAGGTGGCGTCCCTGCCCAGGTGGGCGTGGTGCTGGGAGACGTGCACGGCGTCGTCGGCCCAGTCTTGCAGGCTGACGACCTTCAGCTTGGCGCCGTCGCCGACGACGAACTCGACGTTGTCGGCGTACACCGCGCTGCCCTGGTGGTCGAGCACGACCACGGCCTCGGCGAGCGGCTCGACGGCGACCACGATGTGGCCGTACACCGCGCCGCCGCCCTCGCCGCGCAGGCTGATGACGGTCGGCCTGGAGGTGACGGCCTCCTTCGGCACCGTGATCACGGTGGCCTTCTCGAAGGAGGTGAACGCCTGGACGCTGACCCGGTCGGTCGGCGCGAACGCCTTGCCGATGCGGGGGTCGTCGCGGCCGACGGTCTCGACCGAGACCTCGGGCGCGGCGTCCACGTTGACGACGACCGTGCCCGAGCCCGCGGCGGTGCCGTCGTGCAGGCCACGCAGCCGCGACAGCGGCGTGAAGCGCCAGGCCTCCTCGCGGCCGGTGGGGACCGGGAAGTCCTCCAGCTTGTAGGAGGC
Organism: Sphaerisporangium sp. NPDC005288; assembly: GCF_040607475.1. Taxonomy (NCBI): domain Bacteria; kingdom Bacillati; phylum Actinomycetota; class Actinomycetes; order Streptosporangiales; family Streptosporangiaceae; genus Sphaerisporangium; species Sphaerisporangium sp. NPDC005288. The sequence goes on along the minus strand of NZ_JBEXGT010000034.1, from coordinate 106,923 downwards.
CTTGCCGTGCAGGGTCGACAGTGGCTTGGAATCCAGCCCCATGGTCAGCCCACCGCTCCTTCCATCTGCAGCTCGATGAGCCGGTTCAGCTCGAGCGCGTACTCCATGGGCAGCTCGCGGGCGATCGGCTCGACGAAGCCGCGCACGATCATCGCCATGGCCTCGTCCTCGTTCAGGCCGCGGCTCATGAGATAGAACAGCTGGTCGTCCGACACCTTGGAGACGGTCGCCTCGTGCCCCATGGAGACGTCGTCCTCGCGGACGTCGACGTAGGGGTAGGTGTCGGAGCGGCTGATCTGGTCGATGAGCAGGGCGTCGCACTTGACCGTGGAGGCCGAGCCCGCCGCGCCCTCCTCAATCTGGACCAGGCCCCGGTAGGAGGTGCGGCCGCCGCCGCGCGCGACCGACTTGGAGACGATCGTCGAGGAGGTCTTGGGCGCCAGGTGCACCATCTTGGCGCCGGCGTCCTGGTGCTGGCCCTCGCCGGCGAAGGCGACGCTCAGCGTCTCGCCCTTGGCGTGCTCGCCCATGAGGTACACGGCCGGGTACTTCATCGTGACCTTGGAGCCGATGTTGCCGTCGATCCACTCCATGGTGGCGCCCTCGTAGGCGACGGCGCGCTTGGTCACCAGGTTGTAGACGTTGTTCGACCAGTTCTGGATGGTCGTGTAACGGCACCGGGCGTTCTTCTTCACGATGATCTCGACGACCGCGCTGTGCAGCGAGTCGGAGGAGTAGATCGGCGCCGTGCAGCCCTCGACGTAGTGGACGTAGGAGCCCTCGTCGACGATGATCAGCGTGCGCTCGAACTGGCCCATGTTCTCGGTGTTGATCCGGAAGTAGGCCTGCAGCGGGATCTCGACGTTCACGTTCGGCGGCACGTAGATGAACGAGCCGCCCGACCACACCGCGGTGTTCAGCGAGGCGAACTTGTTGTCGCCGACCGGGATGACAGACCCGAAGTACTCCTTGAAGATCTCGGGGTGCTCCTTGAGGCCGGTGTCGGTGTCGAGGAAGATGACGCCCTTCTCCTCGAGGTCCTCACGGATCTTGTGGTAGACGACCTCGGACTCGTACTGCGCGGCGACGCCGGCGACCAGGCGCTGCTTCTCGGCCTCGGGGATGCCCAGCTTGTCGTAGGTGTTCTTGATGTCCGCCGGCAGCTCGTCCCAGGAGGCGGCCTGCTTCTCGGTGGAGCGGACGAAGTACTTGATGTTGTCGAAGTCGATGCCCGACAGGTCGGACCCCCACGTGGGCATGGGCTTCTTGCCGAACAGGCGAAGGCCCTTCAGCCGCAGGTCGAGCATCCACTCGGGCTCGTTCTTCAACGCGGAGATGTTTCGCACGACCTCTTCGGACAGGCCGCGGCGCGCGGTCGCGCCGGCCACGTCGGCGTCGGCCCAGCCGAACTTGTAATTCCCGAGGCCTTCAAGCTCCGGGCGGTCGGTGAGAGTCACCTTCCGGTCTCCTTGCTCTCGATCGCGTTCCGCGAAGTGCTTATGGTCACATCGCCGGAGTCGTCTGAGGTGTCCACGGTCGCGGTGCGCCGGGGGGTCACAGGTTGGTTCCGCTGTGCGGCCAGCGCCCTCGGGCTCACGTGGGTGGTGCACACCCCGTCGCCGTGGGCGATGGTCGCCAGGCGCTGGACGGGGGTGCCGAGAAGCTGCCCGAAGGCCTCGGTCTCGGCCTCGCACAACTGCGGGAACTCCGCCGCCACGTGCGCCACGGGGCAGTGGTGCTGGCACAACTGCTCGCCGCCCGACTTCGCCTGGCTGGCCGAGGCTGCATAGCCGTCTGCGGTCAGCGCCTCGGCGAGCACGCGCACCCGCTGGTCGGCGGGCACCTCGCTCATCGCCGGGGCCAGCCGCCGCACCAGGCCGCTCACCTGGGACCGGGCGAACTCCGCGACGGCCTCCTCGCCCGCGCGCTCGGCGAGGAAGCGCAGGGCGCCCCCGGCCAGGCCGTCGTAGGCGTGCACGAAGGCGCTGCGGCCCGCGTCGGTGATCACGAACAGCTTGGCGGGCCGCCCGCGCCCTCGCTGACCGCGGGGACGCACCGTGCGGGGCTCAATCATGCCTTCGGCGAGCAGCGCGTCGAGGTGTCTGCGCACCGCCGCCGGTGTCAGCCCGAGCCGCTCACCCAGGGCGGCGGCGTTGATCGGGCCGTGCTCCAGGATGAGCCGTGCGACGCGCGCGCGCGTACCGCGCTCGGCGCCCTTCTCGGCGTTCGTCATCCCGGTCACGTTTTTCACAACATCAGTGTGCCGTAATTCCTTCCCGGCACACAACTCGACGTTCATGGGGTACGTCACGCAGGTAAGGCTTACCTAAGCTGGGGAAACGCCGGTCGCGGGCGTGCGGCGGCGCAGCCCGAGGAAGGTCATCAGGGCCGCCACGGTGAGCACCACCATGACCAGCGCCATCGGCAGCGCCGTCCCGGTGCCGCCAAGGCCCGCGAGCGGCGCGGACAGCCCGCCGAAGCCGAACTGCAGCAGGCCGAGCAGCGCGGAGGCGCTGCCGGCCACCTGGGGCGCCTGGCCGGCCAGCGCGAGCGCCCCCGACCCGGGCAACGAGAGCCCGGCCCCGCACATCAGCGTGAACAGAGAGGCGACCACCACGGGCAGGCCGAGGCCGGCGAGCACGGCGCCGGCCAGACCGGCGGCGCCGACCACGCCCAGCAGCAGGCCGATCAGCACCAGCCGCGCCGGGGGGACCCGGCCCGCGGCCCGGCCGCCCACCTGGGCCATCAGGGTCAGGCCGAGCGCGTTGGTCGCGAAGATCACCGAGAAGCCGGTCGGGGACACCCCGTAGATCTCCTGGAGCACGAACGGCGACCCCGAGATGTAGGCGAACATGCCGGCGAAGCCGAGCCCGCCCGCCATCGCCGCCGCCATGAACGACCGGTCGCGCAGCAGCACTCCGAAGATCACCAGAGTGTGCCGCAACCCGCCGCCGCCCCGCTCCCCGGCCGGCAGCGTCTCACGCACACCGGCCAGCACGGCCAGCAGCAGGACCAGCCCGGCGGCGCCGAGGGCGACGAACACCCCGCGCCAGGAGGTGACCCGCAGCAACTGGGCCCCGGCGATCGGGGCCAGGATGGGCGCCAGCCCGCTCACCAGCATCAGCGTCGCGAAGATGCGCGCGATCGCCGGTCCGTCGTAGAGGTCGCGCACGATCGCCCGGACGATCACCAGCGCCGCGCCGCCGGCCAGGCCCTGCACCAGGCGCAGCCCGACCAGCGCCCAGACCGTGGGGGCGAACGCGCACAGCAGCGAGGCGAGCGCGTAGGCGCCGACCCCGAAGATCAGCGGGCCGCGCCGTCCCCGCACGTCGCTCAGCGGCCCGGCGACGAGCTGGCCCACCGAGACCCCGACCAGGCAGGCGGTCAGCGTGAGCTGGATCTGGGCGGCCCCGGTCATCATCTCCCCGCTGATGGCCGGCAGCGCGGGCAGGTACATGTCGATGGACAGCGGCCCGATCGCCGACAGCGCGCCCAGGATGAGCACGAGCACTCCCCGCCGGCGCCTCTGGCCGGCGGAGCGATCCGCCGGGGCGTCTTGCTGCACAGCGGTCGCGCGCATGCGATCCCTTTCGTGAGCTGAGGTATGAAACAGCCCACAAGGGGGCGAGGAACCCCCAACCTCTACAAAGCCCACCTAATTCCCGGTTCCCTATAACTTTCCGGTCCCCGTCTTCGCGGACGCCCTCGAACCGGACGCCCTCGAAACGGACGCCCTCGAACCGGCCATGGACCTTCCGCGGGAGCGGGCGCAGGATCCCCTCGCCGGTGACGCCACGCTCACACGACTTCCGGGAACGCCTCGCGTGCCCCATCGCTCGGCACGGAGGCCGGCAGAACCTGTTCGCACCAGATCGTCTTGCCCGAGGTGGTCTGCCTCGTCCCCCAGCCCTGGGTCAGCTGTGCGACCAGCAGCAGCCCGCGGCCCCCCTCATCGAAGACGCGGGCTCGGCGCAAGTGGGGCGCGGTGCTGCTGCCGTCCGAGACCTCGCAGATCAGCGTGTTGCCGCGGATCAGCCGCAGCTGGATCGGGGGAGCCGCGTGGCGGATGGCGTTGGTGACCAGTTCGCTGACCACGAGTTCGGTGATGAACTCCATCTCGTCCAGGCCCCAGGCGTGGAGCTGGTCCATGGCCAGCCGGCGGGCGTGCGAGACCCGGGCCGGGTCGGCAGGGACGTCCCACGTGGCGAACCGGTCCGCAGAGAGGGCTCCGGTGCGGGCGAGGAGAAGGGCCGCGTCATCGGTCGCGCGACGACCGTCGAGCAGCGCACCGGTCACGACGTCGCAGGCGTCTTCGAGCGACGCCGCCGGCATCGCCAGGGCACGGCGCAACTCGGCGAGCCCCTGCTCGATGTCGCGGTCGCGGACTTCGACCAGGCCGTCGGTGAACAGGGCGATCACGCTGCCGGGGGCCAGGAACAGCTCGGTGGTCTCGAAGGGCAGGCCGCCGATGCCGAGGGGAGGGCCGACAGGCCCGTTCACGACCTCCGTGGTGCCGTCGGGCATGATCAGGACGGGCAGGAAGTGACCGGCGGTGGCCATGGTGCAACACCGCGAGACCGGATCGTAGACGGCGTACACGCACGTGGCTCCCAGCTCCCCGAAGATCCCCGCCTCGCCTTCGGACGCGCCGGGTTGCTGCTCGTTGAGCAGGTGGATGACCAGGTCGTCCAGATGGGTGAGAAGCTCGTCGGGCGGCAGGTCGACGTCGGCCAGCGTGCGCACGGCGGTGCGCAGCCGCCCCATGGTGGCGGAGGCGTGGATGCCGTGGCCGACGACGTCCCCGATGACCAGGGCGACCCGGCAGCCGGACAGGGGGATCACGTCGAACCAGTCGCCCCCCACACCCGCCTGCACACCCGCGGGCAGGTAACGGGAGGCGATCTCCACCGCCGGCCGGTCGCACAGCCGCTGGGGCAGCAGGCTGCGCTGCAGGGTCAGCGCCGTGTCGCGCTCCTGGGTGTAGCGGCGGGCGTTGTCGATGGCGACGCCGGCCTTGGCGACCAGCTCCGCCGCGTAGGACAGATCCTCATCGTCGAATGCCTCATGCGGATGGGAGCGCCAGAAGCTGACCACGCCCATCCGCATTCCATGAGCGGACAGCGGGGTCGTGATCAGCGAATGGCAGCCGCGATCGAGGATCCGCGCGGCCTCCTCGCCGTCCTGGGACCGCCATGCGGTGCCACCCCGCAGGTCGGGCTCGACCATGGTGATCCCGTGGCGGAGACTGTCCGCCTGCGGGGTGGACGGCCGCCAGGTGATCAGGCTGCCCGCCGGCTGGAAGGGGACGACCTCCCCGATGCCTCCCCTGGCCACCCGGCACAGTTGCTCCCACTCGGCCGGAGGATGCTCCTCACCTCGCTGGACGGACACCGATAGGTCGACGGTGACGAAGTCGGCGAACTCGGGGACCACCACCTGCACCAGTTCTTCCGCCGTCCGGCCCACGTCGAGCGTGGTGCCCACCGCCGTGCCGGCCTCGTACAGCAGCTTGAGGCGCATGTGCGCCTCGTCCGCCAGCCTGCGGCTCTCCTCCAGCGAACTCCCCATGCCGTTGAACGCGGCTTCGAGCGCCCCTATCTCGCCGGTGCCGGTTTCGGGCATGCGCGCCGAGAGGTCACCGCCGGCGAGCCTGGTGGCGACGGCGGCCGCCCGGCGCACCGGCCGGACGATCGCCCGTGTCAGATACCCGTTGTAACCGGCGATGAGGAGGACCGATGCCACCAGCCCGCCGGCCGCCGCCGCGGTCGCCCAGCGAACCTTGGCCTCGGCGGCCTGCTCCTGCGCCGCCAATATGGACCGCGCCTCGCGGTCGAACCGGTCGAACTGAGCCCTGAAGTGGTCGACGCGTCGTTTCCCTTCCACCGTCGTCGCCACGCTCCAGGCGGAGGGATCCCCCCGCTTCGCCGCCTCGACCAGCGGGACCGAATAGTCGCGGAGGAAGGAATCGCCGTCACCGGCGATCTCGACGGCCTGGCGCCGCAGCTCGGTCGTGCGGGCGAGAGCGATCACCTTCCGCGCCTCCCCCGGGAAGGCCTCCCTGGCGGCCTCCCACGGCTGGAGGAAACGCTGCTGACGGGTGATGAGGTAGCCGCGCGCCCCCGTCTCGAGGTCGAGGACGAGCTTCTGGAGGCCGTTCATCTCGACGAGCGTGACGCGGGTGTGCTCTCGCGCGTCCGTCGCGCGGAGCAGGTCGGTGATCGCCCAGAACGGCGCCCCGAAGACAAGCCCCACCAGCATCGCGAGCACGCTGCTCGCGATGAGCATGAGGGGTGTCAGCCCTCTTCCGACACTCCGTCCCGATCGGGTTGCGCTCATGGTGGACCCTGCCGGTAGCCCCGCTACCAGGCGATTCTACCCTCGGGGCGCAACCTGCCCGTTAAGAGGAGGTCCGCTCTCCCCGGACGAGGGGAGCGCCGGCCGGGCCCCGCCGGGAGGGCTCGGAGCCATGACGGCGAAGACGGCGCCGCACGGATCGGCGAGCACGGCGTGCCGTCCGGCGGGCAGGTCCCGCGGCGGGCTCACGACCGCGCCGCCGCACCGTTCGGCGAGGACGGCGGTGGCCTCGCAGCCGGCCACGGCGAAGACCGCCAGCCAGTGCGGCGCGTCCGGCGAGGACGGCGCCCCGCGGTCCGGCACGGGCGGCGTTTCTGCCTCGGACACGGACCGCGTACCTGCCTCCGGCACGGACGGCGCACCTCCCGGAGACGGCGCCACCCGCTCCCCCAGGGACGGCGTCCCGCGGCCGGGAGGGGAGGGCACTCCGTTCATGGTCCGCAGGCCGGCCACGGGCCTGCCGTCCAGCAGCCACTCGGCGCGGTCGCCGCCCCCGGGGCCCGTCAGGCTCCGGGCGCTCCAGCCGAAGACCTCGCCGTAGAAGGCTTTCGCCCCCTCGGGGTCGCGGCAGGCCAGCTCGCTCCAGCAGAGCGCGACCGGCTCGTCCACGAGCTGCGCGCCTTGGTGCCGCACCGGCTCCCAGACCAGGAACGAGGCGCCTTCGGGGTCCTGGAAGACCGCCATGGTGCCCTCGTCGAAGACCTGGACCGGCCCGACGGCGACCCGTCCCCCCGCCTCCTTGATCCGCTCGGTGGCCGACTCGGCGTCCCCGGTGGCGAAGTAGGTGTTCCAGGCCGAGGGACGGTCAGGGGAGAACGTCGGGCCGATGCCCGCCACCAGCCTGCCCCCCTGGGAGAAACGGCCGTACACCCCCGCTTCCCCGCAGGTGTCGAACGCGGCCCGCCAGCCGAACAGCGCCTCGTAGAAGGCGACCGACGCGGTGAGGTCGGTGCTGGCGAGGTCCACCCAGCAGGGCACGCCGGGCTTGTAACCGGTACGCGTGGGCATGCCGGACCTCCTTGACGGCGGATGTTCAACGCCCGAGCCGCCGCCCGCGTCCGCGCGGGCGCGGCAGGGGACGAGCGTCAGCCTCACACGGCGACACGGCCGACATGTCCCGCGACCGCCCGCCTTGATGGGAAGTGCTGCGAAGCTTTACCGTCACGCGGCACGCGAAGCTTTACCGTCGCGCGGCACCGGACGCCCCGGTCGCCGCCGGGACCGCGGCGCGCGGTCCCTAGACTCGTCCTCATGAACGCCCCAGCCGTCGCGCTCACCGACCTGGTCAAGCGATACGGCCGCACGCTCGCGATCAACGGTCTGAGCCTCGTCGCCGAACGCGGCGCGGTCACCGCGATCCTCGGCCCCAACGGCGCGGGCAAGACCTCCACCGTGGAGATCTGCGAGGGGTTCCGGCGCGCCGACGGCGGCACCGTGCGCGTGCTCGGCCTGGATCCCGCGCGCGACGGGGCCGCGCTCAAACCCCGGGTCGGGGTGATGCCGCAGTCCGGCGGCGTGCCCCCGGCCGCCCGCGCCGGGGAGTGGCTGCGGCTGGTGGCCCGCTTCCACGCCGCCCCTCTCGACCCCGGCGTCCTGCTCGACCGGCTCGGCCTGACCGAGCACGCCCGCACCCCCTACCGCCGCCTGTCCGGCGGACAGCAGCAGCGCCTGTCGCTGGCGGCCGCGATCATCGGCCGGCCCGAGCTGGTCTTCCTCGACGAGCCGACCGCCGGGCTCGACCCGCAGGCGCGGCACGCCTGCTGGGACGTCATCGCCGAGCTGCGCGCCCGCGGGGTCTCCACGGTGCTGACCACCCACCACATGGACGAGGCCGAGAAGCTCGCCGACAAGGTCGTCATCATCGACCGCGGCAGGGTCGTGGCCGAGGGCAGCCCCCGGTCGCTCACCGGGGCCGAGCGCCAGCTGCGCTTCCGGGCGCGCCCCGGGCTCGACCTGGACGAACTGCTGAACGCGCTGCCCACGGGGAGCACGGCCAAGGAGTCCCCGAGCGGCCACTACGTCATCGAGGGCCACGTGGGTCCCGAACTGCTGGGCACGGTGACCGCCTGGTGCGCCTCCGAGGGCGTCACCACCGACGACCTGAGCGTCGAGCGCCGCACCCTGGAGGACGTCTTCCTCGAACTCACCGGACGGGAACTGCGATGACCCCTCCGCGCTCGCGCGCCCTCGCCCGGGCCGCCTCCGCTCGCGTCCCGGCCCCCGCGGGCATCGCGACGCCGGGCGCCCACTCTCTGACCCCGATGCTCTCGAGGAGATCCCGGTGACCGCGCCCGTGCTCGACTTCACGCCGGCTCCGGGAGCGGCGCCGCTGCGCCGCATGGTGCTCGCGCAGGCCGGCGCGGAGATCCGGGCCGTGCTGCGCAACGGCGAGCAGCTCCTGCTCACGCTGATCATCCCGATCCTGGTGCTGGTGGGCTTCTCCGCGATCCCGTTGCTGGAGGTGCCCGGCAGGCGGGTCGACTTCGTCACCCCCGGCGTGCTCGCGCTCGCGATCATGTCCACGGCCTTCACCGGGCAGGCGATCGGCACCGGCTTCGAACGGCGGTACGGGGTGCTCAAGCGCCTGGGCGCCACTCCCCTGTCCCGGCCCGGCCTGCTGCTGGCCAAGACCCTCGCGGTGATCACCGTGGAGGCGCTGCAGGTGGTGGTCGTGGCGGCCGTCGCCCTGGCCATGGGCTGGCATCCCCGGGGCAACCCGCTGTGGGCCGCGCTGCTGCTCCTGCTCGGCACGGCCGCATTCAGCGGGCTGGCCCTGCTGATGGCGGGCACTTTGCGCGCCGAGGCCACACTGGCGGCCGCCAACCTCGTCTACCTGGTGCTGCTCGGCCTCGGCGGCGTGGTGGTGCCGGTGTCGGCCTTCCCGCACCCGCTGCGCGCCGTCGTTGAGCTGCTGCCGATCACGGCGCTGACCGAGGGGGTGCGCGCGGCGCTGTCCGGGGCGAGCGGCTTCCCGGCGCGCGACGTGCTCGTCCTGCTGGCGTGGGCCGTGGTCTCCCTGGCCCTGGCGTCCCGCTTGTTCCGCTGGGAGTGAGGCGCCGGACTACGCCGACCGGGTTCTGAGGGGCGCCCGGTGCGGTACCCGGCAGGCGGCGGGAGGCGGGGTGTGCTGAATGGTGAAGGCGTCGGCGAGCCGGGTGACCTCCAGAACGCGCCGCAGGACGCCGTGAACGCCTGTGAGCGTCATGGTGCCCTGGACCTGCGCCAAGGCGCGCTGGGCCCGCAGCAACGCCCACAGTCCCGAGGAGTCGCAGAAGGCCAGTTCGGAGGCGTCCACGGTGAGGTGCCGATGACCGTCGTACAGTGCCGCCTCGACGGCGTCGTCCAGGTGGACGGCCGAGGTCATGTCGAGGTCACCGATCAGGGCGAGGGTGGTGCGATCTTGGTCGTGCGCCATCTGGATCGACAGGGCTGTCACGATCGGATTCCGATCCCACGGTGCGAGAGTAATCGCCTATGCGCTCGAACCGGGCGCGAGCAAGTCACCGCTTCTCTCTCACCCTACGCGCATCGCCGAACTTGTCACAGAAGTCAGGGCGCCCGCGCGTGGGCCGTGTCGGCCGGCGCGCGTTGCCCGCGGAACGCCGCGGTGGCGGCACGTCGGTCATCGGCGACGCCGGTCCGGTGACGACACCGGCGTCGACGGCCCGTGCGGCCCGGTGGCCGATCTGAAGAGCGGCCCACGCGGCCCCCGGTGGCCGATCTGAGGAGTCCGGCGGCCTATGCTCTAACGCGCCGGAGTGCCGCCGGCGAGCGGCCGGCCGCCCCGCCTCCCCGACCGCACGCCCCGTGCGAGGAATCCGAGGACCGACGCCCATGACCGTGCACTCCCTGTCCTCCTCCGCCGGCCCCTTCCCCCGGGGCCGGGCGCGGCCGGGCGCCATGGCGCGCGCCGCGATCGGCGCCGTGCCCCCGTCCGGACTGGTGATCCTGGCGATCCTGTCGGTGCAGATCGGCGCCGGCCTGGCGAAGAACCTGTTCGCCGCGCTGCCGCCCAGCGCGGTGGTGTTCCTGCGCATCGCGGCGGGCGCGGCCATTCTCACCGTGGTCGCCCGGCCCCGCCTGCGCGGGCTCAGCCGGCGCGACCTGGCCGCGGGGGCGGCCTTCGGCGTGACGCTGGGCGTGATGAACCTCTCGTTCTACGAGGCCCTGGCCCGGTTGCCGATGGGCATCTGCGTGACCATCGAGTTCCTCGGACCGCTCGGAGTCGCGGTCGCCGCCTCGCACCGGCGCAAGGACCTGCTGTGGGTGGCGCTGGCCGCCACCGGCATCCTGCTGCTCGCGCCGTGGGGCCAGACGAGCGGGCTGAACTGGGCCGGCATCGCGTTCGCCGCCGTGGCGGGCGGGTGCTGGGCCGCTTACATCCTGCTCTCGGCCGCCGTGGGCGGCCGGTTCCCGGGGACCTCGGGGCTGTCGTTCGCCATGCTGGTCGCGGTGGTCGTGATCGCGCCGATCGGGGTGACCAGCGGCGGCACGGCGCTGCTCACCCCCGAGCTCCTGCTGCTGGGAGCGGGCGTCGGCCTGCTGTCGTCGGTCATCCCCTACAGCGTGGAGCTGGAGGCGCTGCGGCGGATGCCCAAGCGGGTCTTCGGCATCCTGATGAGCCTGGAACCCGCCATGGCCGCCCTGGTCGGGCTCGTGGTGCTCGGCGAGGTCCTCCACCTGCGCGAATGGGCGGCCATCATCTGCGTCGTCATCGCCTCCGCAGGGGCGACCCGCAGCACGTGACCGCCCGCACCACCTGACCGCCGCCCGCCCGCGTCCCCCGACGCCGGCGGCTTCGCCCGGCCGCCCGTCAGGCCTTCACCTCGCGGAGCCGGCCGGTCTCCACCTCGTAGACGAAGCCGCGGACCGAGTCCTTGACGGGGATGAACGGGTCGGCGTGGATGCGGGCGATGGACTGGCGGACGTCCTCGTCCAGGTCGGCGAACGCCTCGGCGGCCCAGTCGGGCTTGAGGCCGGTCTCGCCGGCGATGGCGTCCTTGAAGGCGTCGTCGGTGAAGGTCAGCATGCCGCAGTCGGTGTGGTGGATGAGGATGATCTCGCGGGTGCCGAGCAGGCGCTGGCTGATGGCGAGGCTGCGGCGCTCGTCGGCGGTGACCACCCCGCCGGCGTTGCGGATGACGTGCGCGTCGCCCTCGGTGAGCCCGAGCAGCCCGTACACATTGAGGCGGGCGTCCATGCAGGCCAGGACGGCGACCTGCCGGGCGGGCGGCAGCGGCAGGTGCCCCTTGCCGAAGTCCGCCGCGTAGCGCTCGGCGTTGGCGAGCAGTTCGTCGGTGACGCTCATGAAGCCTCCACGGTCGTTCGGGAGCGGCCGGTCTCCGTCCCAGCTTTCCCTGTATTACCTACTCAGTCAACAGCCTTTAACGTTCGGTCACCAGGCCCGGCCGGACTCTTGCGCCCTAGTTTGTGTACGACGTAAGCTTACCTTGTACACAAACTACATGGAGGCGCCATGACCACGTTCGCGATCATCGTCCCGCTCGTCTGGCTGGCCTGGCTGGCCGTGACCGAGTGGGTGCCCATGTTCCCGCTCAACGACCTGGCCCCCGGCAACGTCGGCCGGCGGCTGGCCGCGGCGGCGATCAACTACCCCTTCCCCCTGCTGATCGCCGCGGGGGTCGCCCTGCACCAGACCTGGTCGCTCATCACGGCCAGCCTGCTGTGCTGCCTGGTCGTGGGCGGCCACCTGTGGAACTGGTGGGTGCCCTACTTCCGCCCCGCCTCCGCCGCCCAGCGGGAGACCTACCTGCGCGACTACGGCCGCACGCTGAAGATCCTGTCCACCGACGGCCACGACGTCGTGATCGACGTCCAGCACATGGTGGTGGGCGCGCTTTCCCTGCAGATGCTCGCGACCACCCTCGCCGCTACCCTGACCGCATGAACCCACCAGCGGGGAGCCGGCCCCGCGCGGCCGGGCGCGGCGGGCGGCCCGCCGTGCTCAGCCGCGAGCGCATCGTGGCCGCGGCCGTGGAGATCCTCGACGCCGAAGGGCTGGAGGCGCTGACCATGCGCCGCCTGGGCACCCGTCTCGATGTGGCGGCCATGTCCCTGTACCGGCACCTGCCCAACCGCGACGCCCTGCTCACCGCGCTGGTCGGCCACCTGTTCGCCGAGGCGGTCGCCGAGCCCGTCCCGGCCGTCCCGTGGACCGAGGCCCTGCGTCTGTTCGCCCTCGCCTACCGGCGGACGCTGCTCGCCCACCCCGACGCCGTGCCCCTGCTGGCCACCCATCCCGTCGACGTCGACACCGGTCTCACCCTGCTGGCCGGCCTGCTGGAGCGCTTCGCCGCCTCGGGCGTCGCCCGGCAGGACGCCCTGACCGCCGTGCAGTCGGTGGGCGTCTACGTCCTCGGCCACGCCCTGGCCCAGGTCGGCCGCCCACCGGGGACGCGGCCGGCCGCCCCGGTCGCCGACCCCGCCGTGGCGGCGTTCTACGACGAGTGGTTCGAGGCCGGCCTGCTCGCCATGGTCACCGGCTTCGAGCGGCGCCTCACCGCGTAGACGGGCGGACGGGCGGGACGGGCCGCGGTTCCGGCGTACCGGCCTCGGGCCCCTTCGTCACTCCGGGCGGTCGGCCCAGATGCCCCGCACGTGCTGGATGTGGTGGTCCATGAGGGTGCGGGTGGCCTCGGCGTCACCGCGGGCGAGGGCGTCCAGGATGTCCAGGTGCTCGCGGGCGGAGTCGGCCAGCGTGCCCCGCTCGGACATGGTCTTCAGGCCGTACAACCGGGCGCGGTAGCGCAGGTCGCGGGCGATCTCCACCAGGTGGGCGTTGCCGGCCAGGGCCAGCAGGTCCATGTGGAAGCGCAGGTCGGCGTTGACGTAGGCCAGCAGGTCGCCGCGCTCCGCCGCCGAGACGATCTCCTCGGCCACCGGCCGCAGCCGCTCGGCGTCCCCGGCGGCGGGGGCGCCCGCCAGCCGGGCGACCGTGGGGACCTCCAGCAGCCTGCGGATCTCGGTCAGCTCGTCCAGGTCGCGCTCGGACAGCTCGGTGACCCGGAACCCCTTGTTGCGCACCGCCTCGACCAGGCCCTCCTTGGCCAGGTCGAGCATCGCCTCGCGCACCGGGGTGGCCGACACGCCGAACTGCGCGGCCAGCACCGGGGCGGAGTACACCACGCCGGGGCGCATCTCGGCGGCCACCAACGCGTCGCGCAGCGCCTGGGCGACCTGCTCGCGCAGGCTCTGGCGCCCGCCCATGACGGGCAGGTCCAGCCTCCCCTCCTCGCTCACGCCCGACCACCCCGCCCGGAGCGCCCCGTCCGGACACTCCCCCCGGAGCCGCTCACGCGGACAGTCCCCCAAGAGCCGCTCACGCGGACGCTTCCCATGGAGCCGCTCACCCGGTCACGCCGCCCGGAGCCGCTCACGCGGTCATGCGGCGCGGGCGCGCACGCCCGGCCACCTCGCTCGGCCCTCGCCATCCCGGCACCCCTCCCCAGGCTCATCGGCCCGCCCACGCCTCGTGGACGGCGGCCGCCACGACCAGATCCTCCCAGGCCATGCCCACGCTCTTGAACACGCGAGGGCCGGGGCCCGGCTCGACGCCGCCCCGCACGAGCTCGGCGAGGTCGCCCGCGATGTGGCCGGCTCCGATCAGGCCCGTCTTGACGGGGATGACCAGGTCGCCGGCCTCCGCGAGCGCGGCGGCCCGGGACTCGACGACCACGGTCGCCCGCGCGACCAGCTCACCGTCGATCTCGCGGGCGTCCGGCTCGTGCGACCCGACCGCGACGACGGTGGCGCCGTCGGCGACGAGCGCGCCCGGGAACAACGGCTCTCTGGCGCTCGTGCAGCAGGCGATCAGGTCGGCGGACGCCACGGCCTCCTCCACCTCCGCCGTCCCCGCCGATCCGGCCCCACCGGCCGGGACGGCGTCGCCGGCGATGCGCAGAGCCGTCGCGGCGAGGCCGAGGCCGGCGCACCGTTCGGCGAACGCGCGAGCGCGGGCGGGGTCGCGGGCCACGACGGTGACCCGCTCGACGGGGCGGACGGAACGCAGCGCCTCGACGTGGCCCCGCGCCTGGGGACCGGTGCCGAAGACGGTCAGCGAGCGCGCGTCCGGCCGGGCCAGGAGCCCGGCGGCCAGCGCCGAGACCGCCGGGGTGCGCAGCGCGGTGAGCGCGGCCCCGTCCATCGCGGCCAGCGGGGCCAGGGTGTCCCCGTCGAGCAGCAGGTAGGCGCCCTGGATGCGCGGCAGCCCGCGCGCCGGGTTGCCGGGCGCCACCCCGGCGACCTTGACCCCCGCGTGCCGGCCGTGCCAGGCGGGCATCAGCAGGAGCTGCCCGGCGGGCACGGCGGCCACGGCGCGGGGCGGGCCGCCGTCGGGGTCGAGCCCGGCGCGCAGCGCGTCGTGCAGGACGCGCACGGCGCGGTCCATCGGCATCAGCGCCCGCACGGTGTCCCCGTCGAGATACGGCAGCTCGCTCATCGCAGCGTGAACCCCGCCCCGAGGGCGTCGCGCGGGTCGATGGTGAACCGGTGGACGCCGGTCCGGTAGGCCATGCCGGTGATCTCGGGGATGACGGCCTCCCCGCGCTCCTCGGCCACCCGCCCGGTGAACACGCTCCCGACGATGCTCTCGTGGACGAGCTCCCCGGTGAACCCGTCGGCGTGCAGCAGGGCGAGCCGGGCGGCGGTGCCGGACCCGCAGGGTGAGCGGTCCACCTCGCCGTCGGCGAAGACGGTGACGTTGCGCTGGCGGCCCGGCGCGAGCTCGTCGTAGAAGATCACCCCGTAGATGCCCGACAGCCGGTCGTCGGCGGGATGCCACGCGGCGGGGTGGTCGGCGAGGAACGCCTTGATCGAGCGGCCGAGGACGATCAGCTCGGTGAGGTGGCGCGGCTCCACGGCCAGCCCGAACGCGCCGGCGGGCACCGAGACGTACAGGGCTCCGCCGTAGGCGATGTCGACCTCGGCCTGCGCCGCGACGCCGCCGGCGGTGACGGCGATCACCGGCACCTTCCGGGCGGCGACGTGGGAGGCCACGTTGCGGAAGGTCACCGACTCGATCAGCCCGCCGGAGCGGCGGACGCGCGCGGTGACCCGTCCCGAGGGCACGTCGACGACCACGTCGGTGTCGCCGTCGGGGCCGGCCTCGACCAGCCCGGACTCCACGGCGTGGACGCCCAGGGCGATCGTGCCGTGGCCGCAGGCGGTGGAGTAGCCGTCCTTGTGCCAGAACAGCGCGCCCAGGTGGGCGCCGGGGTCGTCGGGCGGGACCAGGAAGCAGCCGTACATGTCGGCGTGACCGCGCGGCTCGTGGCACAGCAGCCTGCGCACCCGGTCGATCGCGGGCGCGCGGGCCGCGTCGCGGCGGTCCAGGACCGTGGCGCCGGGGATGCCTTCGACCCCGGCGGTGACGACGCGGAACGGCTCGCCGCCGGTGTGGTAGTCGACGGTGTGGATCTCGGCGCCGTGGGCGGGCGGCTCGGGCGTGGCGGTCATGTCAGACCCCTCCCAGGTATGCCTCGACGACGCGGGAGTCGCCGGCCAGCTCCGCCGCCGACCCGGCCAGCACGCACCGGCCGTTCTCGATCACGTAGCCGCGGTGGGCGATCTTGAGCGCGGCCTTGGCGTTCTGCTCGACCAGCAGCACCGAGACCCCTTCGGCGTTGACCTCGCGCACCAGTTCCATGACCGAGGCGACGACGAGCGGGGCCAGGCCCATCGAGGGCTCGTCCAGCAGCAGCATGCGCGGCCCGGTGACCATCGCGCGCCCGATGGCCAGCATCTGCTGCTCGCCGCCGGACAGCGTGCCGCCCTGCTGGGCGCGGCGCTCGGCCAGGCGCGGCAGCAGCGCGTACACCCGCTCGATGCGCCGGCGGACCTCCGCCTGGTCGCGCACCAGGTAGCCGCCGACCTGGAGGTTCTCGTGCACGGTGAGGGTGCTGAAGACCCTGCGCCCCTCGGGCACGTGCACCAGGCCGGCGCCGACGATGGCCTCGGGCCTGGCGCGGGTCACGTCCCGGCCCCGGAAGGTGATCGTGCCGGCGGTCGGGCGCACCAGGCCGGAGGCCGCCGACAGGGTGGTGGTCTTGCCGGCCCCGTTGTTGCCGAGCAGGGCGACGACCTCGCCCTCCCCGACGGTGAGCGACATCCCGCGCAGGGCGTGGACGCCGCCGTAGTGGACGTCCAGCCCCTCGATCTCAAGCGCCGCCATCGCGGCCTCCCCTCGCCGTCCCGCCGCCCGCCTCGTCGGCGTAGGCGTCGGCGTCGGCGTCGTCGCTGCCGAGGTAGGCCTCGATGACGGCCGGGTCGCGGCGCACGTCCTCGGGACGGCCGTCGGCGATCTCGCGGCCGAAGTTCAGCACGACCACCCGCTCGGACACCTCCATGACCAGACCCATGTCGTGCTCGATCAGCACGATGGCGATGCCGAGGCCGCGGATCCTGCGGATCAGGTCCAGCATCTCGGCCTTCTCGCCGTGGTTCAGCCCGGCCGCCGGCTCGTCCAGCAGCAGCAGGCCGGGCCTGCGCGCCAGGGCGCGGGCGATCTCGACCCTGCGCTGCTCGCCGTAGGGCAGGTGGCGGGCCTCGCCGAACCGGTCGCCGCGCAGGCCCACGAAGTCGAGCCAGTGGTGGGCCTGCTCGGTGGCCTCCCGCTCGCCGCGGCGGTAGCGCGGGGTGTGCAGCAGCGCGTCCAGGAAGTTCTGCCGCAGCCACAGGTGGGCCCCGGCGCGGACGTTGTCCAGCACCGACATCTCGCCGAACAGCCGCAGGTTCTGGAAGGTCCGCGCCACCCCGAGCCCGGCGATGCGGGAGGGCCGCAGGCCGGTGATCTCCCGGCCGGACAGCACGACGCGCCCGGCCGTGGGCTTGTAGAACCCGGTCACGCAGTTGAAGGCGGAGGTCTTCCCCGCGCCATTGGGGCCGATCACCGAGACGATCTCGGCCTCGCCGACCGTGAACGACAGCCCGTCGATGGCCAGCAGTCCGCCGAAGGACAGCCGCAGATCCTCCACCGCCAGCAGGGTCATGAGCTCGCCTCCCTGGACCGGTGCGGCCACAGCCCCTGCGGGCGGAGCAGCATGACGACGATGAGCAGCACCCCGAAGGCGAAGAACCGGTAGTCGGCGAAGTCGCGCAGCACCTCGGGCAGCAGGCTGATGACGATGGCGCCGATCACGACGCCGGGCGTCGAGCCCATGCCGCCCAGCACCACGGCCATGAGCACCAGGGCCGACTGCAGGAAGGTGAAGCTGCCGGGCGAGATGGCCGACAGCTGCGCGGCGAACAGCACGCCGGCCAGCCCGCCCCAGATGGCGCCCGCGATGTAGGCGGCCAGCTTGACCCGGTAGGTGTGCACGCCCATGGCCTCGGCGGCGTCCTCGTCCTCGCGGACGAACCGCCACGCCCGCCCGAGGCGGGAGCGGCCGAGCCGGGAGGCGCCGATGACCGCGAGCGCCACGATCACCACCGTGAGGTAGTAGAAGACGACCGGGCCGCCGCCGAGGCCGGGGATGCCGTAGATCCCCGAGGGGCCGCCGGTGACCTCCAGGTTGTTGGCGGTGATGCGGATGATCTCGCCGAAGCCGAGCGTGACGATGGCCAGGTAGTCGCTGCGCAGCCGCAGGGTGGGGGCGCCGATCACGACGCCCGCGACCACGGTCACCGCGATGACGGCGGGGACCGTGACCAGCAGGGGAAGGTCGAACCGCGTGCTCAGCACGCCGCTGGTGTAGGCGCCGACGGCGAAGAAGGCCACGTATCCGAGGTCGAGCAGGCCGCAGAAGCCGACGACGATGTTCAGGCCGGAGGCCAGCATGACGAAGATGGCCGCGCTGGTCATCACCGACAGCGCGTACGGGGTGGCGATCACGAACGGGGCCAGGGCGGCGACGGCCAGGCCGGCCAGGCCCGCCCACTTGCTGTCCAGCAGCCGCGACGCGGCCCGGCCGACGGGCGTCCCCCGCCCGCGCGCCTTGGCGCCGGTCGTCATACCCGCTCCGTCACGCGCTCGCCGAGCAGGCCGGTCGGCCGCACGGACAGGAACAGGATGAGCACCCCGAAGGCGAACACGTCGCGCCACTCGCCGCCGAGCCAGTAGGTGCCGAAGGACTCCAGCAGGCCGAGCAGCAGGCCGCCGAGCATGGTGCCGGGGATGTTGCCGATGCCGCCGATCACCGCCGAGGTGAACGCCTTGAGCCCGATGAGGAACCCCATCAGGAAGTCGATCTTGCCGTAGTAGGCCCCGGCCATCACCCCGGCCGCGCCGGCCAGCGCCGAGCCGAGGAAGAAGGTGCGGGAGATGACGGCGTTGACGTTGATGCCCATCAGCGCGCTCGTGCGCGGGTCCAGGGCGATGGCGCGCATGGCGCGTCCCTCGCGGGTGCGCGTGACCAGCAGATTCAGCCCGGCCATCAGGGCGACGGCGACGATGATGAGCGCGATCTGCTGCAGGGTGACGCGGGCGCCCAGCACCTGGACCGCCGTGCCGCCGAGCCGCAGCGGGTAGACCTGCGGGTCGGCGCCCGCGGCGGCCCGCATGCCGTACTCCAGGGCGAAGGAGGCGCCGACGGCGGTGATGAGCAGCGAGAGCCTGGGCGCGTTCCGCAGGGGGCGGTAGGCGACGCGTTCGAGGACCACGCCGGACAGGCCCGTCACGGCCATCGTGACGACGAGCACGCCGAGCAGCACCGGGAGCGCCATGCCGGGCGAGACGCCGCCGACCGCGCCGAGGACGGCGAAGCCGGTGAAGGCGCCCAGCATGTAGATGTCGCCGTGGGCGAAGTTGAGCAGCTTCATGATCCCGTAGACCATGCTGTAGCCCAGCGCCACCAGCGCGTAGAACGAGCCGACGAACAGGCCGTTCCAGATCAGCTGTGACATGTGAGGTTTCCTCCGGGGCCCGCGACGGCCGGCGCGCCGCCGGCCGTCCCTGGGTGTCGCTCGCGCACGGTCACTTGAGCGCGTCCTGCAGGGCGAACTTGCCGGACTTCACGACCAGGATCTGGAAGCCGCCGGTGGACAGGGTGTGGTCGGGGGTGAACTTCAGCGGGCCGGAGAACATCGCGAACCCGTTGACGGCCTCCAGCGCGGAGATGACCTTGGCGCCGTCGGTGGACCCGGCGTTCTTGACGGCCTCGGCGGCCAGGCGCACGGCGTCGTAAGCCTGGTTGGAGTACGGGCCGGGGGGCGAGCCGAACTTCTTGGTGTAGTCGGCGATCCAGGTCTCGGCGCCCTGAAGGGTCTCGGGGGTCTGGGTCATCGTGGCGTAGACGCCCTCGGCC
The DNA here is from genome assembly GCF_040607475.1 of Sphaerisporangium sp. NPDC005288. Taxonomy (NCBI): domain Bacteria; kingdom Bacillati; phylum Actinomycetota; class Actinomycetes; order Streptosporangiales; family Streptosporangiaceae; genus Sphaerisporangium; species Sphaerisporangium sp. NPDC005288. Next base: position 87,310 of record NZ_JBEXGT010000034.1, on the reverse strand, counting down.
GCCTCGGCCCCGGCGATCTCGGCGATCTTCTCCGACACCGACCCGTCGCCGACCATGATGGCGCCCTTGTACCCGGCCTGCCGGAGCTGGCGGATGATCAGGCCGCCCTCCTGGAAGTAGCCGGTCCAGTACACGAAGTCGGGGTTCTTGGCCATGATGTTGTGGATGTTGGCGCTGTAGTCGCTCTCCTTGGGCGTGACCGCCTCGAGGATCGCCGTCTCCGGGCCGCCCTGCTCGTCCAGGAGCTTCTGGGTGCGGACGGCGATGTCCTTGGAGTAGCTGGTGTTGTCGTGCACCAGCGCGACGTTCTTGGCGCCCTGCTTGGTGATCCACGCCATGGCGGCCGTCGCCTGCTGGGTGCCGGTGCCGTTGATCAGGAAGACGTGCTTGAGGTGCTGGTCGACCAGCTCCTGCGAGTTGGCCGCGGGGATGATCATCGGAATGTTCGCCTTGCCGAAGACCGGCAGCGTGGGCAGCGTGGCCCCCGAGCAGTAACCGCCGACCGAGACCTTGACGCCCTCGGTGACGAGCTTGTTGGCGCCGGCCACGGCGGTCTGGGCGTCGCAGGCGTCGTCGGCGACCTTGAGCTCCAGCTTGCGGCCGAGGACGCCGCCCTTGCCGTTGATCTCGTCCACGGCGAGCTGGGCGGCGTTCTTCATGTACGGGCCGATGGCCGCCTCGCTGCCCGACTGCGGGACGAGCATGCCGAGGGCGATGGGGCCCTTGTCCCCGCCCTCCTCCGAGCCGCCGCCGAGCAGGCCCTGGCCGCATCCGGCCGTCAGCATGCCCACGGCCGCCGCCAGCGACCAGACCAGCGCTATGCGCGATTTGCCCATCGTGTATCTCCTCGCGGGTGCTGCACGGCTCAGATGATGTGTGACATTGCACACGTGCCGACAGCGCTCGTCAAGGCCCCGATACCAGACCGTTGCAAGCCTGGCGAACGCCGATATGCCCGGTGAGACCGGACATCTCCGCCCGGCCGGAGCCCCGCCGCCCGGGAGGACACCGTTGGCGAAGCAGACCAGACGGAAAGGCCCCGTGATCACCAATGTGACCACGGGGCCTTTCCGATCGGCCTGTTCCCGGTCACCCGATCCGGCCTCGGGATGGCCCTGCTGGCCTGCCAGGACGACGAGAACGTCCGCGCCATGTGGGCCACCAGCGCGAACGAGACCCCGGTCGAACAGGTCCTCACCGATCTCGCGGAGATCCGTGAAGCCGGTTTCGCCCTGCGCGCCGGCAAAACCGAACGCACCGTTGCCGTCACCGTCGGCTCGGCACCGTACGCCGCGGTCGGCATGTCCGGCCGCTTCACCGACGCGCACTTACCTGAACTCGTCAGCGCACTCCGGCACGCGGCAGAAATGATAGAGAAGAACGGCTGAGGCGGACCGGGCCGGACCGTCGCCTGGCCCCGTACGCCGATCGGCGGTCTCCGGAGTCACCCCCGCGTGAACAGGAGGAGATGTCGGCCGCCGAGGTCATCAGGAGGGCAGCGGCCGCACGGACGGCAGCAACGCCATGCCCACAGGGCAGGCGTGGAGGGCACCATCGCCCAGGGCGTCAGAGGCTTCGGCCTGCGGCGATCCCGCTACCGCGGGACCGCCGAGACCCATCTCCAGCACATGCTCATCGCGGCGGCGATGAACCTGACCAGGCTCGACGCATGGCTTACGGAACACGGCGGGCGGGGGCTCCAGGACCGGGTACACGCGATGGCGTGCCCGGGACTCCGGGCCGGGCGCCGGGAGGCGGGGCGGGGCCTCCCGGCCCGGGTCGCGGAGCCGGTCAGGCGCCGGCGGGGCCCAGGGCGATGGTGTGGGTGGAGGTGTAGAACTCCTGCGCCGCCTTGCCCTGCTCGCGCGGGCCGTAGCTGGAGTCCTTCTCGCCGCCGAAGGGCAGGTAGAAGTCCACGCCGCTGGTCGGGTTGTTCACCTTGACCAGGCCGCTCTCCAGCCGTGAGGAGACCTCCAGCGCCCGGTCCAGGTCGCGGGTGTAGACCGCGGAGGCCAGCCCGTAGGGCACCCCGTTGGCCAGCGCCACCGCCTCCTCCACCGACCCGGCGTCCTGCACCAGGCAGATCGGCCCGAACACCTCGTCACGGGCGAGAACGTGGTCGGCGGCCACCCCGTCGACCAGGGTCGGGGCGGCGAACCACCCGTCGCGGTCGAGGGCCTGCCCGCCGGTGAGCACCCGGCCGCCCTCCGCGGAGGCCACCACCCGGTCGCGGGCGGACTCCTCGATCACCGGCCCGACGGCGGTGCCGGGGTCGGCGGGGTCGCCCACGCCGAGCTTGGCGACGGCGGCGACCAGCGCCTCGCGCACCTCCCCGGCGTTGCCCACCGTGATCACCCGCTTGGTGGCGGTGCACTTCTGCCCGGCGTACCCGAACGCCGCCGCGGCGATCTGCGCGGCGGCGGCCTCCAGGTTGGCGTCGTCCAGCACGATGCTGGGGTTCTGCCCGCCCATCTCGGCCTGCACGGGGACGCCCCGGGTCGCCGCGGCGACGCTCACCTTGCGGCCCACGGCGGCCGACCCGGTGAAGGACACGACGTCCGCCGCCTCGATGAGCGCCACGCCCTCCTCGGCGTCCCCGGGGACCACCTGGAACAGCTCCTCGGGCAGGCCGAGGATCTCGGCCAGGCGCAACGCGGTGCCGAGCGCCTGCGGAGCGGGCTTGAGCACCACGGCGTTGCCGAAGGCAAGAGCGGGCGCGGCCTTCCACAGGGGGATGGCCAGCGGGAAGTTCCACGGCGTGATCAGCCCGGCGACGCCGCGCGGGCGCCTGCGGGTGTAGGACAGCCCCGCGCCGGACGGCTCGTACAGGGCGCCCACCGGGTCGAAGACCTGCTGGGAGTAGTAGCGCAGGATGGCCACCGCGCGCGCCACCTCGCCCTTGGCCTCGGTGACCGGCTTGCCGACCTCCCGGACGGCGAGCGCGGCCAGTTCGTCGGCGGCGGCGGCGACGTTCGCGGCGGCGGCGGCCAGGACGCCGGCCCGCTCGGCGGCGCCCGCCCCCGCCCACCGCCGCTGCGCGGCGCGCGCGCGGCGCACCGCCTCGGCGACGCCCTCGCTCCCGGCGGACGCGGCGCTCGCGACCACGTCGGCCGGGTTCTGGGGGGACCGGCTCTCGACAACACCCATCGTGAATCCCTCTCCAACCTCAGGGGTGAAATCCCGCTTCATGGAAACCTAGTCCACGTCATCGACCGGCTCAGAGCAGGAAGCCCTCGGGGAAGGGGTCGGACGGGTCCAGGAAGTGCTGGGCGGTGCCGGTCACCCACGCCCGGCCGGTGATGGCGGGGACGACCGCCGGCAGGCCGGCCACCTCGGTTTGTTCGACCAGGCGCCCGGTGAAGCGGGTGCCGATGAACGACTCGTTGACGAAGTCCTCCCCGACCGCCAGCTCGCCGCGCGCGTGGAGCTGCGCCATGCGGGCGCTGGTGCCCGTCCCGCACGGCGAGCGGTCGAACCAGCCCGGGTAGATGGCCATGGCGTGCCGCGACAGCCGGGCGTCGGAGCCGGGGGCCACGAACTGCACGTGGTGGCAGCCCCGGATGCCGGGGTCGAGGGGGTGGACCGGCTCGGCCGCCTCGTTGATCGCCGCGGAGACCGCGAGGCCCGCGTCCAGGATGCGCTGCCCGTAGGCGCGCTCGAACGGCAGGCCCACCGACTCGATGGGCAGGATGGCGTAGAAATTGCCGCCGTAGGCCAGGTCGTAGGTGATCTCGCCGACGCCGGGGACCTTCACCACGGCGTCCAGCGCGACGCTGAAGGAGGGCACGTTCTGGATGGTGACCGCCGTGGCGGCTCCGTCCTCCACGCGCACCGAGGCGACGACCAGCCCGGCCGGGGTGTCCAGCCGCACGGTCGTCACCGGCTCGGCCACCTCGACCATGCCGGTCTCCACCAGCACCGTCGCGACGCCGATGGTGCCGTGCCCGCACATCGGCAGGCAGCCGGAGACCTCGATGAACAGCACGCCGTAGTCGGCGTCCGGCCGGGTGGGCGGCTGCAGGATCGCGCCGCTCATCGCCGCGTGCCCGTGCGGCTCGTACATCAGCAGCTTGCGGACGTGGTCCAGGTTCGCCATGAAGTACTCGCGCCGCTCGGCCATGCTCGCGCCGGGGATGACGCCCACTCCCCCGGTGACGACGCGGGTCGGCATGCCCTCGGTGTGCGAGTCGACCACGTGAAAGATCTTCTTGGAGCGCACGACGTCACCGCAGCCCTTCGGCCAGCGCCTTCTCGGTGGCCGCGCGGACCACGGCGTCCTGCTCGGCCGTCAGCGACACGCGCGGCTGCCGGCACGGGCCGCCGTGCAGGCCGGCCAGGTCCATCGACAGCTTGATCGCCTGGACGAACTCGGTCCTGGCGTCCCAGCGCAGCAGCGGGTGCAGCGTGCGGTACAGCGGCAGCGCGGTGGCCAGGTCGCCCGCGACGGCGGCCCGGTACAGCGCCGCGCACGAGGCCGGGAGCGCGTTCGGGTATCCGGCCACCCAGCCGGTCGCGCCGGCGAGCGCCAGTTCCAGCACCACGTCGTCGGAGCCGATCAGCACCTCCAGGCCCGGGGCCAGCTCGGCGATCTCGTAGGCCCGCCGCACGTCGCCGGTGAACTCCTTGACGCCGACGATGAGCCCCTCGGCGTGCAGTTCGGCCAGCAGCGAGGGGACCAGGTCCACCTTGGTGTCGTAGGGGTTGTTGTAGGCCACGATCGGCAGGCCGGCCTTGGCGACCTCGCGGTAGTGCGCGAGGACGGCCCGTTCGTCGGCCCGGTAGGCGTTCGGGGGCAGGAGCATGACGACCTGGCAGCCGGCGTCCCTGGCCTGCTCGGCCCAGCGGCGCGCCTCGGCCGCGCCGTAGGCGGCCACGCCCGGCATCACGCGGTCGCCGCCGATCGCCGCGACCGCCGTCTCGACGACGCGGGCGCGCTCCTCGGGGGTGAGCGTCTGGTACTCCCCGAGGGAGCCGTTCGGCACCACGCCGTCGCACCCCTGCTCGACCAGCCGGCGGCAGTGCGCGGCGTAGCCGTCGAAGTCGACGCTCAGGTCCTCGCGCAGCGGCAGCGCGGTCGCCACCATCACGCCGTGCCAGGGCTTCTCACGGGTCGTCATCGAGGGTCCTCTCCTCCGGGGTCTCCTGCTGGTTCTTCTCCGAGGTCTTCCGCCGGGTCTCCCGCGAGGTCGCCGAGCCTGACCGGCTGGGCGACCGGCCGCCGCGGCGGCCCGGGGTCCTCGCCGGCCAGGCGGGCCACGGCGTAGCCGCAGACGCGCCCTTGGCACCAGCCCATGCCGGGGCGGGCCAGCAGTTTCATCGAGCGGGCGTCGGTGGCTCCGAGCCGCGCCGCCTGCTTGATCCGCGCGTAGGGGACCTCCTCGCAGCGGCAGATCAGCGTGTCGTCCGTCAGCCAGCCCTTCCACCCGTCGCGGACGGGGTAGGCGGCCTGCAGGGCCCTGGCGAAGGCCGCCAGCCGGTCCCTGCGCGCGGACGGCCCCGGATCGGGCGGCACCCGGCGGCCGAGGTCGGCGGCGGCGGCGCGCCCGGCGATCCGGCCCTCCACCTCGGCCAGCTCGGCCCCGCCGACGCCGGTGGGCTCCCCCGCCGCGTACACGCCCGGCACGCTGGTGCGCATCCCGGCGTCCACGGCGACGACCGGGGTGCCGTCGGTCCCGGCGCGGGTGGCGCAGCCGAGCTGGACGGCCAGTTCGATCTGCGGGACGAAGCCGTAGCCGACGGCCAGCGCGTCGCAGGCGATCGTGCGGCGGCGGCGCGGCGCCCAGTCGCGGTCGAGGTCGGCGACGGTGACGTGGGTCAGTTCGCGGTCCCCGTGGGCGGCGATGACGGCGTGCCGGCCGAGATAGGGGATGCGGTGCCGGGCCAGGCCGTAGCCGTAGCCGGCGGCCTCGGCGAGCCTGCCCGGGTGGCCCGCCATGGCGGAGGCCGGGCCGAAGCGGCCGTTGGCCTCAAGGACCGCGGCGACGCGGGCGCCGGCGGCGGCCAGCGCGGTCGCCACCGGCAGCAGGAACGGGCCGGTGCCGGCCACGACGACCCTGCGCCCGGCGGTCACCAGGTCGCCCTTGAGCAGGGCCTGCGCGCCTCCGGCCGTGAACACTCCGGGCAGGTCCCAGCCGGGGAAGGGCAACGGCCGGTCGTGGGCCCCGGTGGCGATCAGCAGCCGGCGGGCCTCGACGCTCTCCCGCCGCTCCTCCCGGTCGCCCGCCAGGCAGTGCAGCACCACGCCGCCGTCGCCGGCGGCATCCGTCGCAGGTGGTGTGACCGGCGAGCCCGAGTCCGTCGCGGGTGGTGTGACCGGCGAGCCCGGGTCCGTCGTCCGCTCGACGGCCCAGACGCGGCGGCGCAGGCGCACCTCGACGCCACGGCGCCCCAGCTCGGCGGCCAGCGCGGCGAAGCGCCCGAACCCGTGGTGCAGCGCCCCGGGCCGCCGCGCGCGAAACCCCGCGGGCGCGTGGCGGAAGTACTGCCCGCCCAGGCGCGCCCCGGAGTCGACGAGCACGACGCTCAGCCCGGCCCGCGCCGCCGCGACGGCGGCGGCCATCCCGGCCGGGCCGGCTCCCACGATCGCCAGGTCCCTCATCCGGTCGTCACCTCGTCTCCGGGGCGGGCCTCGGTCTGGCAGGCGCGCAGGGACGGCTCGCCGTTGACGGTGACCAGGCAGTCGAAGCACACGCCGATGCCGCAGAACAGGCCGCGGGGACGCCCGCCCAGGCGGGTGGTGCGCCACGACCGGACGCCGTTGGCGTACAGCACCGCCCCGACCGTCTGGCCCGGCACGGCCATCACCGGCCGCCCGTCCACGGTGATCGGGAACCCCGGCTCCGGCCGCGCCCTCACCAGGCGACCGGCGTGCGGCGGCTCCCCGGCGGGCGGGACGAGGCCGTGGGGATCGGGTGATGAGGTCACGCCGCGAACCTTTCCGGTCGGAAGGGCGCCGGGTCGAGGCCGGGGGCGGCGCCGGTGAGCTGCCCCGCGATCAGGTGGCCCGTGGCGGGGGCCAGGCCGATGCCCGCGCCCTCGTGGCCGCAGGCGTGGTACAGCCCGGGCGCGCGCGGGTCGGCGCCGATCACCGGCAGATGGTCGGGGCAGTAGGGGCGAAAGCCGCAGTAGGCCCTGATGACCCGGCGCGCGGCCAGAGCCGGGAACAGGGCGACGGCCTGGCGGGCGAGCGTCTCCAGCACCGGGATGGAGACGGTGCGGTCGAAGCCGACCCGCTCGCGGCTGGCGCCGATGAGCACCGTGCCGGCGGGCGTGCCCTCGATGACGGCGCTGGTCTCAAGGGCGGCCGAGTCGCTGGCCACGCCGGTGACGTACGCCGCGGTGTAGACCTTGTGCCGGATCAGCGGGGCGGCGAGCGGCTCGGTGACCAGGATGAAGCCCCGGCGCGGCAGCACCGGCAGGTCGAGGCCGGCCAGCGCGGCCACCTCGCCGCTCCAGGTGCCGGCCGCGTTGACCACCGCGCCCGCCGGGATGTCCCCTTTGTCGGTGCGGACGCCGGTGACCCGGTCGCCGTCGCGCAAGAGGCCGGTGACCGTGGTCCCGGTCCGCAGGCGCGCGCCGGGAGCGTGCCGCAGCAGCACGGCGGCGGCGAGCATGGGCTGGACCTGCGCGTCCTGCGGGTAGAAGACGCCGCCCGCGAGGCCGGGGGAAAGGTGGGGCTCGTAGTCGCGCAGTTCGCCGGCGCCGACCGGCCGGCGCTGGACGCCGAACCCGTCCTGGGCCACGGCGAGCGCGGTGAGCGCGTCGAGCACCTCGCCGGTCTCGGCGACGACCAGGCCGCCCTTGGGCTCGAACTCGAACCCGCCGAGGGCCGCCAGCTCGCGCCAGAGGCGGTTGGACAGCAGGGCGAGGTCGAGCTCGGGGCCGGGCTCCTTGTCGGAGACCAGGATGTTGCCCTCGCCGGCCCCGGTGGTGCCCGAGGCGACCGCGCCGCGCTCGACGACGGTGACGCTCAGCCCGGCGCGCGCGGCGTAATAAGCGCAGGCCGCCCCGACGACCCCCGCCCCGATCACCACGACGTCGGCCATCCCACCCCCAGCCCTTTCACAAACAAGTCAGTAATATGTCACATATCCACCACGGTAATCAATGCTCGCCCCACCCCCGAGCCCGGCGACGCCGACCGGCCCTCTCCGACCACCACCTCAAGGACACCCCGAACCCGCTGAACGATTCCAACGGATCGGCCACAAGACCCGCTCGGGGCGCGGCGGTGCTGTGAGGAGGAGGGAGGGGTCAGGAACGAACCCCGTACGACGACGAACGGCGCCGCCTCAAGGGCGCCCCGAGCCCGCCTAGCGGAGCGAGGCCGAGCAGCACGGCTCGGGGCGCGGCGGTGTTCTGAGGAGGAGAGAGCGAGTGCGAGGAACGAGCGCTCGTGAATGACGACGAAGGACACCGCCTCAAGGGCGCCCCGAGCCCGCCGAGCGGAGCGAGGCCGAACAGCACAGCGCGATTCGGGACCGGCTGGGTGGACGCCTACGATGTGTGCCGTGACCGCAGCAGACCAGCCCCGCGACGGTGCGGGGGGCGCCGGGACCGGCGCCCTCCTCGACCGGGCGCGTGGCCAGGCCCTCGACCTGTTCCACTCCGCGTGGTCGGCCACGCCCGCCACCGTCAGGCGGTGGGCGCTGGCAGCCGTGATCGTCAACGCGGGCATCGCGGTGACCGGCGCGGCCGTCCGGCTCACCGGCTCCGGCCTCGGGTGCCCCACCTGGCCGCGCTGCACGCCCGACAGCTTCGTCCCCGCCGCGCACGACGCGCACTCGCCCCTGAACATGGCCATCGAGTTCGGCAACCGCCTGCTGACCTTCCTGGTGCTGGCCGTGGCCGTCGGCTGTGTGGTCGCCGTCATGCGGGTGGTGCCCCGCCGCTCCAGCCTGGTGTACCTGGCGTGGATCCAGCCGCTGGGCGTCGCCGTGCAGGCGCTGTGGGGCGGCGTGGTCGTGCGCACGCTGCTCAACCCGGTCACGGTCAGCGTGCACTTCCTGCTGTCCATCGGCATGATCGCGGCGGCGTTCGCGCTGTACGCGCGGTCGGGCGAGGGCGACCAGCCGCCGCGGCGGCTGGTCCACCGCGACATCCGCACGCTGGGCTTCGTCCTGGTCGCCGCCGTGCTGGCGCTGCTCATCGCCGGCGTCGTGGTCACCGGCACCGGGCCGCACTCGGGGGACGAGGCCGCCTCGCGGTTCGGCTTCGACATCCAGTCGGTGGCCCGGCTGCACGCCGACGCCGTGTGGGTCGTGCTCGGCCTGACCTTCGCCCTGCTGTTCGCGCTGCACGTGACCGACTCTCCCGGCCGGGCACGCCGGGGCGCGCTCATCCTGCTCGGCGTCGAGCTGGCCCAGGGCGTGATCGGGTACGTGCAGTACTTCCTGGCCGTGCCGGCGCTGCTGGTGGGCCTGCACGTGCTCGGCTCGACCCTGGTCTGGATCGCCACGTTGCGCGTGGTGTACCTCATGCGCTCGCGCGGCCCGGCCGGCGCGCCCTTCACCGGGGAGAACCTACTGGACGCCGCCGGCGTCTGAACCATCGTGATCCCTCCTGCCGTGGCGCGGTGGACCCGCGCCGCCCGGGTGTCGCTGCGCTCGCGCGCCGTCCGGCGCCGCGCGTTCCACGGCGCCGTGGCGCTCAGCCTGCTCGGCCTGGCGCCGATGACCTGGGCCTGGCTGTCCACCACGCGCTACCGGCTCACGGCCGGAGCCGCGCCGGGGTGGACGCGCCAGGTCCCGACCGCCCCGGTGGGGCTGGTGCTCGGCGCCGGGCTGTACGGCCACTCCCCCACGCCGATGCTGGCGACCCGGCTGGACATCGCCGCCCGGTTGCTGCGAGTGGGGAAGGTGCGGGCCCTTCTGCTGTCGGGCGACAACAGCCGGCCCGGCTACGACGAGCCCTCCGTCATGCGCGACTACCTGGTCGCGCGCGGGGTGCCGGCCGGGGTGCTGGTGCTGGACTACGCCGGGTTCGACACCTGGGACTCCTGCGTGCGGGCCCGCCGGGTGTTCGGGGTCCGTGCCCTCACCGTCGTCACGCAGGATTTCCACCTGCCGCGCGCCGTCGCCCTGTGCCGGGCCGCGGGCCTTGACGCCTTCGGCGTCGGTGACGACTCCGCCGCCCGGTTCCCCGCCCAGACCTACGTCTACGCCGTGCGCGAGTTCGGCGCGACCGCGAAGGGGTTCCTGGACGCGGTGGTGCTGAGGTCCCCGCCGGTCTTCCCGGGGCCGCGCGAGACCTCGCTCGACCGCGTCCTCGGCGCCCGCCGCTGAACGCCCCCGCGACCGAAGTTTCGGTTCCGGCGCGAAAGTTTCATCGGGCTTGCCAGCGCCGGAGGTCGCAAGCTGCGGCTTCTCGGCCGCCCGCCCTTGCCGTGAAGTGAGGGCTTCGTCACCGGCGGGCCTGCGGGGTATGGTCCCTTCGCGCGCATGGGAGCGCTCCCATAATCATCTGTCCCTCGCCCGCCGGCAAGGAAGGGGTGACGCCCCTCGGCAGTGCCACGACAACCGCGTATCCCGTCCTGAACTCGGACGCTGCAACCGTGAGGCGGAAGTGCCTCTCCGCCTCACGGTCCGGCGCCCGGGTTTCCGCATGCCCGGACGCCGCCTCCCCTCGCCGCCGCCCCCTCCCTGCCGGCCTCTTGACCAGCCGGCCGCTCCCAGCCGCCTCGCCCAGCGGGCCTCTCCCAGCCGCCCCTGCCAGTCGGCCTCTTCCGCTGGTCGTACACGCTTGAGGTCCCTCTCGCGAGGAGCAAACGCGGGCGCGCCGGCCGGCGCCGAAGGCCGGCGTGCCCGCGCCCGCGAACTATCCGCAGTTCACATCGGTGAACGTCGGAGTCCCCGACCCTGTCATGGTGGCCAGGAACCCGGCGGTCGCCGAGGCCCCGGGGTCGAGCTTGAGAGCCCATGACGGCGCGTGGATCATGCCGCTCGGGCCGCTCTGCATCATCGTCCCGTTCCACGCCTGCGTCATGGTGATGCCCAGCGGCATCATCCAGGAGACGTACCACTCGTTGATCGGCGTGGACCCGGTGTTCTTGATCGTCACCGTGGCCTGGAACCCGCCCTGCCAGCTGCTGGCGAGCGTCACCGTGGCCTGGCAGGCGATGGCGCCGGGCGAGGACGGCGTCGGGGTGGGCGTGACCGGCGGCGGCGAGCTCGGCGGCGGGGAACTGGGCGGCGGGGAGCTCGGCGGGGGTGAGCTCGGCGGCGGCGTCGAGGTGCCTCCGAAGATCACGTCCGAGCAGCCGTAGAAGGTCTCCTTGCTGTCGGAGCGGTACCACACCGAGTAGATGACGTGCCGGCCGCTCTTGTTGGGCAGCCGCCCGGAGAACCGGTAGGCGCCGTTGCTCACCCCCGGCTCGGGATCGGCCGTCAGGAACGGCTGATCCTCCATGTCGGCCCAGGTCAGCGGCGCGGTGGGGTTGTAGCCGTCCTTGGTGACGTACAGCTTGAACCCGCCGGGGTGGGGCACCCAGGCCCCGTAGACGAAGTTGAACATCGCGCCGGGCTGCACCACCGTGGCCGGCCAGTCGGCCCTGGGCGCGTCGTAGGCGGCGTACTTGTCGAACCCGCCGCTGCAAAGCTTTCCGTCGGGGATGAAGCCCTTCGTGCGACCGGCGCCGTCCGAGCGCAGCACCCCGTACCAGTCGTACAGCGGCTGGGTACCGCCCGCGGCGACGGCCTGGGCGCAGGCGGGGTTCTTCGGCTTGATCTCGTTGCTGGAGGTCAGCCCGTCGGTGTAGCAGGCGTAGGTCCTGCTGGCGGGCGCCTGGAGCGCGCCGTGCGCCAGGGCCGAGCGCTGGAGGCCCAGCGTCGTCAACCCGGCGGCCACGACCGCCACAGCGGTCAGAATCGCCACCTTTACCTTGGTTTTCACGCTTCCTCTTCACATCGCGGATGCCACCGCGCGGGGGCGGCGGTCGGACGAGCGGGCGCAGGACGCGCGCCGCTCCGGTCTGTCTCAGGGCGCGCGCGGCGGCGGCGCCGGCCGCGCGCCCACTCTGGCCCGGCCACCCGGAAAAGGGCATCGGAAGTGGCCACAGACATCCGCGTAACGCGATTGAAACACGGGGCCACGCGCGCGGCAAGGGCGCGCGGGCGACCAGGGACGATGCGAGGACGGCGGGAGGACTGCGGGGCGGGCTAGCGCGCCCCACCCGGACCGGGCCCGGGCATCCCGGGCGGCCCGGGCCGGTACTCGGGGCCGGACGTACCGGGCCGGTACTCAGGGCCAGACCCGCCGGACCGGAACTCAGGGCCAGACCCGCCGGGCTGGTGCGCGGGGCCGGACGGCCCCGGGCGGTACTCCGGGCCGGGAGTGCCCGGCGGGGCGGGCCGGTATCCGGAAGGCGGCCGGCCCGGGCGGCGCTCGGGGCCGGGCGCGCCGTCGGCCGGGTACGGGTCGCCGGGCAGGCCGTCGCGCGGCGGGTAGGGGGAGACCGAGTGCCAGGTGTCGTGCCCGGGGGCGTAGCCGGGCGGGGCCATGCCCTTGGCGATCGTGGCCTGGTGCCGCTCGGGGACGGGGAAGGCCGCCTTGGCGACGCTCATGCACGCCAGCAGCGCCTCCCGCCGGGTCTCGAACGTCTCACGGTCGATCACCCCGCGCACGCCGCGCTCGTGGAGCAGGCCCAGTTCGGTGGCGGCCACCTGGTAGTCGCGCATGGCGTGCAGCCCCGCCTGACCGCCGTAGGCCTTGGCCCACTGGCGGGCCTGGCGCCGCCCCTGCAGCGACGACAGCATGAACACGTCGAAGTCGGTGACCAGCCCGAGCCCACCGTACGGCGGCAGGTAGAGCTGGATGAGGCCGACGATGCGCTTGCGGTCCTTGACGACCACGCTCAGCTCGACGAAGAACAGGATCATCAGCAGCAGGTAGGCCAGCGACAGCCCCTGGAACCCGCCGTAGGAGGTGAAGCCGTTCCAGATGCCGTGCAGCATGATGGCGCCGGCCCAGCCGAGCAGGACCACTCCACCGCGCACCGGCCCCTGGCGCTGCGCCGCGTACGCGACCGCGATGCCGATCATCGAGGTGAACAGCGGATGCGCGAACGGCGACAGGATTCCGCGCAGCACCACGGTCACCGCCAGCCCCTGGAAGCCGTGCTGGTCCTGCGCCATGATGTAGTAGCTGACGTTCTCGCTCATCGCGAAGCCGAGGCCCACCATGCCGGCGTAGATGATGCCGTCGGTGGGGCCGTCGAGCTCCTGGCGGCGCCAGCGCAGCAGGCCCAGCAGCACCAGGCCCTTCATCGTCTCCTCGACCACCGGGGCCACGAAGGTCGCCACCAGGTTGCGCGCGTCGGTCGGGTCGTGCAGGGCGTTGGTGACGTACCTGAGGTTGAGGCTGTTGAGGATGCCGGCCACCAGCACCGCGACGCCCGCGCCCCACATGAACGCGAAGGCCAGGTCCTTGCCCGGCTCGGGCTCCATGCGGTCCAGGCCGAGCAGCGCGGCCAGCAGCAGCGGCACCGGCGCCAGCGCCAGGACGAGCGCGATGAAGAACTGCACCGGCTCGCCGTTGAAGATGTCGAAGGAGAACGAGACCAGCGCGCAGATGCCGGCCACGACGAGGCCGATGATGAGCCCGAGAGAGGGGCGCTCCCTCAGCACCCAGCGGGGATCACGGTTCGTCATGGGCGCGAGCGTAATCGACCGGCCACGACCTGTCCGCTCGGCGTCCCCGGCCCGCGCCCGGCCCGCGCCCGCACGGCGCGCTACCTCCGCGTCCGTACGGCTCGCCCCACGTGATCACCGCACCACCCCGTACACGACCCGGCTCCGAACCCTTTGGTCTTCCCCCGTCGACCGGCCCCCACACCTGCGCCAAATGGTACATCTTCCGACTTGCCCGCCCGGTGAGCCCGGTCAGGCGACACCGGGGTGGTGGCAGGCGACGACGTGCCCGGCGCCATGGGCCACCGGTTCGGGGTCGGCCGTCTCGCAGGGGACCCGCCGCTCCGCCGGGAGGCTCGCGTAGACCGGGCACCGGCCGCGGAAGCGGCACCCGACCGGCCGCGCGGTGGCGCCCGGAGGGTCGCCGGCCAGCAGGATCCGTTGCCGGCGGCGCTCCAGGGACGGGTCTGGGATCGGGACCGCCGAGATCAGCGCCCGCGTGTAGGGATGCAGGGGCGCCTCGAAGAGCGTGGCGGTGTCGCCGCTCTCGACGGTCCTGCCGAGGTACATCACGCTGACCCGGTCGGCGATGTGCCGGGTCACGGCCAGGTCGTGCGAGACGAACAGGTAGGCGAGGCCCAGCTCGTCGCGCAGACGGGCGAGCAGCGCGAGGATCCCGGCCTGCACGGTGACGTCCAGTGCCGACACCGGCTCGTCCAGGACGACGAGCTTGGGTTCCACCGACAGCGCCCGCGCGATGGCGACGCGCTGGCGCTGCCCGCCGGAGAACTGGTGGGGGTACCGCTCGGCGTGGGCCGCGGACAGGCCCACCTGCTCCAGCAGCGCGGGCACCCGCGCCAGGGCCTCCCTGCGGGGGACGCCGAGCGTGAGCAGCGGCTCGGCGATGATGTGGCCGGTCGTCATCCGCGGGTCGAGGCTGGCCATGGGGTCCTGGAAGACGATCTGGATCTCGCCGCGCAGCCGCGCCGCCTGTCCGCGGGTGAGCGCGGCCGTGTCGGATCCGAGCACCTCGATCGTGCCCTCGGCGGGGCGGGCGAGCGACATGATCTCGAACAGGGTCGTGCTCTTGCCCGAGCCCGACTCGCCGACCAGGCCGAGCGTCTCGCCGCGGCGTACGAGCAGGTCCGCGCCGTCGACCGCGCGGACCGAGCCGACCTCGCGCCGGAACACCGTGCCACTGAACAGCGGAAAGGTCCTGGTCAGGCCGGAGACCCGCAGTACCGGCGGCCGGCCGGACACGTCGCGCGGGGGCGGCGCCTGGTCCAGCCGGGGCACGGCGGCCAGCAGCTCACGCGTGTAGTCCTCCTTGGGCCGGGCGAAGACGTCCTCGACCGTCCCGTGCTCGACCACCAGCCCGTCGCGCATGACCACGACGCGGTCGGCCAGCCCGGCGATGACGCCGAGGTCGTGGCTGACGAACACCAGGGCCGCCCCGGTCCGGCGGCGGGCCTCGCGCAGCAGGTCCAGGATCTGCGCCTGGACGGTCACGTCGAGGGCCGTGGTGGGCTCGTCGGCCACGATGACCTCGGGGTCGTTGGCCATCGCCATCGCGATCATGGCCCGCTGCCGCATACCGCCGGAGAACTCGTGCGGGTAGGAGCCCGCGCGCAGGGCCGGGTCGGGGATGCCGACCATGCGCAGCAGCTCGACCGCGCGCCGCCCGGCCTCGGCCCTGGACACCCGCTGGTGGACGCGGACTGCTTCGGCGAGCTGGTCGCCGACGCGCATCACAGGGGTGAAGGCCGACAGCGGGTCCTGGAACACCATGGCGACCCGCCTGCCGCGCAGTGCCATGAGCGTGGGCACCGGCGCGCCGATGATCTCCGTTCCGGCCAGCCGGACCGAGCCGCTCACCGAGGCGGAGGGGGGAAGCAGGCCCATCGCGGCCAGCGCCGTGACCGACTTGCCCGATCCGGACTCACCGACGATGCCGAGCACCTCTCCGCGTCGCAGGTCCCAGCTCACTCCCTTGACCGCCTCCTGTCCGCCGAAGGCGACGCGCAGGTCCCGGACCGACACAACGACGTCGTCCGGCACCGGCTCGCGGGGAGTGCGCGCCGCCGGCGACGCGGCGGGACGCGGACGGCGGGCGCGGCGGGCACGGCGGGCGGGCCGGGGGGTGGGGTCCACCGCGTCGCGCAGCCCGTCGCCGACCATGCTGACGGCCAGGACGAACACGATGAGCAGGCCGGCCGGGAAGAAGAACATCCACGGGTAGGTGGTGGCGCCGCCGGTCGCGTCGGCGATGAGCGTGCCGAGGGAGACGTCGGGCGGCTGCACCCCGAACCCGAAGTAGGACAGCGTCGTCTCGCTCATGACGGCGCCTCCCACCGCGATCGTGGTGTCGACGATCAGGAACGAGGCCACGTTGGGCAGGACGTGCCGCGCGATCACCCGCGCCCCGCCGACGCCCATGAACTCCGCGGCCCGGACGAACTCGCGTTCCTTGAGCGACAGCGTCATCGAGCGGACGATCCTGGCGCTGACCATCCAGCCGAGGACGCCGAGCAGCAGCGCGAACACCGGCCAGCCCGACCCGCGCAGGACCGGCGAGATCATCGAGATCACCAGGAAGCCGGGGAAGACGAGGAACAGGTCGATCAGGAAGCGGACGGCCCGATCGGCCCAGCCGCCGAAGTAGCCCGCCGCGGCTCCGGCGAGGGTCGCCAGGACGGTGGAGAAGACCGCGACCACCAGGCCGATGACGAGCGACTTCTGCAGCCCGTGGGTCACCTGGGCGAAGACGTCCTGCCCGATGCCGTTGGTGCCCCACCAGTGCTGGGCCGACGGAGGCTCCCGGAGGGCGGTGAAGTCGATGTCCCCGAAGTGCCACGTGGTCAGCAGCGGGCCGGCGAAGGCGAGGGCGAACAGCAGGAGGATGACGGTGAAGCCGGCCGCGGCGCCCTTGGCCGCGGCGAGCCTTCGCAAGGTGATACCGATCACGGAGGTGTCTTCCCGGCCTAGGCGTCGCGGACGCGGGGGTCCAGTACGGCGTGCAGCAGGTCGGCGACCAGGCCCGAGGCCAGGACCACGACCGCGGCGAAGAGGTTGACGGCGACGACCGCGTTGACGTCGTTCTTGTTGACCGCGTCGACGAACCACTCCCCCATACCGTGCCAGCCGAAGATCGTCTCGGTGAGGGTGGCGCCGGTGAAGATGGCGAGGAAGCCGTAGGCGAAGAAGGTCGACAGGGGGATCAGCGCGACACGCAGCCCGTGCTTGAGCAGGGCCGTCCGCGGCGCGAGCCCCTTGGCGACCGCGGTGCGCAGGTAGTCCGAGCCGAGGACGTCGAGGGTGCTCGCGCGCTGGTAGCGGCTGTAGATGGCGATGGCGCCGAGGGCGATGGACAGGGTCGGCAGCAGCAGGTGCACGGCGCGGTCGCCCGCCTGGGCGAGCAGGCCGCCGGTGAGGCCGGGCGTCTTCTCGCCGGTGTAGCCGATGACCTGGCCGAAGGTCTCGTTGATCCACCGCGCGCCGGTCTTGAGCAGCACGGCGAGCAGGAAGACCGGGGTGGACAGCAGGACGAAGGAGGTGACCGTGACCAGGCGGTCCGAGAGCCGGTACTGCCGTACCGCGCTCCACACGCCGGCCAGGATGCCGATCACGGTGCCGAGCAGGGTGCCGACGAGCAGCAGCCGCAGGCTCACCCCGACGCGCCGGCCGAACTCCTCGCCCACCGAGGTGTCGAAGATCGTCCGTCCGAGGTCGCCGGTGAGCGCGTGCCCGGCCCAGGTGCCGAACCGCACGAGGAGCGGGTCGTGGTCGTTGACGCCGAGGTGGGTGAGCTGCGCCTCCACGGCGGCGGCCGGGGGTCTCGGCTGGCGGCCCTCGAAGTAGGCGCGGGGTTTCAGCGCGGTGGCGGCCACGGCGTAGGAGAGGAAGACCGCGACGGTGAGCAGCACCAGGTAGTACCCGGCCCGTCTGACGAGGAAGCCCGTCACGCCGTGCCCCTCCCTTCTTCCCGCCTGACCCGGTGGCTAATGTTGAGTAATCCTACCGTTAAAGTCTGTTTTGTTCGCAAACAGGACCCCAGGGGAGAGCACGTGACGACAGGTACCCGGCTGTGGGCGGTGGCCGCCGCGGCGACGCTGGCACTCGCGGGATGCGGAGGGAACACCCCCTCCCCCGGTTCCGGCGCGGCGGCGGCGGGTTCGCCGGGCGCCGCGAGCGGCGGCCCGGCCGTCGACGCGGCCGACATCAACCCCCAGCCCCTGGACCGCCTCAAGGACGGCGGCACGCTGCGGATGAGCATCCAGCAGTGGATCACGCAGTACAACAGCCAGCAGGTGGACGGCACGCAGGGCGACGGCTCCGCCATCGTGGCCCTCGTCGAGCCCGACCTGTTCTCCTACGACGCCAAGGGCGTCCCCCACCCGGTGCCGGACTACCTGGAGTCGGCCGAGGTGACCTCCACCTCGCCCCAGGTGGTCACCTACAAGCTCAACCCCAAGGCCAGGTGGTCGGACGGCGCCCCGCTGAGCTACAAGGACTTCCAGGCGCAGTGGAAGGCCCTGAACGGCAGGGACAAGTCCTACCTGTCCGCCGGGTGGGCCGGGTACGACCTGATCGGCAAGGTCGAGCAGGGGGCCGGCCCGCAGGAGGTCAAGGTGACCTACGACAAGCCGTTCGCCGACTGGCGGCAGACGTTCGACCCGTTGTTCCCCGCCGCCGCCTACGACACCCCGGAGAAGTTCAACAAGGGCTGGCTGGAGAAGGTGCCGATCACCGCCTCGGCGTGGAAGATCGGCTCCTACGACAAGACGGCGCAGACCATCACCGCCGTCCGCGACCCGAACTGGTGGGGCGCCAAACCCAAGCTCGACTCCGTCGTCTTCCGCGCGCTGGACCCGGCCGCCGCCCTCGACGCCTACCTGAACAAGGAGATCGACTACGTCGCGGCCATCCGTCCGGAGGCCTACGGCCGCGTCAAGGACGACCCGGACACCGCCATCCGCGTCGGCGCGCGCTGGGACGAGGTGCACATCACCCTCAACGGCGGGCGGGGCCCGCTGCAGGACCTCAAGGTGCGCAACGCCGTGGAGAAGGCGGTCGACCGCGGCGCCCTCACCGAGGTGGCCTTCAAGGACCTGCCGTTCAAGGGACGGCCGCTCGGCAACCACTTCTTCATGCCGAACCAGGAGGGCTTCCAGGACAACTCCGGCGAGTACGGCAAGTACGACCTGGAGGGCGCGAAGAGGCTGCTGGACGAGGCGGGCTGGAAGGACAACGGCGCCGGGCAGCCCCGCACCAAGGACGGCGCGCCGCTGAAGCTGTCGTTCGTGATCAGCGCGGACTCCACCTCCCAGCAGGCCGACCAGGCCACGCTGCTGCAGAACATGCTCGCCCAGGCGGGCATCCAGATCACGATCGACAAGGTGCCCGGCAACGACTACTTCGAGAAGTACGTCTACCGCGGCGACTTCGACCTGGTCTCCTTCCGCAACGTCGACCAGCTCTTCCTGTCGCAGGCGTTCCCCCAGTACCAGAAGCCCGAAGGCGAGAACGTCTACCAGAACTACGGCCGGATCAGCTCGCCGGAACTGGTCGACCTGCTGACCAAGGCGCAGACCACCACCGACCGGACCGAGGCCGTCAAGCTGTACAACCAGGCGGACGCGCTGGTCTGGCGGCTCGGCCACACCATCGAGCTGTACCAGCGGCCCCAGGTGCTGGCCGTGCGCAAGGGGCTGGCCAACTTCGGCGCGGGCGGCCTGTCCTCCGACGACTTCACCAAGGCGGGATGGGAGAAGTGAGCCTCTGAGGTACTCCCGCGCCGCGGATGACACGATCGGACCGCCTGGGCCCTAATATCCGTCTTTGGGCTGTATGTCCGCACATACAAGGCGGTAAGGAACGAGTATGACCCGCTTGAACGGCACGCCGTTGACCGACGACTTCGCCAACGGCGGGGTCTCGTTCTGGTACCGGCAGATCGGCGTCCCGGAACGCCGGCCCGCGCTGCCGGGGCCGCGCGACTACGACGTCGCGATCGTCGGCGGCGGCTACACCGGCATGTGGACGGCCTACTACCTGAAGAAGGCGCAGCCGGACCTGCGCGTCGCGATCCTGGAGCGGGAGTTCGCCGGGTTCGGCGCCTCCGGCCGCAACGGCGGCTGGCTGTCGGCCGAGTTCGCCGGCTCCCGCGAACGGCACGCCGCCGCCCGCGGCAGGCAGGCGATGATCGACCTGCAGCACGCGATGTTCGCCGCGGTGGAGGAGGTCATCGAGGTCACCCGCGCCGAGGGCATCGACGCCGACGTCCACAAGGGCGGCCTGGTCCACGTGGCCACCAACCCGGCCCAGGACCGCCGCCTGCGCGCCGAGGTCGCCGACCTGCGCCGGTGGGGGTTCGACGAGCAGGACATGCGGCCGCTCACCGCCCAGGAGCGCGAGGAGCGCATCCACGTGGCGGGGGCGCTGTCGGCCGCCTACAGCCCGCACTGCGCCCGCATCCAGCCCGCCAAGCTCGCCGTGGGGCTGGCCCGCACGGTGGCCGCCCTCGGCGTCGACGTCTTCGAGGGCACCACGGTCACCGAGATCCGGCCGCGGACCGGGGACGGCCCGGGCAAGGCGGGCAGGGCGGCCGCGGTGACCGACCGCGGCACGGTCACCGCCGAGTACGTCATCCGCGCCACCGAGGGCTTCACCGCGAGCATCCGCGGGCAGCGCCGCCAGTGGCTGCCGATGAACAGCTCGATGATCGTCACCGAGCCGCTCGGCGAGCGGGTGTGGGAGCGCATCGGCTGGCAGGGCCGGGAACTGCTCGGCGACCAGGCGCACGCCTACATCTACGCCCAGCGGACCGCCGACGGTCGCATCGCCATCGGCGGGCGGGGCGTGCCCTACCGCTTCGGCTCGCGCACCGACGTGCGCGGCGCCACCCAGCCGCAGACGGTGGCGGCGCTGTACCGGATGCTCACCACGCTGTTCCCGGCGACCGCCGGCGCGCGGATCCAGCACTCCTGGTGCGGCGTGCTCGGCGTGCCCCGCGACTGGTGCTCGACCGTCCACCTCGACCACGCCACCGGCCTCGGCTGGGCGGGCGGCTACGTCGGCAGCGGGGTCACCACGACCAACCTGGCCGGGCGCACCCTGCGCGACCTGGTGCTGCGCCGGCGGACCGAGCTCACCGGGCTTCCGTGGGTGGGCCGTCAGGTGCGCCAGTGGGAGCCCGAGCCGCTGCGCTGGCTCGGCGTGCAGGCCATCTACGCGCTCTTCCGCACCGCCGACCGCCACGAGAACGCCCAGATGTCGCGTACATCCGCCTATGCCCGCCTGGCGGGCCTGATCTCCGGCCGCTGAGGGCCGCTGACGACCGCCGACGACCCTGACGACCGAGGGCGGCCGCGCTTGGCGCGCGGCCGCCGTGGCGGCGCTCAGCCGCAGTTACCCCAGGAGTTGCGGCCGCCGGTGGCGATCGCCGCGTCCCGCCGGGTGTCCCAGATCGTGCCGGAGTACTTGACGCAGAAGCCCTTGGCGTACAGCTTCACCGGGCCCGCGTAGTACTTGTACTTGCGCCCGTCGGTCTTGCTGTTGGTCCTGACGGGCTCGTCCTTGATCCGCTTGGTCTGCGTGGTCAGCGTCGCCGAGGTGTAGGTCGGCGTGCCGACGTACACCGTCTTGATGGTGGTGACGCAGTTGTAGCCGGTCTTGCGGTTGTAGAGCAGGTAGACGTAGCCGAACACGTCCCCCTCGCGGGTCTTCACCACCCGCTTGCTGTCGGCGACGCGGTGGAACCCCGCGCCGCAGACCCCCTCGGGGGTTCGGGCCGAGGCCACCGCGTACGCGGGGTTGGCGACGACGCCTCCGATCGACAGAGCCGCGGCCAGGAGAACCGTCTTGGTGGTCCTTCGCATCCAATGATCCCTTCCAGGCCCCCACCCGCCTGCCGGGCGGCGGCCGGCAGATCATTCTGCCGGACGATCACACATCGGATGACCGTAATAGTCAGATTCGGAAGGCGCGACGGACGCGGAACGGCAGCTCGGCGGCCACAGGGAGCCGCCCCGGAAAGGGAAACCAGAGCCACCTCGGAAAGGGAGGAACCGCCTCCTGAAGGGGAACCGGAGGAACCGGAGCCACCTCAGGAAGGGAACCGCCTCAGAGCAGGGAGTCGACGGCCACGGCGAGGAACAGCAGGGCCAGGTAGGCGTTGGACCAGTGGAAGAAGCGCATCGGGCGCAGCGCCACGCCGGTCTTGCCGGCGTTCAGGCGGCCCAGCAGGCGGTAGACCTCCCACAGGCACACCGCGCCGAGGACGGCGGCCGCCACCGCGTAGAACGGCGTGGTGTGGGCGACCGGCCACAGCAGCAGCGAGCACAGCACGGTGGCCCAGGTGTAGGCCACGCTCTCGAGCACGACCCGGCGCTCGCCGGCGACCACCGGCAGCATGGGCACCTTGGCGGCGGCGTAGTCCTCGCGGTAGCGCATGGCCAGGGTCCAGGTGTGCGGCGGCGTCCAGAAGAACACCACGCCGAACAGCACCACCGGCGCCCAGTCGACGCGGCCGGTGATGCCGGCCCAGCCGATGAGCACGGGCATGCACCCGGCGATGCCGCCCCACACGACGTTCTGCGAGGTGCGCCGCTTGAGCAGCATCGAGTAGACGAAGACGTAGAACAGGATCGCCCCGAGCGACCCGCCGGCCGCCACCCAGTTGACGCTCAGGCCGAGCCCGAGGGTGGACAGGACGCCGAGCACGACGCCGAAGATCAGCGCGTTGCGGGGCGTGACCTCCGCCATCGCCAGCGGGCGGCGGCGGGTGCGGCGCATGGTGGCGTCGATGTCGCGGTCGATGTAGCAGTTCAGCACGTTGGCGCTGCCCGCCGACAGGGTGCCGAAGACCAGGACGGCCACGGCGGCCCACAGCGGCGGGAAGCCGCGTGCCGCCAGGAACATCACCGGAAGCGTCGTGATCAGCAGCAGCTCGATGATCCGCGGCTTGGTCAGCGCCACGTAGGCCCGCACGGTGGCGAGCGTCGATCGGCGCGCGGCCGAAAGCGCGGCCGTGGGCGGCTTTGTGGTCAGCACCGTCATGGCGCTTCCAGCGGGTGCGGGGTCAACGCGTAACCTCTGATTAGAGCGGATCCGTGATTGCGGGCATGAGCCAGCGCTGTGAGGACTCACTGTAGTGCGGGGTGGCGTCGGTCCCGGCATCGGGGGCGAATGCCCCTCGCGCGGGCACCCTGGGGAGGGGGTCGTCCGCGCTGGTGAACGCCCCGTCTTCCCGGCGCCGGCGCGGTTCCCGGCCGGTGGGGCCTTTCGCGTTCCAGACCGAGTCTCAGGGGCAAGGTTGTAAGGACGCGAGCACCATGTTCCCCGGCCGCATGTCACAAGAACAATGCATCTACGGTGGGGGAATCGACCCATTAAGGTCCGGTGTTGGGAGCGAAGGTGCCCAAAGACCGGACGGGCGCGCGAGCCGAACCGGCGCCATTGACCTATAGGAGATCGAGCAGTTGAGCAGCGAACTCGTGCCAAACCTTGAGTGGAGCGACCTCGATCGGCGCGCGGTCGACGTCGTACGCGCGCTCGCCATGGACGCGGTGGAGAAGGCCGGATCCGGACACCCGGGCACCGCGATGAGCCTGGCCCCCGCCGCCTACCTGTTGTTCCAGCGCGTTCTGCGCCATGACCCCTCCGACCCGGCGTGGACCGGCCGCGACCGTTTCGTCCTGTCGGCCGGCCACTCCAGCCTGACCCTCTACATCCAGTTGTACCTGTCGGGCTACGGGCTGACCCTGGACGACCTGAAGGGTCTTCGCCAGTGGGGCAGCCTGACCCCGGGGCACCCGGAGCACGGCCACACGATCGGGGTGGAGACCACCACCGGCCCGCTCGGCCAGGGCCTCGGCAACGCGGTCGGCATGGCCATGGCCGCCCGCCGCGAGCGGGGCCTGTTCGACCCCGACACCGCGGCCGGCGACAGCCCCTTCGACCACCGCATCTGGGCCATCGCCTCCGACGGCGACATCGAGGAGGGCATCAGCCACGAGGTGAGCTCCATCGCGGGCCACCAGAAGCTGGGCAACCTCAACGTCATCTACGACGCCAACCACATCTCCATCGAGGACGACACCAACATCGCCCTGTCGGAGGACGTCGCCGCCCGCTACGAGGCGTACGGCTGGCACGTGATCAAGGTCGACTGGACCGCCACGGGCGAGTACGTCGAGAACGTCGAGGAGCTGTACGCGGCCTACCGGGCGGCCATCGAGGAGACCGAGCGTCCGACGCTGATCCGGCTGCGCACGATCATCGGCTGGCCCGCGCCGAACAAGCAGAACACCGGCAAGATCCACGGCTCGGCGCTGGGCGCCGACGAGGTCGCCGCCACCAAGGAGGTCCTCGGCCTGGACCCGTCCAAGGACTTCGACGTGCCCGAGGAGGTCCTGGCGCACACCCGCCAGGTGGTCGAGCGCGGCCGGGCCCTGCACGCCGAGTGGAGCAAGGGGTTCGAGAGCTGGCAGGCCGCCAACGCCGAGCGCGTCGCCCTGTTCGAGCGCATGAGCGCCCGCAAGCTCCCGGCCGGCTGGGACGAGGCCCTGCCGACCTTCGAGGCCGGCAAGTCGGTCGCCACCCGCAAGGCCTCCGGCCAGGTGCTGAACGCGCTGGCGCCGGTGCTGCCGGAGCTGTGGGGCGGCTCGGCCGACCTGGCCGAGTCCAACAACACCACGATGGAGGGCGAGCCGTCCTTCATCCCCGAGGAGCACCAGACCAAGGCGTTCCCCGGCAACCGCTACGGCCGCACGCTGCACTTCGGCATCCGCGAGCACGGCATGGGCTCGATCCTCAACGGCATCGCCCTGCACGACGGCACCCGCCCCTACGGCGGCACCTTCCTGGTCTTCAGCGACTACATGCGCCCGGCCGTGCGCCTGGCCGCCCTGATGGGCCTGCCGGTCACCTATGTGTGGACGCACGACTCCATCGGCCTGGGCGAGGACGGCCCGACCCACCAGCCCGTCGAGCACCTGTGGGCGCTGCGGGCCATCCCGGGCCTGGACGTGGTCCGCCCGGCCGACGCCAACGAGACCTCGGCCGCGTGGAAGACCGTCCTGGAGCACACCGACCGTCCGGCGGCGCTGGCGCTGACCCGGCAGAACCTGCCGGTGTACGAGGGCACGGCCGACTTCGACAAGGTCGCCAAGGGCGGCTACGTCCTGCAGGACGCCTCCAACGGGCAGCCCGAGGTGATCCTCATCGGCACCGGCAGCGAGGTCGAGCTGGCCGTCGGAGCGCGCAAGCTGCTGGAGGAGGAGGGCATCCCGGCCCGCGTGGTCTCCATGCCGTGCGTCGAGTGGTTCCAGGCCCAGGACGACGCCTACAAGCAGTCGGTCCTGCCTCCCGCGGTCCGCGCGCGCGTCGCCGTCGAGGCGGGAATCGCCCTGGGCTGGCGGCAGTTCGTGGGTGAGGAGGGCGAGGTCGTGAGCCTTGAGCACTTCGGCGCCTCCGCGCCGTACAAGACGCTGTACGAGCAGTTCGGCCTGACCGCCGAACGTGTGGCCGCCGCGGCGAAGGGCAGCCTCGCCAAGACCGGGGCCGACAAGGGCCAGACGACCGGAAACTGAGGAACGAGCCATGAGTGAGAACCTGAAGCGCCTGACCGGCCAGGGCGTGTCGATCTGGCTGGACGACATCAGCCGCGAGCGGCTGCGCAGCGGCAACCTCGCGGCGCTGGTGCGCGACAAGCAGGTCACCGGCGTCACGTCCAATCCCACCATCTTCGCCTCTGCGCTGAGCAAGGGCGACGCCTACGACGACCAGTTGCGCGACCTTACCGTGCGGGGCGTGGACGTGGGCGAGGCGGTCAGGGCCATCACGACCTATGACATCCGCTGGGCCGCCGACGTGCTGCGGCCGGTGTTCGACGCCACCGACGGCGTGGACGGCCGGGTGTCCATCGAGGTCGACCCGCGTCTGGCGACCGACACCGCCGAGAAGACGGTCGCCGAGGCGCGCGCGCTGTGGTGGCTGGTGGACCGGCCGAACGTCCACATCAAGATCCCGGCGACCGTCGAAGGCCTGCCGGCGATCACCCAGGCGCTCGCCGAGGGCATCAGCGTCAACGTCACGCTGATCTTCTCCCTCGAGCGCTACCGCGCGGTGATGGACGCCTGGCTTTCGGGCCTCGAGAAGGCCAAGGCCGCGGGGCTGGACCTGTCGAAGATCGAGTCGGTGGCGTCCTTCTTCGTCAGCCGCTTCGACACCGAGATCGACAAGCGCCTGGAGAAGATCGGCACCCCCGAGGCGCTCGCGCTGCGCGGCAAGGCCGCCATCGCCAACGCCCGCCTGGCCTTCGCCGCCTACGAGGAGGTCATGGCGAGCGATCGGTGGCAGGCGCTCAAGGCCGCCGGGGCGCACCCCCAGCGTCCGCTGTGGGCCTCCACCGGGGTGAAGAACCCCGACTACCCGGTCACCATGTACGTCGACCAGCTCGTGACCTCCGGCACGGTGAACACCATGCCGGAGAAGACGCTGGACGCCACGGCCGAGCACGGCTCCATCGACGGCGACACCGTGCGGTCGGGCTACACCGAGGCATGGGACACCATGGCGGCGCTCAAGCAGGTCGGCATCGACTACGACGACGTGGTGCGGGCGCTGGAGGAGGAGGGCGTCGAGAAGTTCGTCGCCTCGTGGACCGAGTTGCTCGGCACGCTCGAGTCGGAGCTGGAAAAGGCCCGCTAAGGCCCGCCCCCTGCAGCCTGGGCGGGCCGGCCGCGCGACCGCGCCGGCCCGGCCCGCCCCACGGCCGGCACCGGCTGCGGGCGCACGCCCGCAGCCGCGGCCACCGGCCCCGGCCGGCCACGCGAGGAGAAGACTTCAGAATGGATATTTCCGTAACATTCGGTGACGAGGAGGTCGCCGCGCAGGCCGAGGAGGCCGTGCGGAAACTCGTCGAAGACGGGGTGCCGCGGGCGCTGACCGCGGGCGACCCCGCCTTGTGGGGGCCGGAGGCCGAGGAGGAGGCGAAGATCCGCCTCGGCTGGCTGAACCTGCCCGCGTCCTCCCGCGAGCTGCTCCCCCAGATCACCACGCTGGCCGAGCGCGTCCGGGCCGACGGCCTGGAGCACGTCGTGCTCGCCGGCATGGGCGGCTCCTCGCTGGCTCCCGAGGTCATCTGCGCCACCTTCGACGTGCCGCTGACCGTCCTTGACACCACCGACCCGGGCCAGGTGCGCCGGGCGCTCGACGACCGGCTGGACCGCACGGTCCTGGTGGTGGCCAGCAAGAGCGGCGCCACGATCGAGACCGACGCCCACCTGCGCGTCTACGAACGGGCCTTCCGCGAGGCCGGCATCGACCCGGCCGGCCGCGTCGTGGTCGTCACCGACCCCGGCTCCCCGCTGGAGCGCACCGCGACCGAGGCCGGGTACACCGTCGTCCTGGCCGACCCCGCGGTCGGCGGCCGCTACAGCGCCCTGTCGGCGTTCGGCCTGGTGCCGAGCGCGCTGGCCGGAGCCGAGGTGTCGCGGCTGCTCGACGAGGCCGAGCAGGCCCGCGCCACCCTGTCCGCCGATGACGGCCCGGGCCTCGCGCTCGGCGCGGCCATCGGCGCCGCGGCCCTGTCCGGCCGCGACAAGCTGCTGCTGGACGACAGCCTCTCGCCGATCAACGGCCTGCCCGACTGGGCCGAGCAGCTCGTCGCCGAGTCGACGGGCAAGCACGGCAAGGGCATCCTGCCGGTCGTCGGCATCGACCCGACCGGCGCCGCCGACGAGTTCGTCGCCGGCATCGACACCGACGGCGACGTCGAGGTGCGCGGGCCGCTGGGCGCCCAGTTCCTGATCTGGGAGTACGCCACCGCGGTCGCCGGGCGGCTGCTCGGGATCAACCCCTTCGACCAGCCGAACGTGGCCGAGTCCAAGGAGAACACCGCGCGGATCCTCGCCGGGGCGGGCCAGGGCCCGCTGCCGACCGGCGTGCCCGCGCTGGTCGACGGCCCGGTCGAGGTGTACGGCGAGATCCCCGAGCACGTCAAGGACCTTCCAGGAGTGCTGACCGCGCTGCTGGAGGGCATTCCGGCCCACGGTTACCTCTCCATCGGCGCCTTCCTGGACCGCGAGGCCGCCTTCGACGTCCCGGTGCCGGAGGACGCCTCCTTCGAGGTGATCACCGACATCTGGGCGGCGCACGACCCGGCCAGCCTGCAGGGGCTGCTGTCGATCAGGACCGACCGGCCGGTGACCTTCGGCTGGGGCCCGCGCTACCTGCACTCGACCGGGCAGTACCACAAGGGAGGCCCGCGGAACGGCGTCTTCCTGCAGATCACCGGTGCCGTGGACGACGACCTCGAGGTGCCGGGCAGACCGTACACCCTGGGCAGGCTGGAGCTCGCCCAGGCTCTCGGCGACCTGGACGCGTTGCGCGAGCGCGGGCGTCCGGTCCTCCGCCTGCACCTGACCGACCGCGAGGCCGGCGTCAGGCACCTGCTCACCGCCGCACGGGAGGTTTGATGAACGACAGCGAGCAGCCGGGCTCGGCCAACGCCGATGACACGGGCCCGGCGAACGTGCCCGCGCCATCGATCCACGAGACCGAACTGGCCAACCATGCCGGAGAGGACCAGCCGAAGGTCACCCCCGACGAGTCGCTGAAGGCGGCCCAGGCCGTCGCCAGCACCGCGACGACGATCGACGTGATCGAGGCCAACCCGCTCCGCGACCCCCGCGACCGGCGCCTGCCCAAGGTGGCCGGCCCCTGTGTGCTGGTGCTGTTCGGCGTGACGGGCGACCTGGCCCGGCGCAAACTGCTGCCGGCGATCTACGACCTGGGCAACCGCGGGCTGCTGCCTCCGGGGTTCTCCCTGGTGGGCTTCGCCCGCCGCGACTGGGCGCACCAGGACTTCGCCCAGATCACCCACGACGCCGTCAAGGAGAACGCGCGCACTCCCTTCCGGGAGGAGGTCTGGAAGCAGATCTGCGAGGGCCTGCACTTCGTGCCGGGCTCCTTCGACGATGACGGCGCGTTCGACGCGCTGGCCATGGCGCTGAAGGAGATCGACGAGACCCGGGGCACCGGCGGCAACTACGCCTTCTACCTGTCGGTTCCGCCCAAGGCCTTCCCCGTGGTCGTCGAGCAGCTCAAGCGCACCGGCCTGGCCAAGCCGCCGGAGGGCTCCTGGCGGCGCATCGTCATCGAGAAGCCGTTCGGGCACGACCTGCAGAGCGCCCGCGAGCTGAACGCCATCGTCGACTCGGCCTTCAAGCCCGACTCGGTGTTCCGCATCGACCACTACCTGGGCAAGGAGACCGTCCAGAACATCCTGGCGCTGCGCTTCGCCAACACGTTGTTCGAGCCGATCTGGAACCGCGGCTACGTCGACCACGTGCAGATCACGATGGCCGAGGACATCGGCGTCGGCGGCCGGGCCGGATACTACGACGGCATCGGCGCGGCCAGGGACGTCATCCAGAACCACCTGCTCCAGTTGCTGGCGCTGGTGTCCATGGAGGACCCGACGGCGTTCGGCGCCTCGTCGCTGCGCAGGGAGAAGGAGAAGGTCCTGGAGGCCGTCACCCTGCCCGAGGACCTCGGCCTGGCCACCGCGCGCGGCGCCTACACCTCGGGGTGGCAGGGAGGCGTGCCGGTCAAGGGCTTCCTGGAGGAGGACGGCATCCCGCAGGGCTCCAAGACCGAGACCTACGCCGCGATCAAGGTGGAGATCGCCAACCGGCGCTGGGCGGGCGTGCCGTTCTACCTGCGCACCGGCAAGCGGCTCGGCCGGCGGATGACCGAGGTGGCCGTGGTGTTCCAGCGGGCGCCGCACCTGCCGTTCAGCAAGACCGACACCGAGATACTGGGGCACAATGCCCTGGTGATCCGCATCCAGCCGGACGAGGGCATCACGGTGCGGTTCGGCTCCAAGGTGCCGGGCACCGCGATGGAGGTCAGGGACGTCAACATGGACTTCGCCTACGGCGAGGCGTTCCTGGAGTCCTCGCCGGAGGCCTACGAGCGGCTGCTGCTGGACGTGCTCATCGGCGACCCGCCGCTGTTCCCGCACCAGCGCGAGGTCGAGCTGTCCTGGAAGATCATGGACCCGATCGAGCACTACTGGGCGTCGCTTCCGGATCAGCCGGAGGGCTACCCGGCCGGCACCGGCGGCCCGGCCTCGGCCGACGAGATGATGTCCAGAGACGGCCGGGCCTGGAGGCGGTTGTGATCGGCAACGGAACGCGGGAGTCGCTGTGACCACTTTCCTGATGGGGTCGACCACGGCCTCCGACATCTCCTCGCAGCTCACGCGCCTGCGCCACCAGGTCGGCGCGCCGGCCGTCGGCATGGTGCTGACGCTGGTGGTGGTGTGCGACGAGAGCCACCAGTACGACGCGGTGCGCGCGGCCTCGGAGGCCGCGCGCGAGCATCCCTCGCGCATCCTCGCGGTGATCCCGAGGGAGCGCGGCGAGGCCACCCGGCTGGACGCCGAGATCCGGGTGGGCGAGCTGACGACCGGCGAGGTGGTTCTGCTGCGCCTGTACGGGGAGCTCACCGAGCACGCCGACTCGGTGCTGTCGCCGCTGCTGCTGCCCGACATCCCCGTGGTGGTGTGGTGGCCCGGCGACGCCCCCGCCTCGCCGGCGAAGGACCCTGTGGGCTCGTTCGGGCAGCGCCGGGTGACCGACGCCCGCTCGGCGCCGGACCCGGTGGCGGCGATCAGGAGCCGGGCCGACGGCTACTCGCCGGGCGACACCGACCTGGCGTGGACGCGCATCACGCCCTGGCGCAGCTTGCTGGCGGCGGCGTTCGACCAGCCGGTGGACCGGGTCCTGTCCGGCTACGTCGAGGCCGAGCCCGGTCACCCGAGCGCCTCTCTGCTGGCGGTGTGGCTGTCGGAGAAGCTCGACGCGCCGATCAAGGTGACCGAGTCCCGGGGGCCCGGCCTGACCAGCGTGCACCTGCGGTTGCAGGGCGAGGGCGAGATCGTCGTCGAGCGGCACGACTCGCGCACCGCCACGCTGATCCGGCCGGGGCAGCCCGACCGGCACGTGGCCCTGGCCCGAAGGCCGACCTCCGACCTGCTCGCCGAGGAGCTGCGGCGGCTGGACCCCGACGAGCTGTACGCCTCGGCGATCAAGCGCGTCGCGGACTTCGACGGTTCCTGACCCGTCCGGCGGCGCCGGCCCCTGATTCCGGGCCGGCGCCCCCGGCTTTCCGACCTGGCGGCCCGGCACCGCCCCCTGCTCCGATCTTCGGTGCATAGGGTGGTGCCGGGCGCCGTCGTTTCATGTAGCTGGAGGGGTGTTGTCGTGAGTGTTCCCTCGGTCCTGATCCACCGGGACGCCGATGTGCTGGCCAAGGCCGTCGCCGCCCGCCTGATCACCGGGCTGGCCGACGCGCAGGCGGCCAAGGGGTCGGCCCACCTGGTGCTCACCGGCGGTGGCATGGGCGTCGCCACGCTGAGGGAGGTCGCCGCCACCCCGGCGCGCGACGCCGTCGAGTGGCGCCGCCTGGACGTCTGGTGGGGTGATGAGCGCTTCCTGCCCACCGGCGACGCCGAGCGCAACGAGACCGGCGCGCGGGAGGCGCTGCTGGACCGGGTGGAGGTCGACCCCGCGCGGGTGCACCCGATGCTCGGCCCCGACTCCGGGCTGAGCGCCGAGGAGTCCGCCGAGCGGTACGCCGACGAGCTGCGCAAGGCCGCGAGGCCCGAGGACCACGGGCCGGTGCCCTCGTTCGACATCCTCATGCTGGGCCTCGGCCCGGACGGCCACGTGGCCTCGCTGTTCCCCGAGATGCCGGCCGTCCACGACGAGCGTGCGGTGGTGGCGGTGCACGGCGCGCCCAAGCCGCCGCCGACGCGCATCTCGATGACCCATCCCACCATCAGGGCGGCCCGCGAGGTGTGGGTCATCGTGGCCGGCGAGGAGAAGGCCGGGGCCGTCCGGCTGGCGCTGCAGGAGTCGGGCCCCTACCAGGTGCCGGGGGCGGGGGCCAGGGGGCGGCTGCGCACCCTGTTCCTGCTGGACCGGGCCGCCGCCTCCAAGATCCCGCCGGGGCTCACCCGGCGCGCGTCTCCCTGACAGGGCGCGCGGCGGGCCGTCCCGCCGCGCGACTCCGGCGCCGTCCGCCGAGACCCGCCGCCGGGTCATCGGAGCCGGCGGCGGGTCAGGCGCTGGCGGGCCGGCAGCAGCGGGTCGGCGGCGGGTCAGGCGCTCGCCGGCCCGGCCGCGCACACCTGGTCGATCTCGTCGATGATCTCGCGCTTGGCCCGCTCGCCGAGGAAGGACGCCCGCACGGCGTTGCGGGCCAGCGCGGCCAGCTCGGCCTCCCCCAGGCCGAAGACGCGGGCGGCGACGCCGTACTCGCCGTTCAGGGTGGTGGCGAACATGGGCGGGTCGTCACTGTTGAGCGTGACGAACAGGCCCTCCTCCAGCAGCCGGGGCAGCGGGTGGGAGGCCAGGTCGCGCACCTGGCCTGTGCACACGTTGGAGGTCGGGCACACCTCCAGCGGGATCTGGGTCTCCTTGAGGCGGGCCATGAGGCGGGGGTCGCGCACGCAGCTGATGCCGTGGCCGATGCGCTCGGCGCCGAGCCCCTCGATGACCTCCCAGATCGTCTCGGGCCCGGTCATCTCGCCCGCGTGCGGCACGCTGTGCAGACCGGCGGCGGTGGCCGCGCGGAAGGCGTCCCTGAAGGCGTCGCGGTACTTGGGCCGCTCCTGCTCGATGCCGGCCAGGCCGAGGCCGACCAGCGCCTCCGGCGGCGCGGACAGCGCGTGGTCGAGCGTCGCCCGCGCGGCCTCGGGCCCGGCCTCTCCGGGGATGTCGAACACGTAGCCGACGCGCACGCCGTGGTCGGCCGCCGCGGCCCGGGCGGCCAGGTCCAGCGCCTCGGTGATCGCGGCGTTGGACATGCCCATCCGCTGGTGGGAGTAGACCGTGACCGTCAGCTCGGCGTAGCGGACGTTCTGCGCGGCCAGGTCGCGCGCGGCTCCGGTGACCAGCGTGGCGACGTCCTCGGGCTCACGCACCAGGCGGTTGACGTCGGCGTAGATCTCCGCGAAGTGGGGGAAGTCCCTGAAGACGTAGAAGGCGCGCAACTCCTCCTCGCTGGAGGGCACCGGGCCGCCGGGGTGCCGCCGGCTGAGCTCCAGGACCGTGGGCACCGAGGCGGCTCCCACCAGGTGCAGGTGCAGTTCGACCTTGGGCAGGGCGGCGATGAAGGCGTGTGTCGAGGCGGTGCTCTGCGTCATAGCGCCCGACCCTAAGCAGCCCGCCGGGATCGGTGGTAGTGTCCCGGCGGAAATCTCACACGAAGATGTCAGTTTCCGGTGCTCAGCTGCGAATGGCGCACAGCAAGCGGTCGTTCCCGTTCTGCCACAGGGTGCCCACCTCGGCGAAGCCGGCGTCGCGCAGGGCGGTGACGTGCGCGGACAGCTCCAGCGACTCCGATCCACGGTGGGCCGCGCCGGCGACCTTGCGGGCGCGCTCGTCCGCCAGTGCCGCCAGGTCGGGGTCGGCGGCCACGGCGTCCCACCACTGGCGCCAGTCCTCGGGCCGTCCGGCGCCGAACCTGCGGCGCATGGCGCGCTCGTGCACCGCCCGCTCCAGCTTGGCCAGGGCCGGCGCGATGTCGATCACTTCCATGTGGTCGCCGTTGAGGAACACGCCGCCGGGCTTCATCACGCTCGCCAGCTCGGGGTACATCACGCGCAGTTCCGGCTCGGCCAGCCAGTGCAGCGCGGTGGTGCTCACCGCCGCGTCCACCGGGCGGTCCAGGCCGAGGGACGAGGCCCACCCGGGGGTCCGCAGGTCCACGTCGGCGAAGCGCAGCCCCGGCCTGCCCTCGTGCGCGGCACGGGCGAGCGCGAGCAGCAGCGGGTCGGCGTCCAGGGCCACGACGGTGGCCTCGGGCAGGCGGTCGAGCAAGCGGACGGCGAGCGAGCCGGGCCCGCAGCCGAGGTCGAGCACCAGCGGGTCGGGCCGCCCGGCCCCGGCCTCCACGGCGTCGATGAGGGCGGCGAAACGGGCCTCGCGGTCGGGCATGTAGCCCTCCTGCTGGCGATCCCACCGCAGGATCCAGTCGCGGGCCCGCTCGCGGGGAACAATGGACATGAGGACTCCCTGTAACTGCCGTAAACTATTTGGACAGTCACACGGTAAGACGCGAGGATGTAACCGGTCAAGTGAATTTCAACAGTCACACCGATGCCGTCGTGGCCGTCGCCGCCGCCCTGGTCAACCGGCTCACGCCCGGCGAGGCGCACGGGAGGCCGTACACGCCTCCGCCGCCCGGCCCCGACCGGCGCGCCACCGTCACCGAGGCCCTGCGCGCCGGCCACCGGGGCTCGAGGGAGGTCACCGACGCCGAGGCGGCCGAGCTGTCCCGGGTGGCCGCCGAGCTGCGGGTGGTCTTCGACGCGGTCGAGACCGGCGACCTGGACACCGCCGCCCGGCAGGTCAACCGCGTCCTTGACCGCACCCAGGCCCGGCCGCACCTGGAGCGGCACGACGGCGAGCCCTGGCACCTGCACTTCCACGGCGGCGGGGGCACCCTGGGCGACGACTGGGCGGCGGGCTGCGCCAGCGGCCTGGCCATCGTCCTGGGCGGCGACCTGTACGACCGGCTCGGGATGTGCACGGCGTCCCACTGCGACCGCGTCTACGTCGACGTCTCGCGCAACGGCACCCGCCGCTTCTGCTCGACCACCTGCCAGAACCGGGTCAAGACCGCCGCCTTCCGGGCGCGCGCGAGCCGTCCGTAGCCCCCCGGGCGGCCTCGACGCCGGCGAGCCGCCTCGACCCCCGCGAGCCGCCTCACTCCTCGGAAACCGCCTCAGCCCCCGCTGGAAGCCTCAGCGCCCGCAAGCCGCCTCACTGCTCGCGAGCCGCCTCAGCCCCCGCGGGAGGCCTCAGCGCCACACCATGCCGGTGAGCCCCCAGACCTCCGCTACGCGCCCGTCGGCGAGGCGGATCATCTCCATGAGCGCAGGGTCCGGCCGCCCGTCCGCCCCCACGGCCCCGTGCACGGTGGAGCGCAGGGCGATCTTGTCGCCGTCGATGAGCATGTCCTCGAGGGTGACCCGCAGGTCCGGGTAGCGCTCGCGGATGTCCCTCCAGGCGCTCTTGACGGCCTCGGGTCCCGTCGTCCCCATCGGGTGGCTGTAGAAGTCCGGGGCGAAGATCTCCTCCACGGCGTCGAGGTCGCCCGCGTTGGCGGCCGCGTACATGCGTTCCACGATCGCCTTCATGTCGTCCCTGGTCATTTCGCTGCTCCGTCCGCTTGCCGACCGTTCGGTAAGTAAGCGTGCAGCACTTACTGAACGGTCGTCAAGTACACTGCTCCATGGAGGCGCGGACAGCGGGTCCGTCCTCCGCGGCCGGAGGGCGGGCGATGTCGGGCACCAGAGAACGTCAGGGCGGCCGAGCCGGGCAGAACGCCCAGGAGACCCGGCGGCGCATCCTGTCCATCGCCCAGGAACTGTTCGCCGAGCAGGGGTACGCCGGGACGTCCATCGCCGACATCGCCGGCCGGCTGGGCACGAGCAAGGCGGCCCTGTACTACCACTTCGCCTCCAAGGCCGAGATCATCGAGGCGCTGATGGCCGAGCCGCTGCTGGCCTACCAGCGGCTGGCCGACGCCGCCGCCTCCGGCCGCGCGGACGCCGGAGAACTGCTGGGCGCGGTCATCGACACCACGGCGGAACTGCACACGCTGATCGACCTCATCGGCGGCGACCCCTCCGCGCGCGCCGCGCTCCAGCGCGTGGTCCCGAGGTCCCAGGAGATCAACGCCGCCCTCACCGCCGCGCTCACCCCGCCCGGGCCTGACGCGGCCGGGCCTGACGCGGCCGGCGTCGTGCGGGCGCACGCCGCGTACGCGGTGGCGAAGAACGGCACGCTGGCGCTGCTGTCGGCCGGCGACGGCGCCCTCACCCCCGCCGAGCGGTCCGGCCTGCTCGCCGCCGCCCTCCGCGCCCTGCACGGCTGACGCCTTCAGCCCGCTGACCTGCTCTTTTCCGCGGTGAGCCGGTCGCGTATCCTGTGAGCGCGGAGGGGAGTACCCCTAGACGCCAGGGTCGTCAGTACGGCGGGCCCGATGCCCGCCCGGTCCTGGCGCCGTCCCGGAACACCATGTGGCCTGGGCGGCGGAGAGACCTCCGGTCGTCTCGACCGGAAAGGTGTCCCCTTGTGAACGTCGCCCTGTGGGCCTGGCCGGCGGTGCTCGGTGTCATCGCCGCGATGCTCGCCATCGACCTGTTCACCCATCGCCATGCCCATGTGATCGGCATGCGCGAGGCGGCCCTGTGGTCGGCGATCTGGGTGTGCCTCGGACTGGCCTTCGGCGCCGCCGTCTGGTGGTGGTGGGGCGCGGAGTACGCCGGCCAGTACTACGCCGGTTACGTGATCGAGAAGTCGCTGGCCGTCGACAACATCTTCGTGTTCGCGATCATCTTCGGCCACTTCGCCGTGCCGGCGCGCTACCAGCACCACGTGCTGTTCTACGGCGTGCTGGGCGCGCTGCTCTTCCGCGGCGTCTTCATCGCCGCGGGCTCGGCGCTGATCGCGAGCTTCTCCTGGGTCCTGTACGTGTTCGGCGCCTTCCTGGTGCTCACCGGCGTCCGCCTGGCCCTGCACCGCGGCCAGACCGTCGACCCGGCGCGCAGCAGGACGCTGCGGCTGCTCCGCCGTCTGGTGCCGGTCACCGACGACTACCACGGGCAGCGGTTCTGGGTCCGGGAGGCCGGCAGGCGGGCCGCCACCCCGCTGCTGTCGGTACTGGTGCTGGTCGAGGTGACCGACATCGTCTTCGCGGTGGACTCCATTCCCGCGATCTTCGCCGTCACCACCGAGCCGTTCCTGGTCTTCACCTCCAACGCCTTCGCCATCCTCGGCCTGCGCGCGATGTACTTCCTGCTGGCCGGGCTGATGCACCGATTTGTCCACCTGAAGCTCGGCCTGGCGCTGGTGCTGGTGTGGGTCGGGGTGAAGATGCTCCTGCTGGACGTCTACAAGATCTCGACCTGGGTCTCGCTGGCGGTGGTCGCCGCGATCCTCGCGACCGCCGTCATCGCGAGCTGGCTCACCACCCGCCAGGGCGCCGGCCCGGCGCCGACGAGCCGGCCCGCCGTGCCGGCGACCGGTGACCGGCCGGCATCGGAAGGCGATGGGGACAGCCCGTCGACCAGGGGCCAAGCCCTTCACAAGAGGCGCTCCCGAAGCTGAGCCGTATGAGGAACCCCATCACGGCCAGGTGCCGGGGGCGGCGTACGGCAGGTCGGGCAGACCGGCCTGGAACAGCGCGTCGACCTGCGGTGACACCGTCCCGGGACGCGCGAGGGGGATGTCACTCGATCGAGTGGCAGGAAGTGGTCAGCGGCGTGCAGTTTGCTGCCGCCGAATCGTCTGTTCCGAGGGCCCGCAATGGCGGAGAGTTGTTCTCACAAGGACGAACGACAAACCCTCCAGAAAAGA
This sequence comes from Sphaerisporangium sp. NPDC005288, assembly GCF_040607475.1. Lineage (NCBI taxonomy): Bacteria > Bacillati > Actinomycetota > Actinomycetes > Streptosporangiales > Streptosporangiaceae > Sphaerisporangium > Sphaerisporangium sp. NPDC005288. The sequence goes on along the minus strand of NZ_JBEXGT010000034.1, from coordinate 50,244 downwards.
GACAGAAAATGACCGCCAACGCCTTCTCCGCCGCCACCGCCACTCGTTCCGCGGGCACCACCTGGGACTCCTACTCGCGCACCGCGGGCACCACCTGGGACGGTTACTCCCGCGCCGCCGGCACCACCTGGGACTGATATACGACCTTAACTTCGAACCGGATTCCAGCACCATCTACCCGATAATAGACCTCAAGCGAAAACGCCGGACGTACGATTCTCCGGCGAGGACGGCTGAACGCACCAGCCCGCCCGGGTGAACCGCATACGGTTCGCGAATACGGCGGAAGACAATGAACTCTTCGGCCCGGCGCCCGTATATTCGGAGAAATCGACGCCCGGCCGGCCGATCGCGACCGGCGCCCGGCCACGCGAGCGCACCACCGCTCCGGCCCTGCTCCCTCGGCCCTGCTCCCTCGGCCCTGCCTCGTCGGTTTTCCCCGTCGGCCCCGACCCTCGGCCCTGCTCCCTCGGCCCTGCCTCGTCGGTTTCCCCGTCGGCCCCGACCCTCGGCCCGCCTTGTCGGCCCCCGCCCTGTTGCGCCCCGCCGCGCACGGCACGTCGTTCCCGTCGGTCACCTCTCCGCACCGAGGCCGCCCTTGCGCCATGTCGTGGCCGTCGCGGCCATCGCACCAGGCCGGCGACGCCGGTGGCCCGTGAACGCGACAACGCCGCCGAGACCGCCATCTCGCGCGCACCGGTCCCGCGTCCGGCGGGACGATCGCATCGAGGCGATCCTTCCCCGGGCGGCCGATCAAGGCCGGACAAGGAGGGAACCGGCATGCGACGCCCGCGGCAGCCGTGTCCGCATCGCGCCACAACCCCGTCCAGCCCATCCGTGGCGCGCCGGCGCGGCCCGGCAACAGCGCCTGTGACCTGCACCGATGCGGGCAGTGCTTCTCTCGGCGACATGGCCGCCTTCCTGGTGGCAGCAAGTGGTCAGGGGCGTGCAGCTTGCTGCCGCCGAATTGTCTGTTCCGAGGGCCCGGAATGCCGGAGAGTTGTTCTCACAAGGACGAACGACAAGCCCTCCAGAAAAGAGACGGAAAATGACCGCCAGCGCCTTCTCCGCCGCCACCGCCACTCGTTCCGCCGGCACCACCTGGGACTCCTACTCGCGCACCGCGGGCACCACCTGGGACGGTTACTCCCGCGCCGCCGGCACCACCTGGGACTAAGACGGGAACCGGCACAACAATCCGGACGACGAGCAACGTCAGAGAAAAGAACACACTTCCCCGAACGAATTCTCGGACAATCCGGCACCCCACCGAGAAACCCCCACGAATCACCGACAGCGGCACCTCGCCGAAAAGCCCACCGCCATCCGGAACAAAACAGCGATTCCGGCCGACGGCAGCGGCAGCGGCAGCGGCAGCGGCAGCGGCAGCGTCCAAGCCACGAAATACGGAAACGCCGTGATCTGAGACGGCGACCATCGTGAGCCCGGATCGACGCACACGACCACCCTCCCGGCCCGCCGCCACCCTCCACGTCCGCGGCCCAGCCAGGACCCACCCCCTGAACGACCACCCCGGCAGCGGTCTCCCATGCCCTGACGCGCTCTCAGGGGCCGCGCCGACGCTCGGCTGAGCGCGGTGAGCGGGGCGCTAGACCGGCAGGGCCTCGACGCGGGCAGGGACGTGTTTGTGCCAGGGAGTGCCGGCGTAGGGGTCGCGGTCTTCCGAGGCGGTCAGCTCGTTCGGCGGGGCCCCGGTGGTGATCTCGCCCGTCTCGCCCGGGTAGGACAGGCCAAGGCCGTTGGGCAGGGATATGTGCCCCGCCTGGAGGGTGTCGGTGATCTCGACGGTCGCCTCGACCGAGCCGCGTCTGGTCGTCACCCGAGCCCGGGATCCGTCGGACAGGCCGAGGCCGGCGGCGTCCTTGCGGCTGACCCGCAGCACGCCGTCGGTGTCGCGCCTGCGCCAGGAGGGGTCGCGGAAGATCGTGTTGGCCGTGAAGGCCCGCCGCTCCCCTGCCGACAGGACGAAGGGATACTCAGGGTGCGCGTCCGGACCCGGCCCGAGGCGAGCCAGTTCGTCCAGCAGGTCGGGCAGCGCCAGGTGGATCTTCTTGTCCGGCGTGCCGAGCCGGTCCCAGCCGTCCCCGGGCTCGTCGACGGTGAACACCAGGCCGGAAGGGCTGTCCAGAATGGCGTCGAACAGCCGGTCGCCCAGCGCGAGGCCCTCGCCCTCGATGCCCGCCCGCCGCACCGCGTCGGGGTGGGCCATGGCGACCCGCACGGCCTGCGCCCACAGGGACGCGGCCGCCGCCGCGCCGCCGGGCAGCGTGGGCCCGAGGGTGCGGTAGAGCAGGGCGGGGGCCACCTTGGCCAGCTCGGGGTCGGCCATGGCGGCCAGGAACGCCTCGGCGAAGGCCGCGCGGCCCCGCTCGGCCGCATCGCGCAGGGTCTGGACGCGGTCGGCCGGCAGCGCGCCCACGGCCTCGCACAGCCGGGCGTGGATCTCCGGCTCGGGCAGCAGGTCGGCGCCCTGCGGCGGGTCCAGCACCGGGCGGCGCAGGTGGAAGTAGTTGGCCGGCGCCTCCAGGTTGAAGAAGGTCGCCTCCCACTTCTCGAACTGCGAGGGCGCCGGCAGCACGTAGTCGGCCAGCCGGGCCGTCTCGGTCATCGCGACGTCGATCACCACGAGCAGGTCCAGCGCCTCCAGCGCTTCGCGCATCCGCTTGGAGTCGGCGACCGAGTGCGCCGGGTTGGCCGTCTCGACGAGCATGGCGCGGTAGCGGCGCGGGTGGTCGGTGAGGATCTCCTCGGCGACCACGTTGGCCGGGACCAGGCCGGAGATGATGCGCGCCCCGGCCACCGGGCTGACCCGGTCGCGCTTGGGCCCGTGGTGGCCGAAGGTGATGAACGGCGCGAACAGGATGGGCGGGTTGTTGGTGCCGGGACGCCCGAAATTGCCGGTCAGCAGCCACAGCAGGTTGTCCAGATAGCTGTTGAGCGTGGAGTGCAGCGTCATCTGCACGCCGAGGTCCTCGAACACCGCCACGCCGGAGGCGGCGGCGATGCGGCGCGCCGCCGTGCGCACCAGTTCCTCGGGCACGCCCGCGATCGCGCAGTTTTCGGCGACCGGTACCGCTCGAAGGACGGCGCACACCTCTTCGAGGCCGACCGCGTGGGCGGCCAGCCACTCGTGGGCGATGAGGTTCTCCTGGACGAGCACCGCGGCCATCGCGGCGAGCAGCCAGGCGTCCGCGCCGGGGCGCACCTGCAGGTGGATGTCGGCCAGCTCCGCCGTCTCGGTGCGCCGGGGGTCGATGACGATCAGGCAGCGGGCCGGGTCGCGGGCGATCTCGCGCAGGGTGGGCCGGGCGCGCGGCAGCCCGTGGGACTGCCAGGGGTTCTTGCCGACGAACAACGCGACCTCGCAGTGGTCGAAGTCGCCGGTGGCGGTGTTACCCAGCATGCGGTCCGACACCCAGAACAGGCCGGTCTTCTCCTGGGCGAGGGCGTTGGAGCGGTACTTGGCGCCGAGCGCGCGCATGAAGGCGCCCGAGTAGGAGCCGCCGAGGTGGTTGCCCTGTCCTCCGCCGCCGTAGTAGAAGATCGACTCGCCGCCGTGGGCGTCGCGGACCGCGGAGAAGCGCGCGGCGATCTCGGCGATGGCGGTGTCCCAGCCGACGCGCTCGAACGTGCCGTCGGGCCGCCGCCGCAGCGGGTGGGTGAGCCGGTCCTCGGCGTTCTGGTAGTGGTCCAGCCGCAGCGGCTTCTCACAGGTGTAGCCCTGGGAGGAGGGGTGGGCCTTGTCGCCCCGGATCCGCGCGAACCGCCGGCCGTCCAGCTGGATCTGGATGCCGCAGTTGCAGGCGCACAGCACGCACGCCGAAGGCCGCCACTCGGTCTCCACGTCGCCTCCCCCAGCACGGGTTGAGTTCGATATTAAGACCCAGCCTAAAGCAGAATGTCCTTCTTGTCGCTACCTGGCGAACCGCCGCAAGACCGGCGATCCGACCCCCACCGAGGGGGTATTTGCCGCATAGTGGAAGAAGCCGCCCGGAGTCGGTTCCGCGTGTACGTGACGGCCGGCTTCACCGACACCCGCGGAGGGGTCCCGTGTTCGAGCGCTTCACCGATTCCGCCCGCCGCGCCGTGGTCTCCGCCCAGGAGGAGGCCAGGAGGCTCGACCACGGCCACATCGGCACCGAGCACCTCCTGCTCGGCCTGCTCGGCGAGGGCAAAGGGCTCGCGGGGACCATGCTCGCCGGGTCGGGCCTCACCCTGGAGGGCGTCAGGGCCGACATCGAGGAGATGGTCGGGCGCGGCGAGAACTCCCCCGGCGCCCACATCCACATCCCCTTCACCGGCCGGGCCAAGAAGGTGCTCGAACTGTCCCTGCGTGAGGCGCTGCAGCTCCACCACAACTACATCAGCACCGAGCACATCCTGCTCGGCCTCATCCAGGAGGGCCACGGCGTCGGGGCCAAGGTGCTGGAACTGCACGAGATCGATCTGGAGCTGATGCGCGGCAGGCTCATCGAGGCCGCCGCGGCCCGCCGCGAGCGCCGGCCGGTAGGCCCGCCCACCGTGGATCCGATCCCGCTGCCGTCCCAGATGTCGTTCATGGGACGTCTGGAGCGGATACAGGAGAGCCTGAACCGCATCGAGCGGCGGCTGGACACCATGGGCGTTCCCCCCGCGGACGAGGGCGACGACGCGCCGGAGAACAGGGGCACGCAGGAGGGCGGCGCGAGCCGGCCGTCGTGATCCGTGATCCCCGAGCGTTCCCGGAGCACGGCGGCCGGCCGGCGCTCAGTCGCGCGGAGCGGGCACCATCGCGCCGGTGGCGATCCGCGCCTCCAGCACCCCGGGGTCGTCGGTGTAGGCGAGCGTCGCGCCGAGGGAGATCAGCAGGCGGCGCATGCGCGTGTTGTCCGACAACAGACTGGCCTTGACCTCGGCGAATCCCAGGTCACGCGCCTGTTGCACCAGAATCCGCGCCAGCGCGCCGCCGAGCCCGCGCCCCTGCCAGCGGTCCTCGACCAGGAAGGCCATCTCGGCGATCCCGGGGTCGGGTGTGAAGATCAGGTTGGCCAGCGCCACGACCTGGCCGTCGTACCCGGCGACGATCGAGTATCCGCGGTCGCGGTCGCAGAGCCGGTCGAACATGCGCGGCGGCAGGGCGGGCATCGAGGTGTGGTACCGGAACCGGCGCGAATCCGGCGAGCAGCGGTCGTGCAGGTCGCGGACGGCCTCGCGGTAGAGCAGGGTCAGCGGGCGCACCTGCACCTCGACGCCGTCGTCCAGCGCCACGGGGCGCTCCGGGGAGGGCGTCTCGGCCGGCGGCTGCGCGAGCCGCACGAGGGCCGCCGCCCGGGCGGCCTCGGTCAGCGTGAACGGCAGCCCGGCCCGGCGCAGCCGCACGGCGCGGCGTGGCGCCACCGGGACGGTCAGCAGGGTGGGGTCGGGCAGGTCGGAGGACAGCTCCACGCCGTACACCCAGCGCGCGTCGTCGGCGCGCAGCAGGTCGCACAGCGCCTCCGGCAGCCGCCACGGCATCGCCCGCAGGCGCGCGCCCAGCAGCAGGACGCGGGTGGGCTCGTCGGTCAGCTCATGGGCCGTGGCGGACACCACCTGGACGCGCCGGCCGCCGGCCGCCTCCAGCGCCTCGCGCACCGCGTCCGCCGAGGCGGGGATGTCGGCGACGAACTCGTCCACGGTGCCGTCGGTGTCGGGCTGGACGCTCAGCCCAAGGATGTTGCCGCCCTTGGCCGCCAGCGCGGCAGCGAGCGAGGCCAGCCGGCCCGGTCGCTCGTCCACGGTGGTACGGATCCGCAGAAATCCCATCGAAACCCCCTGTCGTCCGAACAGCAGGATGCCTCCGAGCTGTTACCAGGTTGCTACATGGACATGAGCCCAGGGTTTCCGTTTCATCGGATTTGACGTACTAAGTCAGATTTTGCATGACATGTGGTGGTATGACGGTCGATTTCCTGGTCGTACGCCGGGCGGCCGCGACGGCTATAGCATCGTCTCCGATGACCGAACTGCTCTTCCGCGGCGGCCGCGTGTACACCGGCCCCGCGCGCCCGTCCGGCTCCCGCGCCTCCGCCGCGGCCGCCACCGTCCCCGCCGACCCCACCGGGGGCCCGGCGCCCGGCGCCCCGGCCGCCGGGCTCGTGGAAGCCGCCTTCGCCGAGGCGGTGCTCGTCCGCGACGGGCGCGTCGCCGCGGTCGGCGACGAGGCCGAGGTCGCCGCGCAGGCGGGCCCTCGCCACCAGACGGTGGACCTGGCCGGGCGGCTGCTGACGCCCGCGTTCACCGACGCCCACATCCACCCGATCCAGGCCGGCCTCGAGCGCGCCAAGTGCGACCTGTCGGAGGTGTTCGGCCTGGCGGCGTACGTGCAGCGGATCGCCGTGTACGCCCGCGACCATCCCGGCAAGGAGTGGATCGACGGCGGCGGCTGGGACATGGCCGCCTTCCCCGGCGGGCTGCCGCACCGCACGCAGCTCGACTTCGTCGACCGGCCCGTCTACCTCATCCAGCGCGACCACCACGCGGCCTGGGTCAACACCCGCGCCCTGCAGATCGCCGGGATCAGCGCGGACACCCCCGACCCCGCCGACGGCCGCATCGAGCGTGACCCGGACGGCACGCCGAGCGGCGTCCTGCACGAGGGGGCCATGGACCTGGTCGGCCTGCTGACGCCCCGGGCGAGCGCCGCCGACGTCGACGACGCGCTGATGGACGCCCAGGCCCACCTGTTCTCGCTGGGCATCACCGGCTGGCAGGACGCCATCGTCGGCTCCTACGCCGGTTCCGACGACCACTTCCCGGCCTACCTGTCGGCGGCGGCCTCCGGCCGGCTGCGCGCGCGAGTGGTCGGGGCGCTGTGGTGGGACCGCGCGCGCGGCGCCGAGCAGATCGACGAGCTGGCCGAACGCCGCGCCCAGGCCGGCGGGCTGTTCTCCGCCGGCTCGGTCAAGATCATGCAGGACGGCATCGCCGAGAACTTCACCGCCGCCGTCATCGAGCCCTACTGCAACTGCGGCCCCGACCAGCGCGGACTTTCCTACGTGGACCCCGAGCTGTTGAAGGGCTACGTCGCCGAACTGGACCGGCGCGGCTTCCAGGTGCACTTCCACGCCATCGGCGAGCGGGCCGTGCGCGAGTCCCTGGACGCGCTGGAGGGCACCTCGCCGCGCAACCGGCACCACATCGCCCACCTGCAGATCGTCGAGCCGTCGGACGTGCCGCGCTTCGCCCGCCTCGGCGTCACCGCCAACCTGCAGCCGTTGTGGGCCACCCACCACCTGCAGATGGACGAGCTGTGCATCCCCTACCTGGGCGAGCGGCGCTCCTCCTGGCAGTACCCGTTCGCCGACCTGGTGCGCACCGGCGCCCGGCTGTGCGCGGGCAGCGACTGGCCGGTCTCCTCGGCCGACCCGCTGCAGGGCATGCACGTCGCGGTCAACCGCACCGAGCCCGGCAGCTCGGTGCACGCGGGCTATCCGACCGCGCAGACGCCGTTCCTGCCGCACCAGAGCCTGGACCTGGCCACGGTCATGGCCGCCTACACCGCCGGGTCCGCGTGGATCAACCACGACGACGAGGCCGGCGTCATCGCCGCCGGCAACCGCGCCGACCTGGTCGTGCTCGACCGCGACCCGTACGCGCTGCCCGCCAAGGAGATCTGGACCACCCAGGTGGCCATGACCTTCGCCGCGGGAGAGCTCGTTTACGAGCGGCGCGGCTGACAGGCCCACGACCGAACACCGGCAGAGCGTGAGAAGGCCCCCGCGGAGCACCGCGGGGGCCTTTCGCTCGTCGGAGCGGTGGCCGCGGACCTACCAGGGTGAGCGGTTGTTGCGCAGCCGCTCGAGGGCCTCGGCGAGGATCGCCGCGCCGTCGGTGTCGCTGCGCCGCTCCTTCACGTACGCCAGGTGGGTCTTGTACGGCTCGTTGCGCGGCGGCGCGGGCGGGGCCGACTCGTCCTGACCGGCGGGAAGACCGCACCGGGGGCAGTCCCAGTACTCCGGGACGGCCGCGTCACTGGCGAAGCTCGGACGCGTCTCGTGCATGTTGGCGCACCAGAACGAGACCCGGACCCGAGGGGCCGCCTCGCCTCGCTCGGCCTCCCCCATCGGACCGGCGCCGACACGGCTACCACGGATGGCGTTGCCACTGCCCACGGATGAACTCCTCGCTTGATCGCCCCACCGCGCGGCGGGGAAAAGAATCTCTGTCAGGCTTCGGGAAAGGCGTCTACGCCGGCCGGAGCAGCAGTCCGAGCGCGATGATGCAGACGAACCAGATCGAACCGGTGATGATCGTGAGTCGGTCGAGGTTCCGCTCCACCACCGAGGATCCGCCGAAGGACGATGTGAAGCCGCCGCCGAAGAGATCCGAAAGACCGCCACCCTTGCCCTTGTGGAGCAGTACGAGCAGCACCATGAGGGCGCTCGACAGGATGAGGGCGATGGAGATGCCGATAATCACCGTTGACCTGTTTCCCTGTGATGCGCGCCGAAGCGCGACCTGACCTGCCCGGCGACCGCCGGGGTGACGATTCAAAGTGTCTCTTCGAGGGTACGTCGTAATGTCAACTCGTACCTCCCGAACAGCTCAGCTAGCCCGACATTTCGCCAAAACGACTAATCTTAACGAAGTCGGCCGGGTCGAGGGACGCGCCGCCGACCAGAGCCCCGTCGATATCCGGCTGAGCCATGATGCCGGCGATGTTGGCGCCCTTGACCGACCCACCGTAAAGGATACGGACGCCCCCGGCCACCTCGTCGTCGTACAGCTCGGCGAGTCGCGCGCGAACGGCCCCGCAGACCTCCTGGGCGTCGTCGGGCGTGGCGACCTCGCCGGTGCCGATCGCCCAGACGGGCTCGTAGGCGATGACGATCGACTTGGCCTGGTCGTGCTTGACGCCGTTCAGCGCCGCGTCGAGCTGCGACACGGTGTAGGCGACGTGGCCGCCCGCCTGGCGGACCGGCAGCCCCTCGCCCACGCACAGGATCGGCGTGATCGAGTGACGGTAGGCCGCCTGCACCTTGGCGTTGACGAGCTGGTCGTCCTCGCCGTGGTACTGTCGCCGCTCGGAGTGCCCGGCCAGCACGTACGTGCAGCCGAGCTTGGCCAGCATCGAGCCGGAGATCTCACCGGTGTAGGCGCCGGCGTCGTGCACCGACAGGTCCTGCGCGCCGTACACGATGCGGAGCTTGTCGCCGTCCACCAGGGTCTGCACGCTGCGCAGGTCGGTGAACGGAGGAAGCACCGCGACCTCGGCACGGTCGAAGTCCTTGTCGGTCAGGGTGAAGGCCAGCTTCTGGACGAGAGCGATGGCCTCGAGGTGGTTGAGGTTCATCTTCCAGTTGCCGGCGAAGAGCGGCTTGCGGGCTGTGCTCATGGGGCGCTCAGTCCTCCAGCGCGGCGAGTCCGGGCAGGGTCTTGCCCTCGAGGTATTCGAGGCTGGCCCCGCCGCCGGTCGAGATGTGGGAGAAGCCGTCCTCGGGCAGGCCGAGCTTGCGCACGGCGGCCGCCGAGTCGCCGCCACCGACGACGGTGAAGGCGCCGGAGGCGATCAGCGCCTCGGCCACGGCACGGGTGCCGCCCGAGAACGCCTCGAACTCGAACACGCCCATCGGCCCGTTCCAGAAGACGGTCGCGGCGTCGGCCAGCTTGCCGGCGAACAGCTCGCGCGTCTTCGGGCCGATGTCCAGGCCCTCGCGGTCGGCCGGGATCGCGGTGGCCTCGACCACCTCGAACGGCGCGTCCTCGGCGAAGGTCGTCGCGGCCAGGATGTCGACCGGCAGCACCAGCTCGACGCCGCGCTTGCCGGCCTCGGCGATGAAGCCGCTCACCTGCTCGAGCTGGTCTTCCTGCAGCAGCGAGTTGCCCACCTCGTGGCCCTGGGCCTTGAGGAAGGTGTAGGCCATGCCGCCGCCGATGACCAGGCGGTCGACCTTGTCCAGCAGGTTGGCGATCACGCCGAGCTTGTCGGAGACCTTGGCGCCGCCGAGCACGACGACGTAGGGCCGGGCGGGTTCCTCGGTGAGCTTCTTGAGCACCTCGACCTCGGCCACGACCAGGCCGCCGGCGGCGTGCGGCAGGCGCTGGGGCACGTCGTACACGCTGGCGTGCTTGCGGTGCACCGCGCCGAACCCGTCGCCGACGTAAAGCTCGGCCAGGGCGGCGAGCCTGCCGGCGAACGCGCCGCGCTGCTCGTCGTCCTTGGACTCCTCGCCGGGCTCGAAGCGGAGGTTCTCCAGCAGGGCGACCTCGCCGTCGGCCAAGCCCTCGGCGGTCTCGCGCGCGGAGTCGCCGACGACGTCGGAGGCGAAGGCCACCGGGCGGCCGAGCAGCTCGCCGAGGCGCGCGGCGACCGGCGCCAGCGAGAACTGCGGCGCCACCTTGCCCTTGGGACGGCCGAGGTGGGCGCAGACGATCACCCGCGCGCCGCGCTCGGCGAGCGCGGTGATCGTGGGCACCGAGGCGCGGATGCGCCCGTCATCGGTGATCACGTCCCCGTCGAGGGGGACGTTCAGGTCGGCGCGCACGAGGACGCGCCGGCCCTTCACGTCGAGGGAGTCGATGGTCTGCATCAGAGCTGCGAACCAACCAGCTCGATGAGGTCGCCGAGGCGGTTGGAGTAGCCCCACTCGTTGTCGTACCAGCCGACGACCTTGACCTGGTTGCCGATGACCTTGGTCAGGCCGGAGTCGAAGATGCAGGAGGCCGGGTCGGTGACGATGTCGGAGGAGACGATCTCGTCCTCGGTGTAGCTGAGGATGCCGCGCAGCGGGCCCTCGGCGGCGGCCTTGAGGGCGGCGTTGACCTCTTCGACCGAGGCGTCGCGCTTGAGCTCGACGGTCAGGTCGGTGGCCGAGCCGGTGGGGATCGGCACGCGCAGCGCGAAGCCGTCCAGCTTGCCCTTGAGCTCGGGGAGAACCAGGCCGATCGCCTTGGCCGCGCCGGTGGAGGTGGGCACGATGTTCAGGGCGGCGGCGCGGGCGCGGCGCAGGTCCTTGTGCGGGCCGTCCTGGAGGTTCTGGTCCTGGGTGTAGGCGTGGATCGTGGTCATCAGGCCCTTCTCGATGCCGAAGGTGTCGTTGATGACCTTCGCCATGGGGGCCAGGCAGTTGGTCGTGCAGGAGGCGTTGGAGATGATGGTGTGCGCCGCCGGGTCGTACTTGTCGTGGTTGACGCCCATCACGATCGTGATGTCCTCGCCCTTGGCGGGCGCGGAGATGATGACCTTCTTGGCGCCGTTCTCGGCGTGCACCTTGGCCTTGGCGGCGTCGGTGAACAGGCCGGTCGACTCGACGACGACGTCCACGCCCAGCTCGCCCCACGGCAGCTTGGCGGGGTCGCGCTCGGCGAACACCTTGATCGCCTTGCCGTCGACGGTGATCTCGTCGGCCGAGCTCTTGACCTCGTACGGCAGGCGGCCCAGGATGCTGTCGTACTTGAGCAGGTGGGCAAGGGTGGCATTGTCGGTCAGGTCGTTGACGGCGACGACCTCGATGTCCTTACCGCCGGCCGCCACGGCTCGCCAGAAGTTGCGGCCGATACGACCGAAGCCGTTGATGCCTACGCGGATGCTCACGGAACCTGATCTCCTCGAACGTCGTTGCGCCGGCTCGTGCCGGCGTCGTGGCGGGCTGAAACCTCAGATAACCCTACCGGGTGCCAATTGGTGTAGACCACGTGGCCATCCCCTTTCCCGCCGCCCCTGCGGACCTGGTGGATCTCCCCAGCTCACGGCCACTCCACGGCGCCCCCGTCCCCCTCGCCCTTCCCCGCCCGGCACCGCCGCCGCCCTGTCCCGCGGCCGCCGCGGCGCGGTCCGTCAGGGAGCGAGCATCTCGGCGGTGAGGTTGGCGTCGGTGCTGGCGATGCCGAGGTCGGAGGCGCGTTTGTCGGCCATGGCGAGCAGCCGCCGGATGCGGCCGGCGATGGCGTCCTTGGTCAGCGGCGGGTCGGCGATCTGGCCGAGCTCCTCCAGCGACGCCTGCTTGTGCTCCACCCGCAGACGCCCGGCGACGACCAGGTGCTCGGGGGCTTCGTCGCCGAGGATCTCCAGCGCCCGCTGCACCCTTGCGCCGGCGGCCACCGCCGCCCGCGCCGAGCGGCGCAGGTTGGCGTCGTCGAAGTTGGCCAGGCGGTGGGCCGTGGCGCGCACCTCGCGGCGCATGCGGCGTTCCTCCCATGCCAGGACGCTGTCGTGCGCGCCGAGCCGGGTCAGCAGGGCGCTGATCGCGTCGCCGTCCCTGACCACCACACGGTCGACCCCGCGGACCTCCCGCGCCTTGGCGTGGATCTTGAGCCGCCGGGCGGAGCCCACCAGGGCGAGCGCGGCCTCCGGGCCGGGGCAGGTCACCTCCAGCGACATCGAGCGGCCCGGCTCGGTCAGCGAGCCGTGGGCGAGGAACGCGCCCCGCCAGGCGGCCTCGGCGTCGCAGGTGGCCCCGGAGACGACCTGGCGCGGCAGCCCGCGCACCGGCCTCCCGTGGTTGTCGATCAACCCGGTCTGGCGGGCGAGCGCCTCGCCGTCGCGGTACACCCGCACCACATACCTCGACCCCTTGCGCAACCCCGCGGGCGCCAGCACCAGCACCTCGGCCTTGTGCCCGAACACCTCGCCGATGTCCTTGATCAGCCGCCGGGCGGTGACGTTGGTGTCCAGCTCCGCCTCGATCACGATGCGACCGCCCACAAGGTGCAGCCCGCTCGCGAACCGAAGCAACGTCGACACCTCGGCCTTGCGGCAGCAAGGCTTCAGCACCGACAGCCGGCTCAGCTCGTCCTTCACCACACCCGTCATGGCCATGTGCCTGTGTCCTCCCCCATACAGACGCCTTTCACGGTCGAAGCAGCCTCGTCGCGCCAGGCGGACCTCCGCCGGCGCCCGGCGCGGCTCCATCGGCCCCCGGCAAGTCTCTCGCACCCCGTGGGCGCGCTGACCAGGATCAACGCTTCCCACGGAAAATCTCGTCCAGGACCGAGGCAAGTCGTCGTGCATCATGCCTGGGTGAGCCGTCGGAGGCGGCGACGTCGGCGAGCACCAGACGCCCGCCCAGCGCGTCGGCGGCCTTCTCCAGTTCGTCGCGCTCGCCCACCACCCGGTGGTCGGCGAGCACCACGTCGACGGTGAGCCCGGGAGCGTGATCACGCAGCACCTGCAGGTGCTTCTCGGCGGAGAACCCGTCGGTCTCCCCCGGCTGCGGGGCCAGGTTGAGGGTGACCAGCCGCCTGGCGGCGGTGCCGTGCAGGGCGGCGGCGAGCTGGGGCACCTTCAGGTGCGGCAGCACACTGGTGAACCACGACCCCGGCCCGAACACCACCCAGTCGGCCTCGCGCACCGCCTCGACCGCCTCGGGACAGGCCGGGGGGTCGGCCGGCACCAGAGAGATCGCCTGGACGTTGCCCGGGGTGAGCGCGCACGCGACCTGCCCGCGGACCACGCTGACGAGCCCGTCCAGCTCGACCTCGGCCTCGATGTCCAGCGGCACCGAGGCCATCGGCAGGACGCGGCCGTGCGCGCCGAGCAGGCGGCCCACCCAGTCGAGCCCCGCCACCGGGTCGTCGAGCAGCTCCCACAGCGCCACGATGAGCAGGTTGCCGACGGCGTGGCCGTGCAGCTCGCCCTCGCTGAGGAAGCGGTGCTGGACCACCTTGCTCCAGGTCTGGCCCCAGTCGTCGTCGCCGCACAGGGCCGCGAGGGCCATGCGCAGGTCACCGGGCGGCAGGACGCCCAGCTCGCGCCTGAGACGCCCGCTGGAGCCGCCGTCGTCGGCCACGGTCACCACGGCGGTCAGCTCTCCGGTGACCCGCCGCAGCGCCGACAGCGAGGCGTACAGCCCGTGCCCCCCGCCGAAAGCCACCACCCGCGCCGCCCCACCCCGCCCGAACCGCTCAAGCCCGTCGAGCGGCGACGCCGAGCCGACCGGCCCGTCCGGAGTGGAGGATGCCGACACGTCCGCAGTGGAAAGCGCCGAACCGTCCGGAGTGGAGGATGCCGACACGCCCACGATGGAAAGTGCCGAGGCGTCCAGGATGGAGGATGCCGACACGTCCAGGGCGGAAAGCGTCGAAGCGTCCGCGGTGGAGGGCGCCGAACCGTCCGGGGTGGAGGGTGCGGGCGCCGCCGCTGGCTCGGCCGGGCCTCGGGGGCCGGCCGGCGCGTCGGTGGAGCGTGCCGGCGGCGCCGTGGACCCTGCCGGGCTTGGGGCGTCTTCGGTCTCCTCCGCGCCGCGGGCCGCGTGCCGGCGGCCCGCCGGGGTCTCGGTGCGGGCCCTGCCCGCGCGAGCCCCGTCATCGACGTTCACTCGCGGCCCACATCCCGGTGGCTGACCTGAACCTCCATGCCCCGATCGCGCAGGCGGGCGCCGATCTGCTCGGACATGGCCACGCTGCGGTGCTTGCCGCCGGTGCAACCGACGGCCAGGGTGGCATACCCCTTGCCCTCGCGGACATAGCCGGCGGCCACGACGCCGAAGGCCTCCTCATAGGCGTCCAGGAACTCCTTGGCTCCCGGCTGGCTGAGGACGTACTCGCGTACCGGGGCATCCAACCCGCTCATCGGCCGCAGCTCGGGCACCCAGTGCGGATTGGGCAGGAACCTGCAGTCGACCACCAGATCGGCGTCCACCGGCAGGCCGTACTTGAACCCGAAGGACACCACGTTGACCCGCAGGCCGGGACGGTCCTCCCCGCCGAAGAAGGAGACGATCTTGCCGCGCAGCTCGTGCACATTGTGCGAGGAGGTGTCGATCACCAGGTCGGCGTTGGCCCGCACCTCGCGCAGGATGCCCCGCTCGCGGGCGATGCCGTCCACCAGGCGCCCCTCGCCCTGGAGCGGGTGCGGCCTGCGGACGTTCTCGAAGCGGCGGACGAGTTCCTCGTCGCTGGCCTCCAGGAAGACCACGCGCACCCCGACGCCCCGGGCCTCGAGCTCTTCGATCGCGGTGTTGAGGTCGGTGGTGAAGGCCAGGCTCCGGACGTCGACCACGGCGGCGACCTTGTCGGTGTCGAGCTTGACCCGGCCGGCCTCCTCCGCCATGGCGAACAGCATGCCCGGCGGCAGGTTGTCGATCACGAACCAGCCGAGGTCCTCCAGGGCCTTGGCGGCCGTGCTGCGGCCGGCTCCGGACATGCCGGTGACGATGACGAACGCGGTGTCGCGCACCGCCCCCTTGCGGCCCCGCGGCTCCGCCGGCCGCGGCCGCGACACCTCGCGCCCGTTGCCGTCTGTCTGCTCGGTCATGTGCTCTCCCCCTTCAACGCGGCAACGATCGCCTCGGCGGTCGAAAGCCCGATGCCGGGAACCTCGCGGATCTCCTCGACGGTCGCCCCCTGCAACCGCTTGACGGACCCGAAGCGCTTCAGCAAAGCCTGTTTGCGCGCTGACCCGAGCCCCCGGATCTCGTCCAGAACGCTCACCTTGACAGACTTCGAACGTTTCGAACGATGGTAGGTGATGGCGAAGCGGTGTGCCTCGTCACGCACCCTTTGCAGCAGATAAAGGCTTTCGCTGGTTCTGGGCAGGATCACCGGCTGGTCGTCGCCGGGGACCCAGACCTCCTCCAGCCGCTTGGCCAGCCCGCTCACCGAGACGTCGTCCACGCCGAGCTCGTCCAGCGCCCGCTGGGCCGCCGCCACCTGGGCGGGGCCGCCGTCGACCACCACCAGGTTGGGCGGATAGGCGAACCTGCGCGGTTTGCCGGTCTCGGGGTCGATCGGCTCGGGGTCGAGCTCGCCGCTCTCGGCGCGCTCTTCGACCAGGCGCTTGAACCGGCGGTGGATCACCTCGTAGATGGAGGCGACATCGCCCTGCCCCGCCGTGCCGCGGATGGCGAACCGGCGGTACTCGCTCTTGCGGGCCAGGCCGTCCTCGAAGACGACCATCGAGGCCACGACGTCGTCGCCCTGCAGGTGGGAGACGTCGTAGCACTCGATGCGCAACGGAGCCTGGTCGAGGTCGAGCGCGTCGGCGATCTCTTGCAGCGCACGGCTGCGCGTGGTCAGGTCGCTGGCCCTGCGCAGCTTGTGCTGGGCGAGGGACTCTTTGGCGTTGCGCTCGACGGTCTCCATGAGGGCCTTCTTGTCGCCGCGCTGCGGCACGCGCACCTCGACCCTCGCGCCGCGCTGCTCGGTGAGCAGCTCGGCGACCGCGCCGGCCTCCGGCGGCAGGGCCGGGACCAGCACCTCACGCGGCACCGCCTCGGGCGTCGCCTCGCCGTACATCTGGAGCAGGAAGTGTTCGACCAGCTCGCCGGTGGTGGCCTCCTCGACCTTGTCGACGACCCAGCCGCGCTGGCCGCGGATGCGGCCCCCGCGCACGTAGAACACCTGGACCGCGGCCTCCAGCGGATCTTCGGTGAGGGCGACCACGTCGCAGTCGGTGCCCTCGCCGAGCACCACGGCCTGCTTCTCCAGCGCCCGCTGCAGGGCCTGGATGTCGTCGCGGAGGCGGGCGGCCCTCTCGTACTCCTCGGCGGCGGCGGCCTCGCGCATGGCGCGTTCGAGCCGCTTGATGAACCGGCCGGTGTTCCCGGCCATGAAGTCGCAGAAATCCTCGGCCAGCTCGCGGTGCTGCTCGGGGGTGACGTTGCCGACGCAGGGCGCCGAGCACTTGTCGATGTAGCCCAGCAGGCAGGGCCGGCCGATCTGCCCGGCGCGCTTGAACACCCCCGCCGAGCAGGTGCGCACGGGAAAGACGCGCAGCAGCAGGTCGACGGTCTCTCTGATGGCCCAGGCGTGGGAGTAGGGCCCGAAGTAGCGGGTGCCCTTGCGCTTGGCGCCGCGCAGCACCTGCACCCGGGGGAAGTCATCGCCCATGGTGACCGCGAGGAAGGGATAGGACTTGTCGTCGCGGTACTTGACGTTGAACCGGGGGTCGAACTCCTTGATCCAGGAGTATTCGAGCTGCAGGGCCTCGACCTCGGTGCCCACGACGGTCCAGTCGACCCCCGCGGCCGTGGTGAGCATGGTCTGGGTGCGCGGGTGGAGGCCGGCGAAGTCGGCGAAGTAGGAGTTGAGGCGCTGCCGGAGGCTCTTGGCCTTGCCGACATAGATGACCCGGCCATGGGCATCCCTGAAGCGGTACACACCTGGTGACTCAGGGATCGACCCCGGCTCGGGGCGGAAGCTCAGGGGGCTGTTCGCGGGTCTCGCCACAACAGAAAGCCTATCCGGACCCGCCGACAGAATAGGGCTGTCCGCCTCCCCCGGAGATCGCCCCCAGGCATCCCCACCCCCTGGCACACACCACCCCCGCCGCCCTCGCCCTGTGCTCGCCCTGTGCTCGCCGCGGAACCGCCCGGCCGCCGCCCGGATCGGCCTCGCACGACCGCACAGGACTGCGCCGTCGCGACCGCACCGCACTCGCGAGCCGTGTGGTCAGGCCGCCCAGACCGGCTCGGAGGACTCGCGCACGCGGCCGTCGGCGCCGAAGATCAGGAAACGGTCGAAGTCGGCGGCGAACCACCGGTCGTGGGTGACCGCGACGACGGTCCCCTCGAAGCACGCGAGCCCCTGCTGCAAGGCCTCGGCGCTGGCGAGGTCGAGGTTGTCGGTGGGCTCGTCCAGGAGCAGCAAGGTCGCGCCCGACAACTCCAGCAGCAGGATCTGCAGGCGCGCCTGCTGTCCGCCGGACAGCGTCTCGAACGGCCGGCGGGCCGCCGGCGCGAGCTCGTAGCGGGCGAGCGCCGCCATGGCCTCGTTCAACGTCAGCGCGTGACCTTGCGTGACCAGGTCGGCGGCCGTCCGCCCGTGCAGCTCGGGACGCGCGTGCGTCTGCGCGAAGTGCCCGGGGGCCACCCGGGCGCCCAGGCGGACCACGCCCGCGTGCCGGTAGCCCTGTCCCGAGCCGGAATCGGTGCCCGGACCCAGACCGCGATACGCGCCGGCGTGTGACCCGGATCCCGCGCCCGGACACGCGTCCGGCCCTGAGCCGGGTCCCACGCCGGATCGCGAGCCGAAATCCGCGCCGGTCCCTGCCCCGGCTCCCGAGCCGGGATCCGAGCCGGGACGCGGGCCAGGCCCTGAGCCCGCTCCCGAGCCGGGGGCCATGCCGGTGCCCGAGCCGGGGGCCATGCCGGTGCCTGAGCCGGGGGCCATGCCGGTGCCTGAGCCGGGGGCCATGCCGGCGAGCAGGCGGAGGAAGTGGGACTTGCCGGTTCCGTTCGAGCCGAGGACGGCGACGCGTTCTCCGTGCCATATCTCCAGGTCGAACGGTCGCACCAGACCGGGCAGCTCGACCGACTCGCAGACGACCGCCCGCTTGCCGGTGCGGCCGCCGCGCAGCCGCATGCGCACGTTCTGCCCTCGCGGCGCCCGCTCCGGCGGGCCGGCCTCCTCGAACCTGCGCAGCCGCGTGCGGGCGGCGCGGTAGGAGGAGGCCACCGCGTCGTTGTTGGCGGCGGTCTGGCGCAGGGTGTTCACCAGCTGCCTGAGCCTGGCATGCTCCTCCTCCCAGCGGCGCTTCAGCTCCTCCAGGCGCTCGACGCGGTCGTGCCGGGCCTGGGCGTAGGAGGCGAAGCCGCCGCCGTGGACCCACACTCCCCGGTCCTCCACGGTGAGGATGCGGTCGGCGGTGTTCGCCAGCAGGCGGCGGTCGTGCGAGACGAGCAGAACGGTCTTCCCCACGGCGCGCAGGCGCTCCTCCAGCCACTGCTTGGCGGGCACGTCCAGGTAGTTGTCCGGTTCGTCCAGCAGCAGCAGTTCGTCCGGCCCGCGCAGGAGAGCCTCCAGCACCAGCCGCTTCTGCTCGCCGCCCGACAGGGTGTTCACCGGCCGTTCCTCGACGCGGTCGTAGGGCAGGCCGAGGGCCGCGGTCGCGCAGGTGTCCCAGACGACCTCCGCCTCATAGCCGCCGGCATCGGCGTAGTCGGCCAGAGCCTGGGCGTACGCGAGCTGCGCCGGCTCGTCGTCCGCGCGCGCCAGCGCGGCCTCGGCGCGCGCGACCGCCACGGCCGCCGCGCGGACGCCTTCGGGGGCGACCGACAGCAGCAGGTCACGCACGGTGCGGCCGTCGCGCACCCCGCCGATGAACTGCCGCATGACGCCGAGGCCGCCCGAGCGGGCCACGCGGCCCCCGGCCGGCGGGAGGTCCCCGGCGATCAGCCTGAGCAGCGTCGTCTTGCCGGCGCCGTTCGGCCCGACAAGGGCCGCCTTGGCGCCCTCGCCGACGCGGAAGGACACCCCGTCCAGCAGCGGCCGCCCGTCGGGCAGGACGTAGGTCAGCTCGCTCACCTCGATGTGGCCCATCGCCGCCTCTCTCGTCCACTCCATCCCGCTCGATCGTCGATCGAGTACCGGACCGACGATCCAGTACTCGTTCACCATACTAGGATCACGTCATGGACATGAGCGCGACGGGCGAGTCGGGAACGGGCCGGAGGGCGCCGCGCGGCGGCGGCGGAGGCGGCGGAGACGTGTGGCTGCGGCCCCGCCCGGCGCGGCGCCAGGCGCCGCCGCTCACCCGTGACCGCATCGTCGCCGAGGCCGTGGCCGCGCTGGACGAGGAGGGCGAGGCCCGGCTGACCATGCGCCGCCTGGCCGAGCGTCTCGGCACCGGGTCCACCACGCTGTACTGGCACGTCGAGACCAAGGACGACGTGCTCGACCTCGCGTTGGACGCCGTGTTCGGCGAGGTCGCGGTGCCGGCGGAGCATTCGGGCGACTGGCGGGCGGAGGTCGGCGCACTGGCCGGCGAGTGGCGCGCCGCCCTGCTGAGGCACCCGTGGTCGGCCGCCGTGCTGGGACGGCCCCTCATGGGCCCGAACGTCCTGGCGCGCACGGAGTATCTGCACGCGGCGCTGGTCGGCGCGGGCCTGCACGGTCCGCATCTGACCGCGGCGGCGTACGGGCTGGCCAACTACGTCATCGGCTCGGCCATGATGCAGGCCGCGTGGGCGTCACGTGACGAGGACGAGGCGCGGCGGGCCGCCGACGAGCGGCTGCGGGCCGAACACGACCGCTACCCCACGCTGGCGGAGCACGGCCACCTGGTCGGCAAGGACTGGGACGAGGCGTTCACCCATGGCCTGAGGTACCTCCTGGACGGCATCGCCGCCCAGCTCGCCTCCGGTCCGGCTCACCCCTGACCGGTCCGCCGCCGAGACGCCCGCACGCCGGCGGTGACCGAGAACGGTTGAGCGGTCCCCGTGCGGACGACGCCTCGCCTGCGGGCATGCCCCGCCGGCCGGACGCGCCACGACCCGATCGAAGAGCACGCGGGCAGAGGCGGGGGCGGACGCGCCGCGGGCGGGGACGGAGGTGGTCCTCCGGCCCCGCCCGCGTGCGGTCGCCTGGTGGTGGCGGTGTCAGGCCAGGGTGATGGACCCGCCCTCGACCTTGATCTTCTTCTCCTCCAGCGGCGAGCTCGCGGGGCCGTCGGCCACGGAGCCATCGGCGATCTTGAACTTGCTGCCGTGGCACGGGCAGTTGATCGTTCCACCGGACACCGAGCCCACCGGGCAGCCCTGGTGGGTGCAGATCGCGCTGAACGCCTTGAACTCACCGTCCGCCGGCTGGGTGATGACGATCTTCTCGTCCTTGAAGATCTTGCCGCCGCCCTTGGGGATGTCGCTGGTCTTGGCCAGAGCGTTCCCGCCGCCGCCGGAGCCGGAGTCGCTCGCGGCGCCGTCCGACGAGGACGCGGGCGCCGGATCGGAGGAAGATTCGCCGCTGTCCGTCGAGGCCGACGTCCCATATCCGCCGCACGCGGTCAGCACGACGGCCAGCCCCGCGCCACTCGCGCCGAGCATCACCGCACGCCGTGTCGTATCCGTCTCGGTCATATTCGCCTTCCTCGGTTTTCCTTATCTCCTGCTACGGCTCTCGCCGCCACGTGGTTCAGCATGGAGCACACGTGACTCAGGCAGTATGAACAATTACGCATAAGACATGGGTCAGGCCCGCCGCTCCACCCGATGTGCGAAGGAGCGGCGGGCCGTCGTGACGCGGGCGAAGCGCCTCAGTCGCGAGGAGACGGGCTCAGCCGCCCAGGACCTTGCTGAGGAAGCGGCCGGTGTGGCTGTCCTCGATGCGGGCGACCTGCTCGGGAGTGCCGGTGGCCAGCACCAGGCCGCCCCTGGAGCCGCCCTCGGGGCCCATGTCGATGACCCAGTCGGCGGTCTTGATCACGTCCAGGTTGTGCTCGATCACGATGACGCTGTTGCCGCCGTCCACCAGGCGGCCGAGGACGCCGAGCAGCTTGCGGATGTCCTCGAAGTGCAGGCCGGTGGTGGGCTCGTCCAGCACGTAGATGGTGCGGCCGGTGGAGCGGCGCTGCAGCTCCGAGGCGAGCTTGACGCGCTGGGCCTCGCCGCCGGACAGCGTGGTGGCGGGCTGGCCGAGCCGGACGTACCCGAGGCCCACGTCGTTGAGCGTCTTGAGGTGGCGCTTGATCGGCGGGATGGCGTCGAAGAACTCAAGGGCCTCCTCGATCGGCATGTCGAGGACCTCGGAGATCGTCTTGCCCTTGTAGTGCACCTCGAGCGTCTCGCGGTTGTAGCGGGCGCCGTGGCAGACCTCGCAGGGGACGTAGACGTCCGGCAGGAAGTTCATCTCGATCTTGATGGTGCCGTCGCCCGAGCACGCCTCGCACCGGCCGCCCTTGACGTTGAAGCTGAACCGGCCGGGCTGATACCCGCGGATCTTGGCCTCGGTGGTCTGGGCGAACAGCTTGCGCACGTGGTCGAACACCCCGGTGTAGGTGGCCGGGTTGGAGCGCGGGGTGCGGCCGATGGGGCTCTGGTCGACGTGCACGACCTTGTCCACCAGATCGGTGCCGGTGACGCGGGAGTGCCGGCCGGGGACGGTCTTGGCGCCGTTGAGCTCCTTGGCCAGCGCGTTGTAGAGGATGTCGTTGACCAGGGTGGACTTGCCGGACCCCGACACGCCGGTTACCGCGGTGAACACGCCCAGCGGGAACTCGACGTCGACGCCCTTGAGGTTGTGCTCGCGGGCCCCCTTGACGACCAGCTTGCGCTTGGCGTCGCGCTTGCGCCGGGCGGCCGGCACGTCGATGCTCCTGCGCCCGGACAGGTAGGCGCCGGTGAGGGAGTGCTCGCTGGAGAGCAGGTCTTGCACCGTGCCCGACACCACGACCTGGCCGCCGTGCTCGCCCGCGCCCGGGCCGATGTCGACGACCCAGTCGGCGGCGGCGATGGTGTCCTCGTCGTGCTCGACGACGATGAGGGTGTTGCCCATGTCGCGCAGGCGGATCAGCGTGTCGAGCAGGCGCTGGTTGTCGCGCTGGTGCAGGCCGATGGACGGCTCGTCCAGGACGTACAGCACGCCGACCAGGCCCGACCCGATCTGCGTGGCCAGGCGGATGCGCTGCGCCTCGCCGCCGGCCAGGGTGCCGGCCGCGCGGTCGAGGGTGAGGTAGTCGAGGCCGACGTCCAGCAGGAAGCCCAGCCGCGCGTTGATCTCTTTGACGACCCGCTCGGCGATGTGCATGTCGCGCTCGGACAGGGTGAGCCCGCCGAGGAACTTGGCGCACTCGCCGATGGACATGGACGAGACGTGGGCGATGGAGCGGTCGCTGACCGTCACCGCCAGCGACACCGGCTTGAGGCGGGCGCCCTTGCAGGTGGGGCAGGGGATCTCGCGCATGAAGCCTTCGAAGCGCTCGCGCGAGGAGTCGCTCTCGGCCTCGGCGTGCCGCCGCTGCACCCAGGGGATCACGCCCTCGAAGGTGGTGTAGTACGAGCGCTGCCGGCCGTAGCGGTTGCTGTAGCGGACGTGGACCTGCTCGTCGTAGCCGCGCAGCAGGGCCTTCTGCGCCTGCTTGGGCAGCCGCTCCCACGCGGTGTCCAGGTCGAAGCCCATGGCCAGCCCGAGCGCCTCGACCAGCCGGATGAAGTAGTCACTGGTGTGGCCGCCGGCCCACGGGGACAGCGCGCCGTCGCCCAGGGTCTTCTCGGGATCGGGCACCACCAGGTCGGGGTCGACCTCCATGCGCGTGCCGAGACCGGTGCAGTCGGGGCAGGCGCCGAACGGCGAGTTGAAGGAGAACGACCGGGGCTCGAGCTCCTCGAACGACAGGTCGTCGTAGGGGCAGTAGAGGTGCTCGGAGTAGAACCGCTCGCGCCCGGGGTCGCCCTCGGGAAGGTCGACGAAGTCGAGCGTGATCGTGCCGCCGGAAAGCTGGAGGGCGGTCTCGACCGAGTCGGTGAGGCGGCGGCGCGCGCCGTCCTTCACCGAGAGACGGTCGACGATGACCTCGATGTCGTGCTTTTCGTACTTCTTCAGGGTCGGCGGCTCTTCGAGCCGGATCACGGTGCCGTCGACCCGCGCCCGCGCGAAGCCCTTGGACTGCAGCTCTCGGAACAGCTCGGCGTACTCGCCCTTGCGCCCGCGGATGACCGGGGCCATGACCTGGAAGCGCGTGCCCTCCTCCAGCTCGAGCACGCGGTCGACGATCTGCTGCGGGGTCTGCCGGGCGATGGGACGGCCGCAGGTGGGGCAGTGGGGCTTGCCGATGCGGGCCCACAGCAGACGCAGGTAGTCGTAGACCTCGGTGATGGTGCCGACCGTGGAGCGGGGGTTGCGGGAGGTGGACTTCTGGTCGATCGAGACGGCCGGGGACAGGCCCTCGATGAAGTCGACGTCGGGCTTGTCCATCTGCCCGAGGAACTGCCGTGCGTACGCCGAGAGCGACTCGACATAGCGCCGCTGGCCCTCGGCGAAGATGGTGTCGAAGGCCAGGCTGGACTTGCCCGAGCCGGACAGCCCGGTGAAGACGATGAGAGCGTCTCGCGGCAGGTCGAGCGAGACGTCTTTGAGATTGTGTTCGCGCGCGCCACGAACGATCAAGCGGTCGGCCACAGCAGATCTCTCATGTTGGGGTTGCGATCCACGGCGGCCGGAGAAGGCCACCTCTGACTAGTCGCCGCCACTGTAACGACGGGGTCCGACAATTTTTCCGCGCTCCGGCGAGGGACATGCCGGGCACCGGCCGCCCGGCACCCGCGGAAGATCGCGCGGGCGGAGGATTTCGGATGAAGGATGTGTCGCATGACCGTTTTGAACGCCCTCCGGGCCGAGCTCGCCGCGGCCACGAACCGTTTGCTCGCCACCACGGCCGCGTTGTCCGGCTCGGACGTCACGGCTCCCTCCCTGCTTCCGGGGTGGACGCGCGGCCACGTGCTGGCCCACATCGCGCGGAACGCCGACAGCCACGTCAACCTCGTGACGTGGGCCAAGACGGGTGTGTACACACCACAGTACCCAACGCACGAGGCCAGAGAGACGGAGATAGCGGAAGGAGCCGGCAGGCCCGCCGCGGAGCAGCACGCGGACATCGCCGCGAGCGCGGCGCGCCTGGACGACGCCATCGCCTCGATGCCGGCGCCCGCCTGGGCCGCCACCGTGGGCGGCCTGAACGGCGGCGGGCACCCCGCCTGGTACATCCTGGTGCGCAGGATCCGGGAGGTGGAGATCCACCACGTCGACCTGGACGCCGGCTACACCTGGGCGGCCTGGCCCGAGCCCTTCGTGTGGCGCGAACTGCACGACTCCATGGCCGCCTGGCCGCGCGAGCAGAGCCCGGTCGGCGCCCTCCACGCCGGCGGGCGGCGCTGGACCGGCCTCGGTGACGGCCCGGCGGTGGAGGGGCCGCCCGGGGCCGTCCTCGCCTGGGTGGCCGGCCGCCTGCCTTCCCGTGATCTGGGCGAGGTGGTGCGCCTGAGAGACGAGCCCGCCGGCCGGGCGGAGGGCGACGATCAACCTGGGCCCGGGAGGCTTAGGCTGGCGGGAAAGCCTCCGGCTGCGCCGCGGTGGCCAGCGACGGCACCTCCCGGCCTGCCGGCGACGCCACCTGAGGAGTATCCATGAGCTACACCGGTGATGTGACGGCCGGCGGCCCCGCGGACGTCCGCGAGCTGCCCGACCTGACGATCAGCAAGGTGGAGGTGGGCGGTTTCGGGAACAACGCCTACCTGCTGCGCTGCCGCGAGACCGGCGACGGGGTGCTGATCGACGCCGCCGCCGATCCCGCGAGGCTGCTGGAGCTGATCGGCGACCGGCCCATCAGCAAGATCGTCACCACGCATCGCCACCAGGACCACTGGTCGGCGCTGGCGGAGGTCGTCAAGGCGACCGGGGCCGAGACCGTCGCCCACCCGCTGGACGCCCCGCACCTGCCCGTCCCGGTGACCCAGCCCGTGGAGCACGGCGACAGGGTCACCGTCGGCGTGGTCACCCTGGACGTCATCCACCTGCGCGGCCACACCCCCGGCTCCATCGCGCTGCTGTTCCAGAACGCCCACCTGTTCACCGGCGACTCCCTGTTCCCCGGCGGCGTGGGCAACACCGAGCGCGACCCGGCCCGGTTCGAGCGGCTCTACACCGACGTGGTGGAGCGCGTCTTCGACCGGCTGCCCGACGAGACCTGGGTGTACCCGGGCCACGGCAAGGACACCACCCTCGGCGCCGAGCGCCCTTCCCTGCCCGAGTGGCGCGCCCGCGGCTGGTAGGCCGGCGACGCGGCGGCCGGAACGGCCGGACGGCCGCCCACCAGAGCGCGGAACGGCCGTCGCCGGAACGGCCGTTCATCGGAAACGGCCGCCCGCCGGACGCGAGACGGCCCGATCTCCTCGGTGTCGAGGGGACCGGGCCGTGTGCGCGTCGCAGGGACCGCCGCCGGGCTAACGGACGGCGGACTCGGTGTCCTTGCGCTCTTTGCGCTGCTCGCGCTTGAACATGAGCACGCGCAGCGGGATGGCCGACACCAGGGCGATCTGCATGCAGGCTCCGACCTGGATGAGCAGGTCACCGCCGGACAGGTCGGCCGCCCACACGATGAGGCAGACCACGTTGATCATGACCCAGCCGAGCACCACCGCCGCGAGGTTGCCCTTGGGCTTGGGGTACTCGATGCGGCTCACCATGAGCCAGGCCACGGCGAAGATGCCGAGCAGGGTGAGGTACGACGGCTGGAACAGCAGCACGATGGAGACCACCGTCATGGCGCCCATCGGGATGGGCAGGCCCATGAAGTCGCCGCTCTTGGTCTTGACGCAGGCGAAGCGCGCGAGCCGGACGACGCCGGCCACCAGCACCGAGACGGCCGCGCAGAGGACCACCCACAGCGGCAGCTTGTGGGAGAAGCCGGCCCAGGCGACCACCATGAACGCCGGGGCGAAGCCGAAACTGATCACGTCGGCGAGGTTGTCCAGCTCGGCCCCCATGGCCGAGGCGCGGAACTTGCGGGCGACCAGCCCGTCGAACAGGTCGCACGTGGCGCCGATCAGCAGCAGCACCACGGCGGTGGCGAAGTAGCGGGGGTCGGACTGGAACTCGCTCTGGGCCTGCAACTGACTGATCGCCGACCACGCCAGCACGCACACCGCGAGGAACCCGCAGACCGCGTTGCCGATGGACAGCGAGTCGGCCGCCGACAGCCGGAAGGCCTTGCCGACCGGTCCCCGGGGTTCTTCGTCCTCGTCCACGCCCTCTATGGACCAGCCTGCGTCAGCCGCGGTCAATGCGAGTCACTCCTGCCGTCGTCCGCTCCCCCACGCTCACCGCAGGGGCGATCCCTTCTGGAAGGTAGATGTCCACGCGGGAGCCGAACCGGATGAGCCCGATGCGCTCCCCTCGCGTGAGCTTCGCCCCCATGCCGACGTACGGCACGATGCGGCGCGCCACCGCTCCGGCGATCTGCACGAGCTCCAGGTCGCCGATCTCGGTCTCGAAGTGCCACACGACCCGCTCGTTCTGGTCGCTGTCCTTGTTGAACGCCGGGCGGAAGCCGCCCGCCACGTGCCGGATGGAGGTCACCGTGCCGTCGAGCGGCGCGCGGTTCACGTGGACGTCCAGCGGGCTCATGAAGATCGCCACGCGGGTGCGCCCGTCCGGCTGCGGGTCGATGCTCTGGACCACGCCGTCGGCGGGGCTCAGCACCAGCCCTGCGCCCGGCTCGCGGTCGGGGTCGCGGAAGAACCACAGCATGGCGCCGGTGAGAGCCGTCAGCGGAGCCGCCGCGAGCACCCACGGGCGGGACCGCCGGGCCAGGCCCGCCGAGACGACGGCCGCGGCGGCGGTGGGGGCCAGCCAGGGGGAGACACCACGTGCCAGCCGCACGCGGCGGCGACTGTGGCTTGGCGAATCGTTGGACACGGGGAACCTTTTGTGATGTTTGCGGCCAGAGACCGGTTCGTGACTTGTCGCCGAATGTTACCCATCCCGTCGCCATTGCATAGCGATACGAGACAAGCAAATCGCCTCATGCACCAATTCGCTACCCCTGGGACACCTTCGCCGGGGCGGCGGCGCCACCGGACCGCTTGTCGCGCCTGGCCTTGATGAGGCTGGCCACGGTGGTGACCACCATCGTCACGCCGATGACCGAGAGGGAGACCCAGATCGGCACTTCGGGCGCCCAGGAGACACCACTGGTGTGCAAGGCCTCCATGATGAGCTTAACCCCGATGAAGCCCAGAATGAACGACAGACCGTAGCTGATGTACACCAACCGCTGCAGGAGCCCACCGAGCAGGAAATAGAGCTGACGCAGGCCCATCAGGGCGAACGCGTTGGCGGTGAAGACGATGAAGGCGTCCTGCGTGAGCCCGAAGATCGCGGGGATGGAGTCCAGCGCGAACAGCAGGTCGGTGGTGCCGATGGCCACCATGACGATCAGCATCGGGGTCACCATGCGGCGGCCGTCCACCCGGGCGGTGACCTTCGAGCCGACGAAGCCGTCGGTGGTCGGGAAGATGCGGCGCACCCACCGCAGCAGCAGGTTCTCCTTGAACTCCTCCTCGTCGTGGCCGCGCAGCAGGTTCACGGCCGTGTAGAGCAGGAAAGCCCCGAACACGTAGAACAGCCAGCCGAAGCGCTGCAGGGCCGCCGCGCCGACCAGGATGAAGATCCCGCGCATCACCAGCGCCATCAGCACGCCCACCAGGAGCACCTTGTGCTGGTACACCCTCGGCACGGCGAAGCGGCCCATGATGATGTAGAAGATGAACAGGTTGTCCACGCTCAGGCTGTACTCGGTCAGATAGCCGGCGAAGTACTCGCCCGCGTGGTCCGGCCCGGCGATCATCCACAGGCCGATGCCGAACAGGACGGCCAGCGTGACGTAGAAGCCGACCCAGAAGCTCGCCTGCCTCAGCGAGAACTCGCGGGGCTCACCTCTGTCGACGATCCACAGGTCGAAGGCCAGCACCACCAAGAGCCCAGCAATGAGCCCCGCCCAAACCCATACGGAAACGTCCAAGACAAACCTCCGGCCCGCGTCAAAGTGCCGGAGGTCTCTCCCGCCCGCACCAGTGGCGCGGACCGGCAGCCCCGGGCCCGCCGTAAGGGACGTTCCGTGATGACGAGGCTGTCGCGAAGGGATACTCCCCCCCTCGCCGAGGAGTATAGGCGAGCGCATAAGCCGTACCTAATCAGCGGTTTCACCAGGCGCGGCCTTCCGGCCGCCCGCGCCCCCGAATCCGCTGATCAACGCCGGTTCCCGCACGATCCACCCCCGTCCGCGGCATCCCCACGAGGACGGCCGGCCCGAGAAGGACCACCGGAAACCGTGACCAGAACGCCCGAACGCCGAAAGGCAGGCCAACGCACAAGGACCATCCCGAGAAAGCGCCCGGACGCGCGAGAACCGTCCCCGGAGGGGCGCAAGGACAGTCAAGGACCATCCCGAGGAAGCGCCCGGACGCGCGAGAAACCCTGACGAGGGGGTGCCCAGGAGGCGCTGGGGCCGCCGGAAGGGCGGCCGGGACGCGAGCGGGCCGCCGCGGGAACGGTCAGGCGTGGCCGGTGACGGTCGCTCGCGCGGCCTCGTAGGCGGTGGCGGCGGCGCGCAGGGCGGCCTGCTCGTCCGGCAGCGGGCGAGCCGCCGCGGCGGCCGACAGGCGGGCGGCCAGCGCCGGGTCGGCGATCAACCGCACGATCGCCTCGCGCAGGGCGGCCGCGTCCCCGGGCGGGACGAGCAGCGCGGCGTCGCCGACCATCGCAGGGACGCCGCCGACCGCCGTCGCGACGATCGGCTTGGCGGCCCTGAGCGCCTCCTGGACGTTCAGCGGCTGTCCCTCCCAGCGGCTCGGCGACACCAGCGCGTCGGCCGCCTGGAGGAGGTCGGCCACATCGGCGCGGTCGCCCAGGAGCAGGACCGGGAGCCCTTCGGCCTCGACGCGCGACCGCAACTCGCCGCGCAGCGGCCCGTCCCCCGCGACGACGAACAGCGGGGCGGCGCCCTCCGCGTACGGCCCGCGCGCGGCGTCCAGGAGCGTCTCCAGGCCCTTCTGCTGGGCCAGCCGGGCGATCGTCAGCAAGATCGGCCCATCGCCCTCCCGGGCCCCTGCGGCCCCGTCGCCGGGCGTCGCATGCGGCACGAGGTCACCTGACACCCCACCCGGCTCGGCACCGACCTCCACCGCGTCCGACACCCGACCAGGCTCGGCACCGACCTCCACCGCGTCCGTCACCCGACCAGGCTCGGCGCCGGCCTCGACCGCGTCCGACACCCGACCCGGCACCGCGCCGGCCTCCGCCCCGTCCGACACCCCAGGCTCGGCACCGACCCCGACCACGTCCGACACCTCACCTGGCTCGGCGCCGGCCGCGGCTGCGCGCGGCGCCCGATCGGGTTCGGCGCCGACGTCGGCCGCGCCGGACGCGCGCTCCGGCTCGGCGCCGGCCTCGGCGGGGTTCGACCGACCAGGTTCTGCTCTCGGTCCTGCTCTCAGTTCGGCGCGGACTTCGGCGGGCGTCCTGGTCGCGGGCGACAGCGGCGGGGCCGGGACGACCGCGGCAGCGACGTGACGGGCCCCGAGGGTGGTCATCCGCTCCCCCAGGTCGGGAGCCACCACGAGCACCTGATCAGCCTTTTTCGCAACAATGCGCTCCAAAAGCCCATATATCGCGCCAACCGCTCTCCCGGCGGTCAGCGCGTTGTGCAAGGTGACCACCAGTGCGGTACGGCGGCCGGCCAGCGCCAGGGCCGCCAGCGCGCCGGCGCGCAGCCCGTGCGCGTGCACCACGTCGGCCCCCGCCAGCAGGGTCCGCAGCCGCGCCACGGCCCGCAGATCGGCCGCCGGACGGGGCCGGTCGGAGATGGGCACCCCCGCGAAGCCCGCGACGCCGGAGAAGCCGAACGCCTCGTCGGTGCTCGCCGGGCCGATCACCACGACCTGGCGGCCCTCCC
Organism: Sphaerisporangium sp. NPDC005288; assembly: GCF_040607475.1. NCBI lineage: Bacteria > Bacillati > Actinomycetota > Actinomycetes > Streptosporangiales > Streptosporangiaceae > Sphaerisporangium > Sphaerisporangium sp. NPDC005288. The sequence continues at coordinate 20,105 of NZ_JBEXGT010000034.1, read as the reverse complement.
GGGCGAGCCCTCCGGCGAGCATGCGCACGTGCCGCCCCACCCCACCGGTGCTCGTCCCGAGAACCAGGGCCACGCGCCGCGCCGTCTCAGCCATCTCCGCCGTTCCCTCCCCGGCCGCCCCCGCGCACGCGCGACAGCGCCGCCATCACATCAGGTCTGTCCACGACCAGCGCCACCGCCAAAGACGCCACCAGGGCCGCCGCACCGGCCGGCACCGTCACCGCCGCCCCGGCCACCGGCCCGCGGGCGGGCAGCAGCGCGGCGACCCACAGACCGGCCACGAAGCCGGCTCCGCCGCCCAGCACCGCGGCCAGCGTCGCGCGCCCCACCCCGGCCAGCGCCGCCGCGCCCCCGCTCCGCAGGACGGCGGCCATCAGCAACGCCCCGCCCGCCGTCATGCCCACGGCGCTGCCGAGCGCGAGGCCGCCGAGCCGCCAATCGGCGGGGAAGGCCACGGCGAAGGCCGTCTGCGCGGCCATGACCACCAGCCACCCGGCCACCGTGCCCGCGGCGGCCGCCCTTCCCCTTCCCCGCGCGTACAGCACGCGGCCCAGGTGGGCGATCAGGCCGTACCCGAGCAGGCCGGGCGCGAACAACGCGATGGCCCGCGCCAGCTCGGCCGGGGGCACCTCGCCGGCCTTGCCGCCGACGAAGACCTCCGCCACCGGAGCCGCCACCCCCGCCAGCGCCCCGGCGGCGATGCCGGACACCAGGATGACCGCCCGCGTGGTCTGCGCCGACAGAACGGCGAACCCGTGGCCGTCCCCCTCCTCGGCCCGCGCGGAAAGGGCGGGGAACGCGCTGGTGGCGATGGGCACCGCCAGGACGGCGTTGGGGACCTGGTAGATCGCCCAGGCGTAGTTGTACCCGGGGAGCCCGCCGGCGCCGAGGTACCTGTTGGCAAGCCACACCACCAGCGCCGTGGCCGCCTGCTGGGCGATCAGGGCGCTGAGTCCGGCCACCGCCAGGCGGCGCACCCGCGCGGCCACGCCTTCGGGGAAGCGCAGGGTCGGCCGCAGCCGCAGGCCGAGCCGCGAGGACGGGCCGATGACCGTCACGACCAGCGCGAGCACGCCGAGCGTGGTGCCGACGGACAGGGCCAGCTCGGCCGGGCGCGGCACCGCCGTCAGGGGGGCGGTGACGCCGTGGGCGAGCGGCACGAACAGCAGGTAGGCGACGATGACCACCAGGCTGGACACCAGCGGGGCCAGCGCCGGGCCGGTGAAGCGCCGGTGGGCCTGGAGCACCCCGTACAGCACCACGGCCAGGCCGTACAGGGGGATCTGCGGGGCGAAGACGACGAGCATCCGGGTCGCGGTGTCCAGCAGGTCACCCGGGTCGCAGCCTCGCACCTGCCCGGCGAACAGCTCCATCACCGGACGGGCCGCCAGGGCGGTGAGCGCCCCGAGCGGCACCAGCAGCACCAGCACCCAGCTCAGCAGCGCCGAGGTGATCCGCCCGACCCGGTCCCGGGCCTCTTCGGCGCTCGACTCGGCGCCCTCACCGGCCGCACCGCCGCCTACCGGCGCCGTGCGCGCGCCGGCGGGGACCGGCGCCGAGGAGCGGGAGGCCGCCCCGGCGAGCACCGGGACGATCATCCCGGCGAGCGCGCCGCCGACGACGACCTCGAACACGATGTTGGGCACCTGGTTGGCGGTGAAGTACGCCGTGGCCAGGCAGCCGGTGTCCACCGTGCGGGCCAGGACCAGCTGCTTGGCGAAGCCCACCACGCGGGCCAGGATCGTGACGGCCGCGATGAGGGCCGCCGCGGCGGCCAGGCCCCGGCCCACCCGTGCGGTCATGCGGGACGGCGGCCCAGCATGTCGAGGCGGTGGAGCACCGGGTTGCCGGCGATGACCTTGGTGAAGCTGACCTTCTCGGAGGCGGCGGTGAGCGTCGCGACCGCGCCGAGCAGCACCAGCCGGGCCGGGCGGCGCAGCCCCGCGACGGCCGCGACGCCGAGCAGCGCCCCGAGGGCGTTGGCGCCCGCGTCGCCGAGCATGGCCCGCTCGCCGAGGTCCTCCGGCAGCAGGGCGAGGCCCGCCCCGATCGGCACCGCGGCCAGCGCCGCCCCCGTGGCGGCGCCCAACCCGGCACGCCCGGCCACGCCCGCACGGCCGGGGACGACGCCCGCGCCCGCGGCCATGCCCGCGCGACCGGCGATGAGCCCCGTGCCGTCGATCGCGCTCGTACGACCGGCGGTCGCGCCCTTGACGAGCGAGGCCGTGAGCAGCGGCCCGCCGGCGAGCAGCCCCACCTTGATGGCCCGCCCGGGACGCAGGTCGAACAGGTTGGCCAGGTTGGCGCTGCCCGCGATGAGCGCGCCGTCGAGCAGGGTGTCCACGGCGGCGGACACCGCGCCGCGTCCCGCCTCGCCGGGGTGGCGGGGCAGCAGGGCGGCGGCGGCCAGGCCCGCCGCGCCGATGCCGAGGATCTTCACCGCGCCGCTGGTCACCTCACCGCGCGCCAGGGCCGTCAGGTGTCCCTTGAACCCCTTGGAGGACGTCGCCCCCCGAAGGTCGTCGTAGGCGCCGAGGGCGCCACTGCCCACGGTGGCGAGGACCGCCGCCGCGCGGGCCCGCGGAGGCAGGCCCGGCGCCAGCGCCACCGCCGCGCCGGCGCCGGCCACGAACGCGGGCCCCTCCAGCAGAGTGAGCGGCTCGCCGCGGTGGTTGGTGCGCGTCCAGGTCTTCTCGTCGCCGATCGGCGGGCGGCGTGTGAACGCCGAGTAGGCGGCGCGGGCGGCGACGGCGCCGAGGGCCGCGCCCGCCAGGGCGCCGAGCCAGGTGCGATGGGCCACAGCAGATCCCTCTTCGTCAGGAGCACCCGGCGCGGCCGCCGGGACTGGGCGTGCGGCGCGTCAGCCGCCCGCGCCCGCGGTGGGAGTGGGCGTGGACGAGGACACGGGGGTCGGTTCGACGGCCGTGGCGTCCGAGCCGAGACCGTACTGCCCGGCCTTGCCGGCCGCCTGCTCCCGCAGAGCGTAGACCACCACGGCCTGCCCAGAAGCCATATCGGGGTTGTCGACGGTGGAGACCTTCGCCGCCGCGTCGCTCTCGGCGCGCAGCGCCGCGATGACGCCCGCCGCGGTCGAGGTGGGCACCGCGCCGGTGACGACGGCGCCCTCTCCGCCATCGTCCAGCCCGGTGGCCAGCGCGACGACGGCGGAGTTCTGCGCGTCCGCGGTGTCGCCCTCGTAGGGGGTGGCCGGGGCCACGACCAGCGCCAGCGTCGCCCGCTTGCCGGGGTCGCCTTCGACCGACAGCAGCCCGTCACTCTCGAAGGAGCCGAGCACGCCGGCGGCGGCCGGCTCGTCCTTGCCGGCCTGGGCCTTGTCGGAGGTCATCAGGGCGCCGGCCAGCACCGCGGCCGCCTTGTCGTACGGCGTGGCGTTGAGGGGGAACTCCATGGCGGCGGGCTTGGCGGTGGTCGCCAGCTCGTCCAGGACCGCGGCCTGCTCGGCGTTGAGGTACTTCTCGGTGAGCGTGACCCGGCCGGTGACCACGGCCCCGGCCGCGGTGACCACGTGATCGATGGGGTCGCGCAGCTTGGAGTCCGCGCCGGGCGCCTCGACGATCACGACGCGCTCGCCGGTCAGGGCGCCCTGGACCAGCAGCGGGAGGCGGTCGGCGATGAAGGAGTCGTCGGCGCCTTCGCGGCTCTGCACCCCGCTCACCTGCGCCTGCAACTCGATGTTGCGGGCGCGCAGCTGCGCGGTCACCGCCTCGGTGGAGGCCACCAGCGGGGCGTTCAGCACCGTACTGCCCAGGACGATGCCGATGGCGAGCGCGAGGAAGATCGCGACGATGGAGACGAGGTGATAGCGGAAATCGATCACGAGAAGAGTCCGACCAACCAGAAGATGAAACCGTTCCAGGCGTCCCGAAGTCCGTTCAGCCAGACCTTCCCCATCGGGGAGAACCACAGCACGACGCCTACCGTGACCATCGCCGTCGCCACCAGCAGCAGCAACGAGCCGATCGAGATGCGGCTGCGGTACAGCCGGCTCACGCCCTTGGCGTCCACGAGCTTGCCGCCGACCCGGAGCCGGGTGAGGAAGGTGCTCGCCATGCCCGAGCGCCCCTTGTCCAGGAACTCCACCAGCGTGCCGTGGGTGCCGACCGCCACGATCAGGCTCGCGCCCTTGTCGTCGGCCAGCAACATCGCGATGTCCTCGCTGGTGCCGGTGGCGGGGAACACCACGGCCTGCTGGCCGAGCTGCTGGACCCGTTCGAGGCCGGGGGCCCGGCCGTCGCGGTAGGCGTGCACGATGAGCTCGGCGCCGCAGCACAGGCTGCGTTCGGACACCGAGTCGAAGTCGCCGACGATCAGGTCGGGCATGTAGCCGGCCTCCAGCAGGGCGTCGGCGCCGCCGTCCACCCCGATGAGCACCGGGCGGTACTCGCGGATGTAGGGGCGGAGGGTGGCGATGTCCTCCTTGTAGTGGTAGCCCCGCACCACGACCAGGACGTGCCTGCCCTCCATGGAGGTGCGGATGTCGGGGACGCCGACGCCGTCGATCAGCAGGTCGCGCTCACGGCGGATGTACTCCATCGTGTTGATGGCGAAGTCCTCGATCTGGACCGACAGGCCCGCCCGCGCCTCGGCCATCGCGGCGGCGACGCTGTCGGGGGTGGCGATCTCGCCCTTCCCGACGATCTCGTCCTCCAGGTACACCACGCCCTCGTGGACGCGCACCAGGTCGCCGTCACGGACGCGGTCGAACACCTCTGGGGTGACGTTGTCCACGAGCGTCACCCCGGCGTTGAGCAGGATCTGCGGGCCGAGGTTCGGATAGCGGCCGCTGATGCCGGCGGCGATGTCGAGCACGACGGAGACGCCGCACGCGACAAGAGCCTCCGCGCTCACCCGGTCGACGTCGACATGATCGATGATCGCGATTTCCCCGGGCCTGAGGCGCTTGGTCAGCCTCTTGGTCCGCCGATCGATCCTCGCCACTGCCGTCACCCCGGGAAGGTCTGGGACCTTCCTGCGGCGGAGGCCCTGAACCTTCAAGGTCGGCACCTTCATCACGAACCATCCTGCCAGAGCGTGCGACCAAGATGGGCCCGCATCACGGCGTGTCAGACCTGTCACTGTGGGTACACCGGACGCCCACCGCCGGATCAACCACTGCCCTCCACTCATCGTCACGAACGCCCAGCCCCCCTCCTCACGAACGCCCAGCCCCATTCTCACGAACGCTCGGCTCGCATCCGCACGAACGCCCGTGCGCGAAGCGCGGCAACGCCCCGCACGCATGGGCACGAACGCTCAGCACGCTTCCTCACAGACGCTCGGCACGCTTCCTCACAGGACGCCCAGCACGCATCCTCGCTGCACCGGCGGCATCCTCACGAACGCTCGGCACCGCCCTCGGACCATGCCACGCGCGTCCCCGGCCTCCCGCGAGGCGCCTGCGGAGGCACGCACTTCCAAGCCCGCATGTCTCTCATGTGCGTCCCGACGCCTTCGCGTACGCGAACCCCCGCCGGCTCCCGCGCGAGCACAAGCCGGCACAAGACCGTCCCCAGGGTACGCACATCCGGCCGCCCAGGACGGGCGGTCGCCGTGATCCACCCCCTGATGGGCGGCCGAATTCATCGGCCGTCCCCGCCGCGGGCCTCCGTCGCGGGGGCCGCCGGTGCGTGCGACCGACGGCTCGCGTGTGCTCGCCGCCGCACGGCTGGAGCGTGGCGCCGAAGACCGGGGACCGTCATGGCTCACGGGTTCGGTCGACGATCGACGGCCGGCGTGGACGACCGGCGGCCCGTGAGGGTCATGAGCGGCCGGTTGACTTTCCCGTGGCGGCGGGCTTGCCGGACGCGCCGGCGCTCCGGCCGCCGCGGGCGGGCCTGCCGGTCGGGGTCGCCGCCGTGGCCTTGTCGGCCGCGGCGATGGACAGCAGTTCCTCGGCGTGCGCGCGGCCCAGCGCCGAGTCCTCCAGACCGGCCAGCATGCGCGACAGTTCCCTGGCGCGGCCCTCCGGGTCCAGAGCGGTGACACCGCTGCGCACGACGCTGCCGTCACTGGCCTTCTCGACGACCAGGTGCTGGTCGGCGAACGCGGCGACCTGGGGCAGGTGGGTCACCACGATGACCTGCGAGGTGCGGGCCAGCCGGGCGAGCCGCCTGCCGATCTCCACCGCGGCCTTGCCGCCGACTCCGGCGTCGACCTCGTCGAACACGAACGTCGGCACCGGGTCGGCGCCGGCGAACACCACCTCGATCGCCAGCATGACCCGGCTCAGCTCGCCGCCGGAGGCGCCCTTGTTCAACGGCAGCGCGGGAGCCCCGGGATGGGACATCATGCGCAGTTCGACGTCGTCGGCGCCGTCGGGACCGAACGAGCCCGTCGGGGTGATCACCACGACGACCCGGGCGTGCGGCATGGCGAGCGCGGTCAGCTCGGCGGTGACCGCCGCGCCGAAACGCTCGGCGGCGGCGGTGCGGATGTTGGTGAGCTCGGCCGCCAGCTCGGTCAGCCGCGCCGTCAGCTCCTCGTGCTCGCGGCTCAGCTCGGCGATGCGGTCGTCGTCCCCCGCCAGCTCGCCGACGCGGACCGCGGCCGACTTCGCCCAGGCCAGGACCGCCTCGCTGTCCTGGCCGTACTTCCTGATCAGGCCGTTCAGCAGCGCGCGGCGTTCCTGCACGGCGGCCAGCCTGGCGGGGTCGGCGTCGACGGACTCGGAGTAGGCGGCCAGCTCGGTGGCCACGTCCGACACCAGGTACCCGGCCTCGGCGAGGCGGTCGCCGATGCCCGACAGCGCCGTGTCGTACTCGCGGACGGCCTCGACCGCCGCCCGGGCCTGCCCGAGCAGGGAGACGGCGTCCTGCAGCCCCTGGACGGCGGCCATGGGGTCGCCGAGCAGGGCGGAGTGGGCGGTCACGGCGGCGTTCTTCAACGCGTCGGCGTGCGCGAGGCGCTCTTCCTCCTGCCTGAGCTCGGCCTCTTCGCCGGCCCTGGGGTCGGCCTTTTCGATCTCCTCCAGCCCGAAGCGCAGGTGGTCGGCCTCCTGGGCCCGCTCGCGCGCCTTGGTCGTGAGCTCCTGGAGCGTCTCGCCGACCTCCCTGTGGCGCTTGTATGCCTGGGTGTAGGCCCGGAGCGGCTTGACGAGCTCCTCACCGGCGTAGCGGTCGAGCGCGGCGCGCTGGCGTCCGGGCTGCAGCAGCCGCTGCTGGTCCATCTGGCCGTGGACGGCCACGAGGTCCTCGGCGAGGTAGGTGAGCGTGCCCACCGGCACGGACCTGCCGCCGAGCCACGCGCGGGAGCGGCCCTCGGTGGAGACCGTCCTGGCGATGATCAGCTCGCCGTCCTCGATCTCGCCGCCGGTGTCCTCGACCTGCTGGGCGACGCGGCCGCCCTGCTCGACGAACAGCGTGCCCTCGACCGTGGCCCGCTCGGCGCCGGGGCGGACGCGCGCGGGGTCGGCCCGGCCGCCGAACAGCAGCCCGAGCCCTGTCACGACCATCGTCTTGCCCGCGCCGGTCTCGCCGGTGACGACGGTGAAGCCCGAGGAGAGCTTCAGGACAGCCTCGTCGATCACCCCGAGCCCTTTGATCCGGACCTCATCGACCCGTGGCCGCACTGGGTCCCTCCCGCCGTTTCGCCGCGCCGCCTCCGCTCGGGCACCTCGCCGGAGCGTGTGGAGCTTGGCTCGGTCACCTCTTTTGTGCGGGTCGATCCTACGCGGAAATCGCCAAGGTTTTCGATGACCGGTGCCCTCTGCGCCTCAAAGGAGCGCACCTAACCGGTCGATACGACCAGAAACCGTACATTCCACGTCTTGTGGCGACGGGACCTGGATGCCCGTCGCCCGCCCCGCCCTCGGACAGGGGGCGACGGCCGGGCGGACATCCCGGCCGCGCGGCCTCCGGCCGCGCATCCCACCGGCCCGCGCCCCCTGGAACCAGGGCTCAGTGGCGTACGCGGCCGCGCCAGCCCTGGACGGGCAGGTCGAACTTGGCGACGAGACGGTCGGTGAACGGGGCTCCGGTGGTGTCCGGGCCGTGCAGGCGCGCCAGCCGCACCGGCAGGTCGGCGCGCCGGACCTCCACCCGCACGCCCGGCGGCAGGTCGAAGCGGCGCCGCCCGTCGCACCACAGGACTCCCCCCGACGTGCCGGGAAGGATCTCGATGGCGATGTTGGAGCGCGGAGAGACCACCAAGGGGCGGGCGAACAGCGCGTGGGCGCTGTTGGGCACCAGCAGCAGCGCCTCGACCTCCGGCCACACGACCGGCCCGCCCGCCGAGAACGCGTACGCCGTCGAACCGGTCGGAGTGGCACAGATCACGCCGTCGCATCCCCACCGGGACAACGGCCTGCCGTCGATCTCCGCCACGACCTCCAGCATGCGGTCGCGCTTCTCGACGCTCGCCTCGTTGAGCGCCCAGGTCGAGGCCAGCAGCTCGCCGTTGGCGCGGACCTTCACATCGAGCGTCAGCCGCTCTTCGACGCCGTACCGGCCGGTCACGACGTGGTCCACGGCCTCGGCGAGGTCGGCCATCTCGGCCTCGGCCAGGAAACCGACGTGACCGAGGTTGATGCCCAGCAGCGGGGTGCGGGCCGGACGGGCGAGCTCGGCCGCGCGCAGCAGCGTGCCGTCGCCGCCGAGCACCATGAACACCTCGGCGTCCTCGGCGGCGGCGGGGCTCGCCGGCACCACGTCCACGCCGGGAGCGGCGATCTCCTCGGCCTCCGGCTCCATGACGCGGACCGTGAACCCCTCGGCGAGGAACCGATGGATCACCAGCCGCGCGCTCTCGACCGCCGGCTCGCGCCCCGTGTGAGCCGTGATCAGCACCGTACGCTTCGCGCTGTCCATCGTTGGCGCCGCTCCTCCCGCGGGTAGGTCGCGCACTACTGGGGACCTTCCGTGACCGCGCGATCGATCTCGGCGTCCAGGTCTGTGACAGGGTCCGGCCCCGGCCCCTTGCCGAGCCAGAGCAGATATTCGACGTTGCCCGACGGGCCCGGCAGGGGGCTCGCCGTCACACCGCGCACCGTGAGCGACAGCGTGGCCGCCGCGGCGGCGACGTCCCGGACGGCGCCGGCGCGCAGGCCGGGGTCGCGGACGACGCCCCCCGCCCCCACGCGGTCCTTGCCCACCTCGAACTGCGGCTTCACCAGCATGACGAAGTCGGCCTCCGGGGCCGCGCAGGCGGCGAGAGCCGGCAGGACCAGGCGCAGCGAGATGAACGACAGGTCGCCGACGACGAGCGTTGGAGGCTCGCCCACCGCGTCGCGGGTCAGGTCGCGCACGTTGACCCGCTCCATGACCGTGACCCGATCGTCGGTGCGCAGCGACCAGGCGAGCTGGCCGTACCCGACGTCGACCGCGAGGACGTGCGCGGCTCCGCGCCGCAGCAGCACGTCGGTGAAACCGCCGGTCGAGGCTCCGGCGTCCAGGCAGCGGCGCCCTTCGACGGCCAGGCCGCGCGGCTCGAACGCCTCCAGCGCGCCGATCAGCTTGTGGGCTCCCCGCGACACGTAGTCGGGGCCCTCCGGGGCTTCGACGACCACGATCGCCGAGGCCGTGTCCACCTGGGTCGCGGGCTTGGCCGCCGTACGGCCGCCGACGCTGACCCGGCCGCCGGAGATCAGCTCCGCGGCCTGCTCCCTGGAGCGGGCCAGGCCGCGGCGCACCAGCTCGCTGTCCAGCCGTATCCGACGGCTCACCGAACCCACCCCCCGGCCGACGTAGCCCGTCCTGCCGTCGCGCGAGTGGTGCGGCCCGAGAAGGCCCGCCCGGCCTGCGCAGGGGCCGATCGTCTCGGCGCGGGGACTGAGGCGGCCGAAGACGCCCACCTGGGCATGAGAATTCGCCCGGCCATCAGGAGACGCCGTCCCCCTGGATCGGGGAGGCGTCGTCCACGGAGGCGAGGGTGGCCTCCAGGCCCCCCAGAACCTCCTCGAACACCGGGACGTGCTCCCGGACGGGAACCTCGCCCAGGCCGCCCAGCCTGGCCAGGGCGGCGGCCACGCGGGCCTCGCCGCTCTCCGTCATGCGTCGTCTCCACGTCTCGTGCTTGCTCCGCCGTGCGGCGTGTCCGTTTCGCCCCTGTGCCGCCGACTCGCGGTGTGTTCGTTGGTCGCGGGGGCCGATCAGGGACATGATGGAATGGTCGCTCGCCGGGTCACCGCCGCCTACGCGACGGCCGTAGACCCTGACCGTATCGGAAGCGGCCATCCATGTGATGCTCTTCTCTGCCCGGGCCGCGCTCGCGCGCCGGATTTGGCGTAGTACTCAAGTGAAACGCTACCTTCCGTAAGTCAGAGGGGCTTCGGGGATGAGAAGGGGTACCACGCATGGCGACCGTCGACGAGTGCAGGGCGGCGTTGGACAAACTCGCCGAGCAGTTCGCCGAGCTTGATCCAGAGACCCGTACCAAGCATGTGGTGGACAGAAGCCTGAGCTGCCGGATCACCGATCTGGACGTGACCTTCTACGGGCGGATCCACCATGACGGCCTCGAGCCGTTCACCGACGCCCCTCCCTCGACAGGGCGGCCCGCCGATGTGCGCATCCGCATCTCCAGCGACGATCTGCTCTCCATGGTGAACGGCGAGCTCGACATGGCACGGGCACTTCTGGGCGGCCGGGTCAAGATCGACGCCAGCCTGGGGGACCTCCTACGGCTCCGCAAACTCCTCTGAAGCCCCCGGCCGGCGACCCCCGCGACCATCCGCCCTCCCTCACGGCTCCAGCACCGCCCGTCCCCACGCACAGACGATCAGGGCGCCGAAACGCACCACGACACCGGCGGACAGGTCCGTCAGAGGTGCGGAACCACCATGACCACCGCGGACAGGACCATCTGAGCGCCACCACCACCGAGGCGCCCGAGGGACGGGCCGTCAGGGGGACAGAGCCGCCATGACATGGGTGAGGGCGGCCTTGTCGGCCCGGCCGTCGCCCGCGTGCGCCCAGGAGGCGGCACAGGCGGCGCGGAGCCCGTCCAAGGGGTCACCCTCGCCCTTCAGGCGCAGCTCGCCGGACTCCCATCGCGCCACCCAGCCCTCCCGGACCCACTCGTCGCCCTCGCCGGTGACCGGCGCCGGCGGCAGGTGGACGGCGGAGACGTCCGTGCCGATGTGCGTCGGACGGTGCTCGAGCGGCGCGACGAGCAGGTCCAGCGGGCCGGTGACCCCGCTCAGCACGAGCAGGCTGTCGACGCCCGCCCGGGTCGCCGCCTCGATGTCGGTGTCCAGCCGGTCTCCCACGATGAGCGGCTTCTCGGCGCCTGTGCGCAGCATGGACTCCCGGTGCAGCGGCGGTTCCGGTTTGCCCGCCGACACGGGCTCGACCCCGGTCGCGGTCGCGATGACGCGGGTCATCGCACCGTTGCCGGGCAGGACCCCCCGGTTCGTCGGCATGGTGGTGTCACCGTTGGCCGCGACGAACCAGGCTCCGTGACGAACCGCGAGCGCTCCCTCACTCAGCAGGGCGTAGGACAGATCAGGCGAAATGCCTTGGACCACGGCCACGGGCGCGTCCGCGGCGGTCGTCACCGGGCGCAACCCCTGCCCGCGCACGGCGGAGCGCAGGCCCATGCCGCCGACCACGAGCACGGCCGATCCCTTCGGCACCCGTTCGGCGATCATGCGAGCGGCCGCCTGGGCGGAGGTCACGACGTCGTCCGGCGTGGCCGGAACCCCGATGGACACCAGGTGCTCGGCGATCGCCGCCGGTGTGCGAGAAGCGTTGTTGGTCACGTAGGCGAGCCGCACCCCGGTGTCACCGGCCCGGGTCAGCGCCTCGGGCGCGCCTTTCACCGGCTGGCGGCCGAGGTAGACGACTCCGTCGAGATCGAGCAGCAAGGTGTCGTAGAGGTCGATCAGCGTGGTTGCCATGGCCCCACTATTTCCGATGCCCGGACACTCCCATGACCCGGCCACCACCCTCACCCCGCACTCCCCCAACGCCCCAGATCAGACCAGCCCTCCTCAGGCCAGGCCGACCCACCTCCAGTCAGGCTTGGCGGGCTCGCAAGGTGGCGCGGACCTGCTTCAGGGCGGAGACGTAGTCGCGAAGGTCCGGGCGCATCGCCACGGCCATGGCCAGATGCTCCTGGGCGGCCTTCATGTCGCCGGTGCGCCACAAGGCCATGCCCAGGCCGAAGTAGGCGTAGTCCTCGGTGGGGTTGGCGGAGACGATCCAGCGAAAGCTGTCGGCGGCGTCCTCGTACCGGCGCGAGTTGAACTGCGCCCTTGCCAGAGCCTCCCGGATGCTGCGCGAATCGGGTTCGGCATCGGCGGCCCGCGCCAGGATCGCCGCCGCGGCGGCCGGGCTGCCGTCCTTCAGCAGCTTGACCCCGCGCTGAAACCATTCATAGACGTCACCGGCAGGAGCATTCGGGTCGTAGACATGATCCACAGGAGCGTTCGGCTGGTAGTCGGGGGGCTCCGGCCCGCTTCGTCCCTGCACCATCTTCAGAGGCCTCCTTCAGAGGACATGTCATCCCGGCTTCCTGACGAGCCGGGCAGCGCTACGACGTCGGGGCTGTCTCTGAGCGACGCGGGCCTTATGGCACCATGCCCGGTATGGCCATCTCTGAACTGCCGTCGCCTGACGGACTGGTATTGCGCCCGTTCCGGGGTGTGCGTTTCGCAGTGGACGATCTGGCTGCCGTCACCTCTCCACCGTACGACCTCGTCTCGCGCGAAGACGTCCGCCATCTCCTCGACGCTCACCCCAACAACGTGGTACGGCTGATCCTTCCCGGGGCCGACCAGCACCGTTACGCCGAGGCTCGGGAGACCCTCACCGTGTGGCTCGACTCGGGCGTACTCGTCGTCGACGATCTCCCTTCCCTTTACGTCTACGAGCAGAGCGGGCCTGACGTGCTGCTCCGCGGCCTGATCGGTGACCTCGCCCTCTCTGAACCGGAGAAGGGCATCGTGCTGCCGCACGAGAATGTCATGCCGGCGACGGTGGCCGATCGCCTGGCGCTCATGAAGACCACCGAGAGCAACCTGGAGCCCATCTTCCTGCTGTACGACGGCGACGGCGCCGCCGCCTCGGAGCTGGTCGACGAGGTGGCCTCGACGCGGACTCCGCTCCTGGACATCCGCACCGACGACGGCATCTCGCACCGGTTGTGGGCCCTCACCGATCCGGCGGAACTGCGGACCGTGGCGGACGCCCTCTACGGGTGCCAGGCCCTCATCGCCGACGGCCACCACCGGTACGCCACCTACCTCGCCCTGCAACGGGACTACCACTCACAGGGACGCGGCGCGGGCGCCTGGGACTTCGGCCTGGCCATGCTGGTGGACTCCCGGGCCTACCCGCCCGACCTCAAGGCCATCCACCGGGTCATCCCCGGGCTGCCCCTGGAAGAGGCCGCGGCACGGGCCAAGGGAGCCTGGCGGGTGCACGAGTTCGTCCGGCTGGAGGAGGCGCTGGAGGCCCTGGCCACGGCGACGGGCCCCGCCTTCGTCCTGGGCGGCGAGGGGCACAGCCACCTGCTGACCGACCCCGACGCCGTGCAGTTGGAGCATGCGATGCCGGCGGCCCGGTCGGACGCCTGGAAGTCTCTGGTCACGTCGATCCTCTCGGAGTTCCTCTTGCCCAAGGTCTGGGGGTTGCAGGACGACGAGCAGACCGTGCGCATCGTCCACCATGACCCCTACCTGGCCGTCCGGATGGCCGGCCGCGAGTCGGGTACGGCGGTGATCGTCCCGCCCCTGACGGTCGAGAACGTGCTGGCCATCGCCGCCGGAGGCGAGCGCGTGCCCCGCAAGTCCACCTCATTCGGCCCCAAGCCCCGCACCGGCCTCGTCCTGCGCACCTTCTCCACCAACTGACTCCGCTCCATGGCCGTTCGCTTCGCCTCCAACAGATGGGGCGCCGCTCGGTCCGTCCTGTCGACGGCTCACCCCGTCGCCGGCCGAATGCCGGACCGGTGGTCGGTGCTCGGCGGCGGTGGTGGGACCGTCCGCGTGGTCTTGGGCCGCGGCCGTGGGGGACGGGGCGGCCGTGTCTCTTCGTCCGGGATCTCGGGCCTGTAGGCGGCGCGCCTCGCGCACCTCGACCTCGTAGGTGCTGACTCCGCCGCCGGCGCCGCCCCGGTAGCGCTGGTGCAGCGCTCCCTCGACCGTGACGACGTCGTCGACCCGCCACCCGGCCACCCTGGCGCCCACCTCGGGATCAAAGGTGACGCACGCGATGCCGTCGGCCTTCTTGCCGCTCGGATGCTCGGCGGGCCGGCGCACCGCGAGCCCCCACATGGTCATCACATCTCCGCTGGGCAGCTCTCTGCGCCTCGCCGGCTTGGACAGCCGGCCGACCAGCGTCACCTCGTTGCGGTGCATGGGAACCCCTTTCCTGCCGCGTCCTGTCCATGGCAGGGCCATCCTTCGCCACCAGGCCGGACCACACGGGGTTCGAACGTCGTTCTGTGGAAAACATCGCGGGAGCCTGAGGCGAGCGGAGAAACGTGACCGCGGGTCACCCGTGGGATCGCCCAGGTGGTACGAACATAGGGGTCGCGGGCACGGCGCGCGCCCCGGGAACGAAGGAGCAGCTGTGGACAACGTCACGCCACTGGGCGGAGAAGTCTACGAGATCGACACGCGCATGGCGGGATTCTCAGGGATCACCGCGGGCTATCTGATCCTCGGCGACCGGCCCTGCCTGGTCGAGACCGGCACCTCGACCTCCGCTCCCGTCGTCCGCGACGCGCTCACCTCCCTGGGGGTCGGACCGGACGATCTCGCCACGGTGGTCGTCACCCACATCCACCTCGACCACGCCGGAGGCGTCGGCGACATCGCCGGGTTCTACCCCTCGGCCGAGGTCGTCGTGCACCAGAAGGGCGCACGTCACCTCGCCGATCCGACCGTCCTGATGGCCAGCGCGAAAAAGGTCTGGGGTGACCAGCTCGACACGCTCTTCGGAACCCTGTCGCCCACCGAGGCATCTCGCATCCGGGCCCTGGACGACAGCGACTCCATCGACCTCGGCGGCGGCCGCACGCTGTCCAGCCACTACTCCCCTGGGCACGCCAAGCACCACGTCGGACTGCTGGACTCGGCGACCGGCGACCTCTACGTCGGCGACGCCGCGGGGGTGTACCTGCCGCAGACCGGCGACGTGCGGCCCGCCACGCCTCCCCCGGACTTCGATCTGCGGACGGCACTGAACTCGGTGTCGCTGTTCAAGGACCTGGGCCCCCAGCGGTTGCTGTTCAGCCACTACGGACCCGTCTCCGACGTCTCCGAGATCTTGGACCGATCGGCCGAGGAGCTGCGCGTCTGGGTTGATCTGACCCGCCAGGCCCACGCCCAGGGCATGGACCTCGACCACGCGGTGGCGATGGTGGGCGAGAAGACCCGTCAGCGCTACGCCGCCCCCGCGCCGGAGGACGCCGAGACGGTGCGGCAGATGGAAATGATCAGCGGAGTCCCGTTCAACGTGGCCGGCATCCTGCACTGGCTCGACCGCGCCGAGCCCTCCTCGGGCTGAAGGCCGCTCTGGTGTCGTGCGCCGGGCGAGCCGGGGCACGGTGGCGATGTCTCGCGCCGAGCAGGCTTAGATCGATCTGGCGAGGGAACGATGAGTGGCGGGCGCCGCATGCCTCGAGTCTGTCGGCGCCCACCACCCTTCGTCAGCCTCCACGCCTGTCAGGCATCACGCCGGTCCGGCCTGCGCGGCTGGACATCGGCGTCGTCGTCGTCATCGTCGTCCTCCAGAACATCCCCCGGAACCGGTCTCGCCGAAACACCGAAGTCGGGTTCGATGAAGGCCGGCCCCATGCCGATCTCCATGCGCGGAGTCTCCGGCGCGGGACCGTCCGGTACCTGGGCCTCGGCGGCCTGCACGTCCTCGCCCCCCGTCCTCGACGCCTCGGTCGCCGTCCCCGACGCCTTGGCCGGCGTCTCGGCCGTCTCCATCCCCGCCGATTCGTCGGACTTACCCGGCTTGTCGGTCACTTCGGACGGTGAGGCCACCGAGGAGGACGCGGACGGTGCGGCGACGGACGTGACGACAGTGGACTTCGGCGACGGCGCCGGCTCTTCGGCCGAGCTGTCGGCGGACGCCACAGCCGCAGGGGCTTCCTCACCGGCGTCGGGATCCTCGGCAGCACTCACCTCGGATCCGACCTGGACACCAGCACCGGCCTGTTCCCCGGACTCGCCGCCCGAGTCATCCAAGTCATCCGACTCAGTGGCGGTCTCGTCATCGCGCTCGGCGCCCGGCTCGGCCGGGTCGCCGTCCTCGCCATCCTCGACGAGCGCGTCGCCGTCCACGTCGAACTCGCCGTCCTCCTCGTCCTCCTCGATGTCCTCGATGACGGCTCCGGTGAGGACCGCGTACCGCTCGGCCGCGTCGGTCTCTCCGTCCTCGTCGAACATCATGGCCCGCTCGAACCAGTCGGTCGCCGCACTCTCGTGCCCGGCTTCCGCCAGGGCGTCGGCGTAGGCGAAGGCCAGGCGGGCGGACCAGGGATGCGGCTCCTGGTTGCGCAGTTCCGGCACCCGCTGCAGAGTGATGACGGCCGCGTCGTGCTGACCGAGGTCGCGGCGGGCGCCCGACTCCACGATCGCCAGCTCGATGCGCCCCGCACGGTCGAGGCGCTCGGCCTCGGGCGAACGGACCAGGTCCAGCGCCCGTTCCGGACGCCCCAGTCCGCGCTCACAGTCAGCCATGATCGGCAGGAACTCGTCCGAGCCGGTCATCCTGCGCGCGGCGCGCAGATCACTGAGCGCCTCGGCGTAGTGTCCGGCACGGTAGGCGGCCAGGCCCACCGCCTCCCGCACCACTCCGATGCGCGCGGCGAACCGGCGGGCGACCTTCGCGTGCTCGTACGCGAGCTCGGCGTCGTCGTCCCCCAGCGCGCGCTCCGCGGCCACCAGATGAGAAGCGATCATGGCGGCGAGGTCGTTGGGGAGGGAGCGGAGCTCGTCGCGGACGTCCTTCTCCAGCTCCTCGGGAGTGATGTCCGCCGCCAGCTCCGGAATGGCGACATGCTCCTCCCGGCGCCCCTGCCCATCGCGGGGGCCGTGTTCGGTGTCGCGCGCGAACGGGCGGCCACCCTCCCGGCCGTAGCGGCCACGGGAGCCACCGCGCTCACCCTGACCGGCGTCGCCCCGGTCATCCCTGGAGCCGTACCGACCGCGGTCGCCGTACTCCCGGTTCCGGTCGTCAGTGGACGTGCGCCCCTCGCGGGGACCGCGGTCGTCCCGTCCTTCACGGCTGAACGGGCGCGGCCCTGAGCCGGCTCGGTCGTCGCGGCGGAAGGGACGATCGCCGCCTTCGCCTCGGGTGTCGCGCCCGTACGGCCGGTCGCCGCCACCGAACCGGCGCTCGCCGCCGCCCTGCGGACGGTCGTCGCGATCTCCGGGACGGGACCCGCGCGCCGCGAACCCACCGCGGTCACCGCGGTCGTCACGGCCCGGACGGCCTTCTCCGCCGAACGGGCGTGCTCCCGGACCACGGCGGTCGTCCCGCTGGAACGGCGGCCTTCCGCCCCGGTCGCCGGCGCCCGGAGGTCGCCCGCCACGGTCATCCCGCTCGAACGGACGGCCACCACGGTCGCCACGGTCGAACGAGCGACCGCCGCGGTCGTCACGGTCGAAGGAACGGCCACCACGGTCGTCGCGGTCGAAGGAGCGCGGACCACGGTCGCCGCGGTCATCCCGCTGGAAGGAACGCGGGCCACGGTCACCACGGTCGAACGAGCGACCGCCACGGTCGTCGCGGTCGAACGGACGGCCCCCAGGGCCACCACGGTCGTCCCTGAAGGAGGGCCGGCCCTGCCGGTCACCGCGGTCATCCCGGTTGTACGGACGGGAACCCGCGCCACCGCGGTCGTCCCGTCCTTGATGGCCTTCGCGTCCCTCACGGTTGAAGGGACGAGAGCCCGAACCTGTGCGATCGTCCCGCTGGAACGGGCGGTTCTCGCGGTCGCCCCGCCCGGGGCCGGAAGGACGGCCTCCACGGTCATCACGGTCGCGCCAGCCGGAGGAGCCGCCGGCGCCTTGCTCGCGCCGATCTCCGTAGCGCGACTCGGACCGGCCGCCGTACGGGCGGTCACCGCGCGGCCCCTGGAATCCCTGGCCGCTACGGGGGGCGCCGTCCCGATCGCCACGACTGTACGAACGCTCACCGGCGCCGGATCCGCCACTGCGGTCGTCACGACGATCCCCGCGCTCGAAGGAACGGGCGGGACGCTCCGGCCGGTCCCCTCGGTCGGAGGGACGGCCCTGGTAGCCGCCGCGCTCACCACGCTCAGAGGGGCGTCCAGGACGGTCGCCACGGTCGCCACGGCCGAACGTGGCGCGATCTTGATAGCCCCCCCGCTCAGAACGCTCGTAGGGCCGCCCCGGCCGATCTCCACGATCGAAGGAGCCACCCGGACGGTCACCGCGATCGAACGAGCCCCCGGGCCGGTCACCGCGATCCGACGGACCACTCGGACGGTCGCCACGGTCGTAGGAGCGGCCTGGACGGTCCTGGCGGTCGCCACGGTCGAAGCCACGGCCCGGGCGGTCGGGACGATCAGGGCGGTCACCGCGCTCGTAGGAGCGACCAGAGCCCCCTGCCCTGTCGTCACGGCCGAAGGACCGGCCTTCGCCGGCCCCGCTCCGGCCCTCTCGGTTGAACGGCCGACCGCCGCGGTCGTCGCGCTGGAAGGGGCGTCCTCCACGAGAATCACGGTCGCGAGACCCGTACGAGCCGCCGGGGCCGCCAGGGCCGCCTTCGCGGCGCTCGCCGTAGCGCGGACCATCGCCGGAGCGCCTCTCTCCGCGCGCTCCCGCGCGGTAGCCGTCGGCCGGTCGCCCCTCCTTCGCGCTGTCGGAGCGGTCACCGCGGAATGCTCCGGACCCCTCGCCCGAGCGGTTCCCGCCATCTTCGGGACGGCCCGAGTCCTCACGTCCGTTATCTCTGTTCACTTCTGTCCTTCGTTGCTCGCTCACCGCGTGCGCCGTGATCGGCGTTCACCCGTAGCGCCGACCATGGCGCGGAGGGGACGGGTCATCCGGCCGCGGGACTCAAGGCCCGTTCACTCTGTCGCTGCCCGCCCTTTGGCGCCTTACGCGACGAAGGCCACCCGTGGTGGGGTGGCCCGGCCCTGTCCAGCCTAGCAAGCCCCCACCCCCCAACCATCCATTCGCCCGAACACCGCGGGCTCTCCGTCACTGAAACGACCTTTCCGGCGGCTCTGACGTCAGCAGGCCGATCCACACTCACGACGACCTTGTGCGATCATCACTGGGCCCGATCCCCGTCAACGGCGAACAGGTCCTGCTGCAGACGGACTGGCACATGACCAGAAGCTTTCCCGTTCGAACACGATTCGCCCGCTGTAGAGGAGTCCGGAATGAAAGGGGTCCCCGCGCCATGGCATCCATCCGCCACGAGTTCGTGATCGACACGTCCCCTGAGTACATCTGGGACGTGCTGCGCGATGTGGGCGCCGTTCACCAACGCCTGCTGCCCGGCCGCGTCGCCGACACCCGCATCGAGGGCGACCACAGGTTCCTGACCTTCCCCGACGGACATGTGATCCACGAGTTGATCATCGCGATCGACGACGACGCCCGCCGCCTGGCCTACTCCGTCGTCGAGGGCGCTCGGCCACCGATCGAGCACCACCACGCCTGTTTCGAGGTTCACTCCGAGGGTGACCGGGCGGGCCGGGTCGTCTGGATCACAGACGTGTTGCCGCAC
Source organism: Sphaerisporangium sp. NPDC005288 (assembly GCF_040607475.1). Lineage (NCBI taxonomy): Bacteria > Bacillati > Actinomycetota > Actinomycetes > Streptosporangiales > Streptosporangiaceae > Sphaerisporangium > Sphaerisporangium sp. NPDC005288. The sequence continues at coordinate 426 of NZ_JBEXGT010000034.1, read as the reverse complement.
GCGCTCGCCACCGAGATCAGGATCCGCGTCCAACGCGGCGCGGAGGAGATGAAACAGGTGATCGAGCGGCAGTACGAAGTCGCACTCGCCGACCCCGGACACTGACTGGCGCGCAAGATCGCGCCGAATGCGCCGGCGTGACGGCCGTGGAATCCCCGGTTCTCGTGAGCGGCTTCTTCGCGCGGATCCCGGGTGCCCGCGGACTGTCCGGAGCGGAGCCACCGCTCCACCGCCTCCAGCCAGGGCAAGACTAAAGGTCCGTAAACGCAGGTAGGCCATCCACACCGTGGATGGCCTACCTTGCATAACACACATAACTATCTATCAAATGTTGTCCGGCGGTGTCCTACTCTCCCACACCGTCCCCGGTGCAGTACCATCGGCGCTGGAAAGCTTAACTTCCGGGTTCGGAATGTAACCGGGTGT